>JBCDAH010000196.1:0-6385 GCA_039186015.1 Pseudomonadota bacterium
CAAGTCGCATTTTTAACCACAGAAAGTCGTTCGGCATAGAAAAACTCAGAACCACAAACAACTGATCAGCGAGGTGAATTTATTCTATGTCATCGTATTGGAAAAAATGGATTGCTTTGCTATTTGTGAGTCGCCTCAAGGCGATATGTCTTGCGCTCATTTCTCAGGTTTTTATCAGGGACCACAACAATTCCCCAGTGAGCCAAATACCCACCGCGAGCGCGAATAAGATTTTCGCGGGCAACGGCAATCGCAACCTCCGACGTCGCAACGGCCTCTTCTGCGCGCTGTAGGCGTTCTTGCGCATCAAGCAGCTCTGTCAGCAAGGTTAGGGCGCTCTCGGCGCCTGCGCCTGCAATCCAGCGTTCATTGATCGTGTTGAGTTCGTGCCGTGCGCGGCTCAAGTCATCGAGTCTCGCGCCCAACTCCGTTTCCGCAACAATCATCTCATTTGCTGAGACATCGAGTTCCAGAGCCACCGTCTCAATCGCCGAACGGACCTGAAGTTCCTGCTGCTTGGTTTCGATGCGTCGGCGGATGTATCTGGCCCTGCGCTCGTCCGTTCCGATCGGAACGGAAAAGCGGATGCCGGCTGCATAACCATATTTGTCACCACGCGTCGAAAACAGGTCTTCGTTTGATCCCGTGTGATGGCTGCCCTCCAGGATCAAATCGAGTTGGGGCAGCATTTCATTTTCTGAGATTCCTTCGCGAACAAGAGCGGCACGAAACTGCATAAAGGCCTGACGCAACTCGGGACGGTCGATCAGGGCTTTGCGGAGCAGTTGACGGCGATTGAAGCGAATGCCGCGATGGGGCGGAACATCAGCAGGGATCAACTCTCCAGCTCTCACACGATCAAATCGTGGGTCGTTGACAAGTGAAATCAGGCGCAGCTCGGCATTCTTGATTGCCGTGCGGGCCCGCAATAGGTCCGTTCTGCGCCGGGAAGCCGAGGCGCGTGCCCGGCTGATGTGAACAGGGTCGGCATCGATATCCGTTCGCTCTTGCAATCGCCTGATGACCAGCGTGGCGGATTTTGCGAGCCGGTATCGCTGGAGAAAGATGGCGCGCGCGCGATAGATGTTCCAGTACGCGCGTACGATTTCGAGAAGGTGCTGTTCCGCTTGTCGTATGAACTCCTGCATCGCGACTTCACTGTCGAGTTCAGCGACGCGAATGATACGTCGGCCATGGCGGATTCCGCCGTCCCGCAGCAGGGGTTGCACCACGGTAACGACGGTTTTGTCCCGCTGTTGATCTTTCGGGTCGTATTCCGTCAAGTTCGTGTCGAAGTCCGATTTTCTATGCGAGAGTACAATCTCAGCACCACTGATGACGCGGCTTCTGATACCACCCTCGACCGCGCGCTCTGTGTACTTCGCTCGCGGAAAACCCGCGGCTTCAGCAAAGCTGTTTGCCGGATCATTGCGGCGGTCTTTTTTGGCTTCAAGGAAGACCTCGGGTCGATACCGGCCATGGGCCTCTGTTACGCCCGTTTCCCGTATCGCCGGTATGCGCCCGAACACTGCGATCTGATGCGAATGCTTCAGCGCACTGCTGACGACGGCTTGCAAGCCGGATTTCGTGGCACGGCGACCACCGAGAACAGTGGCCCGCGCTCTCGAACGCCACCAAGCACGCCGGAGTTTCTTTCGCGTAACGGAGGCACGAAACACGATCGGCGTTCGCGAAGGCGCGCGGCGTGAAACAAGATGGTCAACAAAAGCCTCGAAACGGTCTGCGACGGTCTCTTTGTCTCGCCCGGCCGCAGTCACCTCGACGGACGTGTCCCAACCGTCACCGTGGCCCCGGTCGCCCCCGAGCTTCGAGGGTTTCGGACCCTTCAAACGTCTGTAGGACTTGGCGGTTCCGCTGGATGCATCTTGAACTTTTGACGTCCAACCTTTTGCGTCAGCGCGCGCGGCGCTGGAAAACAAGAGTGCCTGGTCCATCGCGTACTCAAGCGACAGCCCGAGACCGAGCGTGCACAACAAAGGCTTTGCGAAATTGAATAGATGCGCCATCGTTTCCAACCAACAGTTTCAATGTTCGGTCGCTGGAACTGACATCACCTACAAAATCAGCAGCCTACTGCACAATCTTTGTGCTGCCCTTCCGCTTGCGGAGGAAGCAGAGCCCAACATGCGTGATTCGCGCACAGACTTATGGTCGCAAGATTCAAAAATCGCATCTGTTGCGCCGAAGACTCAATAGTCATTGTTGTGATCAATTATTAACCCCGGGGTCATGACTCGGTTTGACGAGCAAATTGATTGGATACTGATATTCGAGTTTCGAGAAAGCACCCCAAAACAACACGACAATTCGCTGCAATTGTTGAGAAGCATCGCAGTAGAAAATTGAGCGGCCGGCGGTTAAGCGCCTGTTATACAAAATTTGTGAATTTGTCCGATGCGTAATTAGTCGGGTCAGGCGTAAAATGAGCTCACAGCAGGCGAGATACGAGCTCTCTCCAAATGTCACGTGGCGAAAGTCAGTCGTTGGCGGCGAGACAGCCTATGTCTATTCCAACGATTTGACCGGCGCATACTTTGCGACTGACGCCGCCACTCATCAGTTCCTGCTCCAATTGCGCCAGGCGCGTCCGCTTCAGACAGCGATCGCGGAAAGCAGAGCCGAGACCGCCCGCATTCTCAAGACGATACCGGCGTTGATCGAAGCAGGTCTCATCGCGTCGCTGGATGTGGACGCAAAGAGCACGAACGCACCAACCTCTCAGTCCCCGAAAAAGAAACCACTTGAAGCTCGTCTCATCTTCACGCGCCTCGAGCTCGGTGAAATCGGTTGGCTGCACGAAGCGTTCCCGTGGCTGGCGCGATTTCTGTTCGCGCGCCTTGGATTGGCCTGTTTTGCCATTGCCATTCTTGTCGCCGTCAACGGTATTGCCAAAAACGCCGATACGCTGAACCTCAACTTCACCCAGGTCGCCCATCTGTCACCGGAGACGATGGTGACGCTGACCATGACCTTTCTCTTGTTGAAGATGCTTCATGAGATTGGTCATGCGATCGCGACGGCACATTTTCTCCAGGTCGAATGCCGTCGAGTCCCGTTGGTGCGGTGGGGCATCGCGTTTTTCTTTTTCATTCCGCTGCCTTTCACCAACACAACGGCATCTTGGGATCTGCAAAGCAAATGGCGGCGCGCCGCAATTGGCGCGGCAGGCATTTATGTCGAGATCTGGATCGCGGCAATCGCAGCAATCATATGGGCGGCGATTGGCGAGGGCGAACTCCAGATTTTTCTATTCAACATCATGCTTGTTGCCGGCGTCTCAACGCTGTTGTTCAATCTCAATCCATTGGTCCGCCTCGACGGATACTACATTCTCACCGACATTTGCGATCTGCCGAACCTTTCGACACGGGCAGCCAGGGTCGCACGAAACGTCGGTCACCGGCTTCTCGGCATTGACGTACGGCTTGGCAAGCACGCCGCAGCGCTGTTTGGATACTGGCTGGCATCATTGGCTTATCGCGCACTCACGATTGGCTTCATCGCGCTTGCATCGTTGATGCTTCACCCTGCGCTCGGCGTTGTGGTTGTTGCAGTGGGCGGGCTCGTGTTGTTCGTCCGACCGGCGGTAACGACTGTTCAGGCGGCCCAAGCCGCCGAGGCTGCCCAAGCTGCAACGCCCGACAAACCTGGGCGCATCACGTGGCGTATCGCGGCTATCGCGGGCCTATTGATTGGCGTTCCCTTCATTCCGATCGATGGCGCTCTCGTGCTTGAAGGGCACGTTGTGGCCGACGATAAGGCGTTTGTGTATCCGTCGGTGGCGGGTCAAGTCGGCCGCATTGTTGACGCACGCAATATGCCCGCGGGCGCAGGCGTCGTATCCCTGTTTAATCCCGAGCTCTCGATGATGAGTGACATCGCGCGTGCCGAACTCGGGATGGCACGGCTGGCGGTGCGCGCAGCGCGCATGGACCAGCCAGACCGAATCCCTACGCTGTTGGGGCAAGTTCGTGCTGCCGAAGCGAAGCTAGCTGACGCGGAGCGTCGTATCCGCGCATTGAACATCGTGCTACCGGCGGCGAAATTCTGGCAACCAGCACGTTCGGTCACAGCAAACGGCAGCTGGGTTGTACCAACCAGCAAGCAGCACCTCGGCACGACCGTCGGCAAAGACAGGTTTCGGCTCGTTGCACGGTTGGAGCACGACCGGGCTGAATCCACGATTTCTGAAATCCAAAGCTTGTCCGGCCTTCTGCGCGTACCGGGGTTACATGAGCCACCGGTCGCCGTCAGGGTTCAAAGCGTTCAGCCGATTGCCAATGCGTCAAACACCGGCGCCGCTCGACCATCCACCCGCACCGCACAAACCGAGCCGTCCGGCTTCAACATCACGCTAGAACTCGTCGGCGATCACTTGCCGCAACGGGCGCTACGCGACGGAAAGCGCATTGTCGTCCGGCTGTCCAAACCGAGCCGGCCCGTTTGGCAGTACCTCCAGGTTGAACTGCAACGCCTACTCCAGCGGCGGTTTCGCATGGCCTGAAGATACCCTCGATTACTCATCCATTGGAAACGCGTCTCAAAAAGAGCAAAGCTGCAATGAACACCATTCCCGCAATAGAGAAAAACCTTCCGCCCTGTTACCGCAAACTCATACCGTTGGTTCCGGATCAACATGCCCTGCTGGGCGTATGCGGCAACTCTGACTATACCTTCGCTGCAACCACGAACAGCTTTCCGCTTGCAGTCGACGAGTTCGCGGCGGCACAAAAACACTATCCAATCCTGTTCACCGTCGGCGAACACCCCATGCCGGCAGCATTGGTTTCCCTTCAGGATCGGGTGAACCCGTACGTCGACGCCATGGGCCATTGGTTGAATTCAGCGTATGTCCCCGCTTACGTCCGGCGATTTCCGTTCATGCTTCTCCGTGCGCAGGCCGGGAAAAGTGACTTCGCACTTTGTATCGACCCAACGGCTCAGAACGTTGGAGACGACTATGAGCGCAAGTTGTTTGCGGACGGAGAACCGACACCGTTTGCAAAATCCATTTTGGATTTTTGCGTCGCATACCAAAAGGCCCTCGATACGACACGCAGGATTGGTACCAAACTGCGCGCACTCGACCTCTTCACGGAACCGACAATCAAGGTCTCGCATGCATCTCGCCGGATCCAGCTGACCGGGTTCCAGGTCGTAGACGAACAGCGGCTGAGACAACTGCCAGACGATCGGCTGGCGGATCTCGCGCGCTCGGGGCTGTTGGGATCGGTCTACGCGCACCTCTTCTCCTTGTCGGCGTTGGGTCGACTTGAGGGGCTTTCAGCAACGTTCGGCACTCTTGCAGACAGTGATGCAAGTTGAGACGCACCCGCCCTTCAATGGAGCAAGAACAGCCATGGCCACGCGTACATTGCCGATCATCGCCGCGATTATCACAGTCGCCGCATCGGGCGCGGCGTCCGCAGAACCACGCGTTCACGCCATAACGCGACCCGGCCAAGAGGTCGTCATGCAGCCG
Organism: Pseudomonadota bacterium; assembly: GCA_039186015.1. Lineage (GTDB taxonomy): Bacteria > Pseudomonadota > Alphaproteobacteria > Rhizobiales > Hyphomicrobiaceae > JBCBWG01. The sequence goes on from JBCDAH010000196.1 coordinate 5,504, forward strand.
ATGGTTGACGGCCACGTTACCGAACTGCTTGTTCGAGAAGGTGCGCGCGTCCAACGCGGTCAAACACTTGTCCGACTGGATGACAGCGTTCAGGCCGCACGTGTCCGGCTTACGGAGAAATCAGCGGAGCAATCCGGCAATCTCAAGAAGGCCCAGCGCAAACTCGAACGCCTGCGTCGGCGTTTGACGCGGCTCCGTTCTGCACGCGCCGGATCAGTTCCCAAATGGGAGCTCGAAGACGTTGGCTATAAGATTCAAATTGCAGAAGCCGACGTGAAGGTGGCGACCGATGCGCTGGCCGTCGAACGGGAAAAGCTAAATCTTGAGCGCACGATTCTCGCCCGCTACGTGGTTGCCGCACCATTCGACGGCGAGGTGGTGGAACTCCACACCGACGCCGGCGCAACCGTGCAACGCACGGATAAGCTGATCACGGTCGCTGATCTGAAAACACTCAAGGCGGTTGGCTTCATCCCTGCCGCGGCGGCCTCGTCTTTCAAGAGCGGCAGCAGCTATTGGGCGGCACCGGCGAAGTCGCCGGAACGGCGAATTGTCGTCAGGCTCGTGTTCATCGACAGTCGTCTTGAGCCGACGAGCCAGACGTTCCGAGCTGTTTTCGAGTTGGACAATTCACTGGCCAAATTGCCATCTGGGACCGAAATTGTGATCGGGCACCGGCCTTTAAGCGAGGCGCGGCGATGACTGAGATCTCACGCAACGCCCGACAAACACGTCAGCGCAACGCTCATGACGAAACGACGTCTCTGTCCGAGGTCCTGCTACGGCTTGGAGCTGACAATCTGTCTGTCGACGTCCGGGATACGCGTTTGGTGCGCTTCGCTCGGGATCTGTTGAACGCAAAAAGCGTTTTGGCATTTGGCG
>JBCDAH010000197.1:0-6294 GCA_039186015.1 Pseudomonadota bacterium
GTTTAATCGAAAGGATTGCGCCAAGCTCTACGGGAGGCGCGGCAACTCTACGCTCTACGAACGACAAGCCGAGGGCGAACAATGCTGCGGGTCCTGCGGTTGATCCGAGGAGCTCAACGAAACCGGCAACCGGCGACGGCATTGAAACGTCGAACAGGGCAATCGGCAAGGCGAGGAGCGGGGCAACGACGAGTGGATTGAGGAATAGTTTGCTAAGGAGTCCAATCGCGAATCCTTTTTGTCCGGTTCGGTCGGTCGACCACTCTAATAGTGCAATGGTTCCGGCGATGAAGACGGTATTTGCCGTCATGGTCGCAACGATCGCCGGACTGGTTTGGTTTGTCCCGTAGGCTGTCAGGAACAAAGGAATTCCAAGGTATGCCGTGTTGGGGAAGACGGCCGCCAGGGCAAAAAGCGCAGTGGCAGGTAACCTATGTCCAAAGACGCTTTGGCCAATGGCAATGGCAGCGGCGAATGTCGCCACCGAACCGAGCAAGAACGCTCCGATGAACGACCAATTCAGAATGTCGGCCACGGGCGCGCGCGCAGTGAACAGGAAGAGAAGCGCGGGAAGCGCGAAGTAGTAAACAAATCGGTTGAGCGCGCCGGCAGACGCATCGCCGAGCACGCCGGTCCGTCCGGCGAGATAGCCGCAAAGGACGAGCGCGAAGATTGGCGCGACGATATCTGCCAGGACGCCGATGTCAGCCTGCCCGTGCGGGAATGAAGCTGGATTCGTTTTCGGCAGTCACCGTTTCGCGTCGCTCGCGTGACAGAATGTGTTCGGCTGTTTGTTCATCGATCCTGAGTGCTTTGATAAGCCCATCGTTGAGGCGGGTCACCGCGTTTCCATCCTGATCCTTCGTGGTGCTCAACTCTGCGACAAGAACCGTTTGATCTGGGTATTGGCGACGAATTTCCTCCAGAAGGTTCGACTGCTGCGATTGGTTTGGAGCCGCGAGAACAATGGCAGTCGCCGCGCCGCCGCCGGCCGCGTCGCGAAACCCAGCGTCGTCCGGTGGGCCGAACGCGACCTCAAAGCCGCATACCTGGGCTTCGGCAAATGTCGTTGGATCATCCGTTGCTATCACGTAATTGCGACCGGCGGCCGACAAGGCACGGCCAAGCGCGCGACCGGACGGGCCAAAGCCAAGAACGAGTACGCGCCCCGTGGCGTCGCCGTCCACGGTTTCATCATTGGAGTCGTGAGCGAAGCGTGATGCCAGACGGTCGGCAAGCAGCCAGACACCCGGTGTGACTATCATGCTGAGGGTGACGGCCGCGATCAGCGCGCCTGACACGTTTGGTTCGATCAAGCCGTTTGCACCGGCAAGTGCGAAGACGACAAACGCGAATTCACTACCCTGAGCCAAGAACAACGAAAGCCGCGCCGCGGACGATAATGGCATTCCAGTCGCCCGCGCGAGAGCGAAGACAATGCCCGACTTGACGACAATAAGAGCTGCCAGCACCGACACGATAAGAGCGGGGGTCGATATGAGCACCGACAGGTCGAGCATCATGCCGACCGTCAGAAAGAAAAAGCCGAGCAACAATGAGCGGAACGGACGCAGTTCGGCCTTCACGAGATAGCAGTACTCGCTTTCCGACAAAATAAGCCCGGCCAGAAAGGCTCCGAGAGGCAGCGACAGACCAGCTGCACCGGTTAGAAGGGCGGTTCCGAGGACGACCATGAGCGCAGCGGTCGTAAAGATCTCGACCTGTTTCGTGGCAACAATCCAAGCAAACACCGGCTTCAAGATAAACCGCCCGATCAGCATAACGGTAGCAACAGCGGCAACGGCCTTGAGCGCGGCCAGACCGAGACCTACTGCGATTGAAGTCTCCCCGGCATCGCCGGCAAATTGAACGCCAACGAGGATGGCGACCGCACAAACATCCTGAAAAATCAGTACGGCTATTGCTTTGCGGCCGATCGGAGCACTTTGCAGATCGCGTTCGATCAGTCCTTGAACGACCAGAGCTGTCGAAGAAAGCGCCAGTGCCAAGGCAAGGATCACGGCTGCCGCAAGGGGGATCCCGAACGCGAGTAAAATGAGCCCGAGCAAGAGAGCACACAGCACGACCTGGCTTGGTCCAAAGGCGAAGAGGTCACGTCGAGACGCCCAAAGATCGCGCAGGGATAGATGCAGACCGATATCGAACAGGAGGAAAATCACCCCCGCCTCGGCCAGCAAATGCGTTGTCTTGCTATCGTGAACGAGGCCGAGCGCGTGCTCGCCGATGATTGCGCCGGCGACCAAGTATCCGACAATTGGACTGAACCCTACGGCTCGAGCCGCCGTTGCCGCCACTAGGCCAACGCCCAGAAGCCCAACGATCACGCTGAGCCCGCCGAGATCAGCCATCTACTGCCGTCCTTGCGCGGTGACGCGCGACCGCATCCAGGTCGGCTTCATGGGACAATGCCCAGTCGCACAAGAGCGCGATGGGTTCGTGGATCTTTCGCCCGAGCGGGGTGAGACTGTATTCCGTCTTCGGCGGCACGACGGGATACACCTTTCGCTTCACGATCCCATCGGTTTCCAATCGCCTCAGAACCTGGATCAGCATCTTTTTGGAGATGTCAGGAATTTGGTGCTGGAGTTCGCTAAACCGCCGCGTGCCGCGCGAGAGGCAATAGAGCACAATGGGTGTCCATTTATCTCCGACCAGTTCCAGCACGCGTCGCACGGGATACTGGCGGTCGTAAACGGGTTCGGTAGCGCTTGAGGTCTTGCTTTTCTTGGTCACCATAATGCCACTAGGGTACCATGCGTGACCGGGAAACGGCGAATTTTCTACTCGAAGCATCAGTGAGTCTCCGCCAGATAGCGGTGTACGAAGGAAATCGCCATCGCACCTTCACCGACAGCGGAAGCGACCCGTTTGATCGAGTTGTGTCGCACGTCGCCGATCGCAAACGAGCCGGCGACACTTGTTTCGAGGTAATAAGGCTGTCGCTCCAGGGCCCAGCACTCTGGGAGCGCACTGCGATCTACGAGGTCCGGACCAGTGATGAGGTAGCCGACGCGGTCCCGGATGATGTCTGTATCTTTGGCCCAGTCGGTATTTGGGACGCCGCCGATGCAAACAAACAGCCTATCTGTGTCAATCTTGCGCTCACTCTCGTCGAGACGGTTTCGCACCGTGATTTCGCGTAACACGCCGTCTCCATCGACGGCGGAGACTTCGACGTTCGTGACGACCTCGACGTTGCGCTTCTCGTTTATGCGGCCGATCAAATAGTCCGACAGCGTTTCCGACAACGATCCTCCGCGCACGAGCATGGTGACCTTGCGTGCGTAGTCGGCGAAGTGCATCACGGCTTGGCCGGCTGAGTTGCCGCCGCCGACAACGAACACTTCCTTGTTGTGGCAGTAGGGTGCTTCCGCCGCGCCGGCGCCGTAAAAAATTCCGTTTCCAAGAAACTGGTGCTCGTTGGCCAGGCCGAGCTTTCGGTATTCCACGCCGGTGGCGCAAATATTCGACTTTGCCACCATGCGACTGCCGTCGGCCATCCGAACGTGGATGCGGTTGTCGTTGAATGTGGCTTCAACCCCCTCGCCCATCATAATCAATTCAGCGCCAAACTTGACCGCCTGCTGACGCGCTTGTTCGGCAAGCGCTGCACCGCTGATCCCTTTTGGAAAGCCCATGTAGTTTTCGATGAGCGAACTGGTGCCGGCCTGACCGCCGACTGCGTGGCGCTCGATGAGGACGGTGCGCAGGCCTTCTGAGGCTGCATAGACGGCGGCGCTTAGGCCTGCCGGTCCGGCGCCGTAGATCGAGACGTCATACTCCCGATAGCGTGGTGTTGTGACCCAGCCGAGCCGATCGGCGATCTCGCGCAGTTGTGGTGCGAACAAACGCTCGCCGTCTGGCATTTCGACGACCGGAAATCTCAGATCTTCGAAGTGCTTGAGACCTAGCATCTGGTGGCAGTCCTCCTCACAGGTGAGGTCGATCCAGTTAAACTCAACAACGGTCCGAGTGAGAAAATCACGGATCTCATAGCCTTCGGTTGAGCCGACTCGTCCGTAAACTTTGATCTCGCTCGTGTTGACCGACGGGCCGTGTTTGGCTTTGTCTTCGCTCATCTCACCCCGAACTTTCTGCTGCCCTCGCCAAGTCGCACGCCGTAGTCAACCAGCTGATTGCCAACTGCCATTTGTTGGCGTTCCCAGGCTGCGAGACCGCGGTCGTAATCCGGAGCTGATGCACGCAAGGCGCGCACAAGCGCCGTTGAATCGGCGGCGGCTTTCGCTGCGGCCGCAGCTGTGTGCGGTCGCACAACAAAGGCCGCATCGCCGAGCAAGCAGACGCGACCAAACACCATCGCCGGCGGCGCGACATCAACGATGGATTGAATGAACGGTTGCTTGGTACCGTTCACCAGCTCAGCAAAGCGCGGATCAAGAGCGTTTGTAGCCTGTCGCAAATCGATGAGCGCCTGCTCGTTGACCCATCCCTCAGGCACGGCGGCATCGCGCCGGTTGCCGTCTCGGTCGGTCATAAGCGCATCAAGAGTGGCACCCTCTGCGATCGTTACATACCAAACCCAATTGAGGCGGCGCGTGCCGCGTTCGGTCGAAAGGCCATCACCTGGAATAAAGTAACAAAGCGCGTGCCCGCCATCGGCAACATTGCAAAAAGTGAAGGTATCGTCGAAGAAGCTGGTCAGTGACGAAGGCAGTTCCGCTTCGTCAACCACGCCGCGCCATGCAATATAGCCTGCATACTTCGTTGTCGTTTCAGGCGCGAACCGATGCCGTGCGGCTGATCGAAAGCCGTCTGCGGCAATCAAGACATCGGCGGAGATCGTTCGATCTCCTACGCGAGCCATAACACCACTGCTGACCGAATGATCGATCTCAAGTGCTACGCCTTCGTAATATCTTTCCTTTGGGAACACAGCCGACAATGCGGCGTAAATTGCTTCCCAAGAGGTGAACCGCTGCGGCATTGACATTGTCCGCGCGTTGCCGCTTGGGCCGCTCAATGTGCGCCTTATGGAACACGATGTCGTTGCCAATTCTGGCGCATTTATTGTCGATAGGAGACCGAGAAGTTCAGGCTGCACCACGATGCCGGCACCGCGGCTAGACAGTCGACCGGGCGACCGCTCGAAAATTTGTACGTCGAAGCCGGCATTCAATAGTGCGTTGCCGACACAGAGCCCTGCGATCGAACCGCCGGCAACTGCAACATCGAAATGCATTCTCGCTTCAACCATGGGCGGCTCCGGGAGGGGAGGCAACGCGCTTGTCGCGCATGGCTGAGCGGAGCTTTTCGGCCATCAGGTCGGTGCGAAGTGCGCCGCTGAAAACGACGAAGCGGTTAACTAGCACCGACGGTACGCCACGAATGCCGCCACGCGCGAAGGCTTGAGCCTCCGTTTTCACTTCGGCCCGGAGCGCTTCATCGGATAGTGCCGCAGCGAGCCCTTCGCCGCCGATGCCACAAGCGGTACCGATCTCTTCAAGAACGTCAGGGTCTCCGATGTCGCGACCGTCCTGGAAGTAGGCCCTGAAGACGGCTTCCACCACGGGTGTCTGGCGGCCTATTTCGCCTGCCAGAGCAATCAGCACGTGGCTCGCTAACGTATTCGGGGTGACGGCCATACGATCGTGATGGAACACAAGACCGTCCTCGGCGGCTGCCGATTTCACTTGCTCATCGAGTTCGAGAGAGCGTTCCCAGCTGCCGAATTTCTCAGAGCGATAGGTCTTCCGGTCTCGGCCCTCGCGCGGCATGTCAGGGTTGAGTTCAAATGGACGCCACGTGATCGAGAACGCCATGTCGTCGCCCAGCATCAACAAGGCCGCATCGAGTCGCCGCTTCGCAACAAAGCACCACGGACAAATCGTGTCAGACACGATTTCGAGGCGGAATGGTTCGCCGGGTCTATTCATGGATGCTCCTCCTTCTGACGGCAATCGAAGTCACCATATCAGTCAGAGTACACATTTGGTTTCGAATAGTATAGTAGTTACCTTTTGGTTACCTTAGGCAAAGACAAACATCGAGATTGCACCCGAGAAATTCTGCGCTCAGAAGCGAGATAATCGGGCACAGAACACGCCTGTGGTTTGGTCAATTCGGTCTGAGTTTAAAGCGACAGCAGCACTTGATGGGCCTACTATCGCAACGGACGACGGCTGACGTGCGCCTGATGCACGGCCCGGATGCCGATAAGCGGCATTCAACCAACGGTTCCGGCCAAAAAAACTGCGGCCCGGCCAATCCCGCACAAGCCTGGCCACGAAGCTCTACCTGTTCAGAGGTTCCCTA
>JBCDAH010000198.1:0-6145 GCA_039186015.1 Pseudomonadota bacterium
GCCGCGGTACATTTCCAACGAATAGCGCTGCATATTCATGACGGCCCAGGAACCGCTGAAATTCGGACAATTTCCTGCCGCGTGCCATGTTGAGCCTGATGTCAGCTCGTTCTTTTCGAGTAGCACGCAGTCGGTCCAGCCTTGCTTCGCCAGGTGATAGAGCCCTGACACGCCAACCGCACCACCACCGATAATGACGACACGGGCGGTCGAAGGAACTGTGGTCACTGATTATCTCCGCGTTCCGGTTCACGGCTTGGATAGGCTCATCCGACGGGCCAAGCCGTTGGAGGGTTGAGCGTCACAGCCTTCATGAGAGTTTGTGTTGATCGGCAGCTAGCACTGACTTGAATTGAAAAAACACGCGTACAGAGCTTTGTGGTTGCCGCGCTACGGTACCCTCCAATTTTATCATCACCGATCGGCTCGCGGTCGACCAGCAAATTATCGCGCAGTGTCGGTCAGGGCGATGGCGACCACGGTTGCGCGCCCGTGCACGCCCGAGATGGTCTACTTCTGGGTTTGTTAAGTTCAATATGTCCAATTGAGCTGACAGCGGACTGACTTACCGCAGTCGCAGAGAACAGCAGCGAGCGCCATCCGCGTGCATATTAAAGCGGTGTCCAGGCTGACGACTGGCATCTCTCAGATCCTGCACGGTGTTCTTTGGTTTCGTGGGATCCATCCAGCCGATTCGCACAAAAACAAATCCAGTCTATTCTGATTTGTTGTCTGATCTGGCAGTTCACGGGATCGACTCGAGCGTCGTTGCGTCAACCAGAGACCAGCTGGGCCGCTCATGCTTGCTTCGCAGGTCGGGACTTATGTCAGCGAGTTTGCAGCGGCCTGGATCCGTTCGCAGCCACGCTGGAGGTCTTCGGTTGACGTGGCGATCGAGAGCCTGAAATGGGGGCTCAAACCGTAGGCCGCACCTTGAACAGTCGCAACGTTGAAGTCGTCCATCAGATACATCACAAAGTCGAGGTCGGACTCGATGGATTTGCCCGCCGGCGTCTTCTTGCCGATCAAGCCGGCGCAACTGGGGAAGACGTAGAACGCGCCCTCGGGCCGTGTGCAGCTCAGGCCGCGGGTCTGGTTCAGCATCGAGACGACAAGATCTCGGCGTTGTTCAAAGGCGCTGCATCGCTCGGGAAGTGAGTCCTGTGGGCCGTTTAGCGCGGCAACGGCGGCGGCCTGGCCGACCGACGACGGCCCCGACGTGCTTTGTGACTGGACTTTCAGCATGGCCGCAAGCAGCGTTGTCGGCCCACCACAAAACCCAATGCGAAAACCTGTCATCGCATAGGATTTGGAGACACCGTTCACTGTAAGCGTTCGCGACTTCAAGTCCGGTGCAACGGCGGCAATTGTTGCGGCCTGCCGCCCATCGAAGACAATGTGCTCATAGATGTCGTCGGTGAGGGCCCAGACATGCGGATGCCGTCTCAAAACCTCGGCAATGGCCTGAAGGTCATCGTGTCCGTATACCGCGCCGGACGGGTTTGACGGCGAGTTCAGGACGACCCAGGCGGTTCTTGGTGTGATCGCCTGCTCGAGCAGTTCTGGCGTCAACTTGAATCCATCAGCCTCGGCGCAGGCGACCGTGACCGGTGTGCCACCCGCCATCTGGACGATCTGTTCATAGGCGATCCAGGCCGGCGTCGGAACGATGACCTCGACGCCGGCTTCGACCGTTGCCATGAGTGCATTGAAAATGACTTGCTTTGCACCGGCCGAGATCATGACTTCGTCGTTGGCATAGGAAAGCCCATTTTCGCGTGCGAACTTTTCGCGGACGGCGGCCTTCAGCTCCGCTGTTCCGGATATCGTCGTATACTTGGTTTGTCCGGCCCGCATCGCCGCGTAGGCTGCATCGATAACGTGCGGTGGCGGTTGAAAGTCGGGCTCGCCGGAGCTGAGGGCAATCATGTCGACACCCGCGGCCTGCAGTTCTCGCGCCCGTTGAGATGCCATTGCGCTTGGGGATGTCGTAACGCGCGCAACGCGTTGGGATGGGCGCAAGTGAGTCATTGTTATGCATCGTCCTTGTTGGTCGTGATCTTCGAGCCGTTGGCTCGGAGCAAGTCCGTACGTTGGGAATCCTTGGTCGTCGCCGTCACAGCATGTTCGGCCCAAACGACGTCGCTCTATGAAAGCAATTGCATGGCCTTGTCCAGGCGCTCCGAGCACCGGTCGATCTCGGCTTCATCAATGGCGTAGGAGAAGCGGAGATAGCCCCCCATGCCGAACGCAGACCCGGGAACAACAGCCAGCCCGGCCTGCTCGAGAAGATAGTGTGTGAGATCACCATCGGTTTTGAGCGTTTTGCCGTCCGGGGTCGTGCGTCCAAGCGCGGCGCTGCAGTCGGCGAAAACATAGAAGGCGCCGCGCGGCACATGGCAGTCCAGGAACTTTGTTGCTGATATCACCGCAGCCATTTTATCGCGACGTGCCTTGAACGTCGCCCGATAGGAGGCTTGGCCGGCAGGGTCGCCGTCGAGCGCTGCGATTGCCGCGTGTTGGGACACGGTCGTGGGATTCGATGTCATTTGCGACTGCAGTTTCGCCATGGCCTTGATGAGCCACACCGGACCCGCCCCATAGCCGATCCGCCAACCGGACATTGCAAACGCTTTCGACACACCATTAATGGTCAACACGCGCGATTTGAGTTCCGGCGCAATCGCCGCGAACGTGTGGACGACGGCATTGTCGTAGACGAGATGCTCGTAGATGTCGTCTGTCATGACGTGGACTTTGGGGTGACGCTTGAGAACGTCTGCAATTCCGCGAAGCGTGTCGCGATCCCAAACGGCGCCTGTAGGGTTGTTCGGGTTGTTGATCACGAGCCACTTTGTTGACGGCGTAATGGCCGCTTCAATGTCCTCCGGCGTTGGCATGAAGCCGCGCTCTGGTCGGCAATCCACGAACACGGGTGTGCCACCTGCAAGGCGCACCATGTCCGGGTAGGAGACCCAATACGGCGCCGGAATGATCACCTCATCGCCGTTGCCAACAGTGGCAAGTATAGCATTCGCGATCACCTGTTTGGCGCCGGTGCCTATGATGATCTCATCCTCGGCGTAGTCGAGCCCGTTCTCTCGCTTGAGTTTGTCTGCGACAGCGCGCTTCAGTTCCGGCAGCCCATCAACGTTGGATGCACGGGTTAGCCCCTTGTCAATTGCTTGCTTTGCGGTTTCGCGTACATGTCCAGGTGTTTCGAGGTCGGGTTCGCCCGAGCTGAGCTTGATGATGTCGCGGCCTTGGCGCATCAGCTCGCGGGCGCGACGGCTCATTGCGATGGTTTGTGACTCGGCAAACTGCGCCATGCGCGGCGTCAACATTTCGAGTTCCATGTCGGAGACAGGCATCGCAAGTTCCTCCTCAATCATTTCAGATGCAGGGCGGCGAGGCGATCGCGTCCCACGCGGATACGTTGCCCTAGCCCGGGCTTGCGGCGGCACGCCTGAAGGCTTGGGCTGCCGCATCAATATCGCTTGCGGAAACGCCGAGGTGCGTCACCGCGCGGAGTTTGGAACTGCCCGAAACCCCCATGCGCACGCCGTGCGTTTCCAGAGCGCTCGCGATTTCGGCGGCCGAATGCGCCGTACCGGACACGTCGACAAAGACGATGTTGGTTTCGACCGCATCGCCAACGACTTTTACACCGGAATTGTCTTGTAGCTGATTTGCGAGGCGCTGAGCGTTGGCGTGGTCTTCGGCCAGGCGATCAACATGGTGATCGAGTGCGTACAGACCGGCGGCGGCAATGATACCGGCCTGGCGCATTGCACCGCCCAGCCGGTGTTTCCAAACCCAGGCTTCGTCAATGAACGCGCGCGAACCGGCAAGCACACTGCCGATCGGGCAACCAAGACCCTTTGAGAGGTCAATCCAAGCACTGTCGAAAAAGCGGCAGATCTCAGCCGGTGGCGTATTAGTCGCGATTGCGGCATTCAACAGCCTGGCGCCGTCCAGATGCATGCGGCAGTCGTGCACCTTCGCCACGTCTGAGATGGCTGCTAGTGAGCTCAGTTTCCAACAGGTACCACCGCCGGCGTTTGATGTGTTTTCCACCCAGATGAGGCTCGGACGAGGGGCGCGCGCCCGATTGACGCGAACGTTCGCCCTTAGCGTTTGCGCATCGAAACGGCCGTCGGGTGCATCAATCAGAGCCATTTGGATGCCGCCGATTGCGGCTGCGCCGGCCCCCTCTGACCCCACCACATGCGCGTTGGCTGCTGTTACGATTTCGTCACCCGGACGACAGTGCACTACGACGGATACGAGATTGCTCATGATACCTGACGGTAGCAACAGGGCCGCCTCTGCCCCGAGCATGTCTGCCACCCGCTCACATAACAGTCTTACGGTCGGGTCTTCGTGGCGTTGCTCGTCACCAACATCTGCTTGTGCGATGGCCTCGCGCATGCCTGCGGTCGGTTTGGTGGCCGTATCGCTGACGAGATCAATCATGGTGCGCATACCTCGACAGACCGGCCATCAAGCGATCAATGTCGTCGTGAGAGTTATAGAAGTGGACTGCGCATCGTATGTGGCCGTCTTTGTGCGCGGTCCGAACGCCATTCTTACGGAGTCTCATCTCGAGCTTGGCGGCATCCCCTGGAACCTCGAATGCAACGATGCCGGCACGCTCATGCCATGGCCTTGGCGTGAGGACCTTGAACTGCTGTTTTTCCAGGGCGTCGATCAAGGTGGTGGTGAGCGCGCGGACTCGGGCCTCAATGTTGGCGAGACCAATGCTGCGGACGAAGTCCGCTGAAGCGCGCTGGATCGCCAGCCCGAGAAAGTTCGGATTTCCGTATTCGAACCGGCGCGCGTCGCCGCGCAGAACCGGATCGGGGACATGACGATCGATCGACTCGAACGAATACTTCGCCGCAATCGGCGGCCGGACCAATTCGATCATCTCTTGCGTGAGATACATGAAGCCCGCACCCGTCACGCTGAATTGTGCCTTGTGGCCCCCTGAAACGACGGCATCGGCGCCAATAGCATCGACGCGCTGGTCAATCACTCCGATCGCCTGGATCGCATCAACGACCAATTTGATGCCATGCGCGCGGCAAAGATCTGACAGACTGACCATGTCGGCGCGGTAACCATTGCCGTAGGCAACCCATGCAACTCCGATAATGCGTGTGCGATTATCGATCAGGTCAACGTAAGCTTCCGGGCGCACGCAGCCGTCGGCATCCGGTTTGGCGTAGCGCACCTCAATCCCGCGCTCGCGCGCGTGGAGCCACTGGAATGTATTGTTCTCGTGCTCATTCTCGCTGATGATGACATTGTCGCCGGGCTCAAAGGGAAAGCCACTGGCGATTGCACCGATGCCTTCCGACGTGTTCTTGATGAGCGCGATGTTGTCGCGTGGCGCACCGAACGTGTCTGCAACGACCTGCCGCGTCTGCTCCTGTCCGTCCATCGAGAACGCGTTCGCGCCGCCGGTGCCGTACACGTCCTCGAACCAAGCGTCGGCTGCCGCCTTTGCCGCCGATGGCAAGGCTGCTTTGCGGCCGATGTCGAAGTAGGCACTGGTTTCAAGAAACGGGAACTGGCTGCGAATTGCTGCCCAATCCGGTTCGGTCGAACTGTCTACCATGGTCATCGTACATCTCCTCAACGCTTGGGCGTGTTGTCTGCGGCACGCTTCAGTGGCTGAGGATCTGGCTCAGGAACAGTTTCGTGCGGTCACTGCTGGGATTCGTGAAGAAGACATCCGGCTTGGCGACCTCGACAATCTCGCCCTGGTCCATAAAGACCATCTTGTCGGCAACCGTGCGTGCAAAGCCCATTTCGTGCGAAACAACAACCATGGTGATGCCGCCGCTGGCGAGTTCGACCATTACGTCCAAGACCTCTTTGATCATTTCCGGATCCAGCGCGGATGTTGGCTCGTCGAACAACATGATCCGAGGTTGCATGCAGAGGGATCGTGCGATTGCGACACGCTGCTGCTGACCACCCGAGAGCTGGCCCGGATACTTGTAGGCTTGGTCGGCAACCTGAACCCGCTCCAGAAAACTGAGCGCCATGTCCTCGGCTTCCGCCTTGGTCATGCGGCGCACAAGCATGGGGGCCAGTGTCAGATTGTCGATGACCCGCATGTGCGGGAACAGATTGA
>JBCDAH010000199.1:0-6079 GCA_039186015.1 Pseudomonadota bacterium
AAGATCGGGACCGTGCTTGGTTATCTCTTTGCGGGAATTCTGATTGGACCCTACGGGGTCGGTCAGGCCTTCTCGTTTCTCGAAGTCCAGGAAATCCTGCATATCGCCGAGTTCGGCGTTGTGCTCCTTTTGTTCTTGATCGGGTTGGAGCTCAGGCCGAAACGGCTCTGGGCGATGCGGACAACAATCGTTGGGGTTGGCGGCGCGCAGGTGTTGCTAAGTGCGCTCGCTCTGGGCGTGATCATTGCCGCGATTGGCTTGCCATGGGTGACGGCCGCATTTCTCGGTCTCGCGCTCGCGCTGTCGTCCACCGCGTTTGCACTCCAAATCATGGAAGAAAAGGGCGAACTGACAGCACGGCATGGCCGGCTCGGCTTCTCGGTTCTTCTGTTTCAGGACTTGGCCGCAATCCCGCTTATCGCGCTTGTCCCCATCTTTGCGGTGACGGATTTGACGGGCGCCGCGAACGGCATGGACGCCTGGGCGGCGCTTCGGGTCATTTCCGTTATCGCGCTAGTTGTGTTGGTTGGGCGGTTCTTGATTGAACCCGCGCTTCAACTTGTCGCGCGCACGCGCGTGAAGGAAGCGATGACGGCGGCCGCCCTGCTGACCGTTGTCGCCACAGCTGTCGTGATGCAGCAAGCGGGACTATCGGCGTCGCTCGGGGCATTCATTGCCGGCGCGCTGCTGGCGGAATCGTCCTATCGCCACGCACTCGAAGCCGACATCAAGCCATTTGAAGGATTGCTGCTCGGTCTGTTCTTCACGGCCATCGGCATGTCGCTCGAAATCGATGTCCTGGTGTCTGAGCCGGTGATCGTTCTGACCTGCGTTATTGTACTCATTGTGATTAAATCTGGCATTTTGTACGGCCTAGGGCGTTGGCAGGGCTTGGACTCCTGGGCCTCTCGGCGGCTGTCGTTGTCATTGTGTCAGGGGGGTGAATTTGCATTTGTGTTGCTGACGGCGGCGACAGCGGCTTCGGTTCTGCCCAAAATCACGGCTGATTATGTCGCTGTGATCGTGACGCTCTCGATGGCGGCGACCCCGATATTGCTGCTTCTTGACGAGATGTTCCTGCCGCGGGCCGTGCCCCAATCCGCCTACGACGTTGAGGTCCCGAGCGAAACATCTGGACACGTCATTATTGCAGGCTTTGGCCGCATTGGTCAGATCGTTGCGCGGATTCTGCGGGCCAAGCGCATTCCGTTTACGGCTCTGGATCTGGATCCGGAACAGATTGACCTGGTGAAACGTTTTGGAAACGAAGCGTTCTTTGGCGATGCAAGTCGACCGGAAATCCTAGAAGCTGCGCGCATTGGCGAGGCTCGCGCCGTGCTGCTGGCGATCGACGATCCGGAGGCCTCATTGCGGGTCGCTGAGTACGTTCGCAGAAACTATCCTGACATGCCGATCTATGCGCGAGCACGAAACCGTGTTCATTATCATCGCCTGATGGATTACGGGATCACAGACATCCGACGTGAGACGTACGAGTCTTCGCTCGATCTGGCACGCCTACTGCTGGCTGGCCTCGGGTTTGGTCCTCGTGATGTCGCATATACCGTCAATACCTTTGACGAGATCGACCGAAAGCGCCTGATTGATGATTATCAGCACTACACGGATATTGAAAAGCTGCGAGAGCGTGCACGGTCGGATGCAGAGAACCTGTCGCAGCTTTTTGACCAGGATGCCGCCTCGCAGAGTGAGGCCGACCAATCTGGCGCGGCGCCAGCGCAACGAGCAGAGACAATAACATGACAGGGCGGATCATATGTATCGGGCATGCCGCGCTTGATCGTGTGTTCCGGGTCAACACGTTGCCGCGCGGTCCAACGAAGATTCGTGCGCTCGAGTACATCGAAAGCGGTGGCGGGATTGCCGCGAACGCGGCCGTTGCGATTTCCAGGTTGGGCGGGAAGGTTGAACTCTGGAGCCGCGTTGGAGACGACGATGTCGGTGCCCGCATTCGTGCCGGTCTGGTCGCAGAAGGCGTCGATACCCGTTATGTCGCAAGCTTTGAAGAGGCGCGGTCGTCCACGTCGGCGGTGATTGTCGACGATGCCGGTGATCGGGTCGTTGTCGGTGCCCGTGATGTACAGATGCCGTCGAGTACGAGCTGGCTGCCGCTAGAGCGTGTGAAGGAGGCGCAGGCTGTCCTCGCGGATCTGCGTTGGCTTGAGTCGGTGCGCGCCGTATTCGGCGCAGCGCGGTCGGCCGGCGTGCCCACCATATTGGACATCGACTTGGGGGGACGGGAAGCGCTGCCGGATCTCCTTAGTCTGACCGATTACGCGATATTCACTGAGCCCGCGCTTGAGGACTTTCTGCCCAATCTTGATCTGAAGTCCGGGCTTGATCGCGCGATGTTGCACGGCGTGCGACATGCGGGTGTAACGCGCGGCGCCAGAGGCTACGTTTGGCGTGATTCCTTTGGCGGCGGCGAAATCCCAGCATATGCCGTCGACGCCGTTGATACCACGGGGGCCGGTGACGCCTTTCATGGGGCCTTTGCTCTGGCGTTATCGGAGCGGCGCGCGGCAGTGGATTGCGCGCGGTTCGCCGCAGCCGTTGCCGCTCTGAAGTGCATGCGTCTTGGGTCACGTGCGGGATTGCCGCGGCGAACCGACGTCGAGGCGTTTTTGTCCCGCGGTGCGACGCCGGGCGCGGGCTAGGCGCGAACCTCAGCGCAGTCGGGATGGTCGCGATCGCACTAGGCAAAGCTCTGATGGACGGTACCTGCGGCCAAATCGGATGATGGCCCGAGGCGTCCACCGCCGTACAGGCTGATCACCCAATGAGATGATGGTTTGGTCTGTGAGCGGGCTGTGGGCGGATTCCTATGATAACACACTGGCTCTAGACGCCTTGAGGCGCGACCGCTAAACCCGCGCGCATAACCAAAAAAGTTCAGCGCGTGGAGAAAGATTATGGCGGACGGCCAAGTTGGCGAAGGGGCCCCGGGCGCAACGCATGCGGAAATGGCCAATGCGATCCGCGCACTGGCAATGGATGCGGTTGAGACGGCCAAGTCCGGTCACCCCGGAATGCCGATGGGCATGGCCGACGTGGCAACCGTACTGTTTTCAAAGCACATGAGTTTTGATCCGGCGGCGCCGGATTGGCCCAATCGCGACCGGTTCGTGCTGTCCGCCGGGCATGGCTCGATGCTGCTTTACGCGTTGCTCTACCTCACCCGCTATCCGGGCATGGACCTGGATCAGGTTAAGGCGTTCCGTCAACTCGGATCCAAAACGGCCGGCCATCCGGAATTCGGGCATTTGGCTGGCATTGAGACGACGACGGGGCCGCTTGGCCAGGGGATTGCCAACGCGGTTGGATTTGCGCTCGCCGAACGCCATTGGAACGCAAAGTTCGACGGTGGTGTGATCAACCACAAAACATACGTGATTGCTGGCGACGGTTGTTTGATGGAAGGCGTCAGCCAAGAGGCGATTACGTTGGCCGGGCATCTCCGCCTCGGTCATCTGATCGTGTTGTTTGACGACAACGGGATTTCGATCGACGGGCCCACATCGCTATCGACCTCGGAAGATCAGATTGGACGCTTCCGTGCAGCTGGGTGGAACACGCTATCGGTCGATGGTCACGATCCGGCTGCCATCGATGCCGCGCTGGTCGAAGCGCGTGGCAATGCGGCGAAGCCTTGGCTGATCGCCTGCAAGACGACGATCGGGTATGGCGCCCCCAAAAAGGCGGGCACGGCCGGTGCACATGGTGCGCCATTGGGTGCCGACGAAATTGCCGCAACGCGAGAGGTGCTCGATTGGAGTGCGTCGCCGTTCGAGATTCCGTCACATGTCCTGGCGGCCTGGCGATCGACCGGTGAACGCGGCGCGGTGCGGCGGGCGGAATGGCAATCGGTATGGGACAGCGCGCCAGCGAATCTGCGGTCGGAACTCGAGCAGCCGATTGGCGGTCAAGTCGATGCTGCGCTGGCTGATGCGGTTCAGGCGGCGAAGACGGCCGCAGCGACGGCGACTGACAAAGCCGCAACGCGGGTATGGTCCCAGCGCGCATTGGATCATCTGGTTCCGGTTGTGCCGGGATTGCTGGGCGGTTCCGCGGATCTGACCGGGTCGAACAATACCAAGGTATCCGGCCACAGTGTTCTGACGGCAGATGACTTTAGCGGGCGCTATGTCCACTACGGGATCCGCGAGCACGGTATGGCGGCGGCCATGAACGGACTGTCGCTGTATGGCGGCCTTATTCCCTATGGTGGGACGTTCCTGGTGTTTTCGGACTATTGCCGGCCGGCGATACGGCTGTCGGCGCTCATGCGCCAGCGTGTGATTTATGTCATGACCCATGACTCGATCGGGCTTGGCGAAGATGGTCCCACGCATCAGCCGGTTGAGCATCTTGCAAGCTTGCGAGCGATTCCGAACCTACGTGTGTTCCGGCCGGCTGATGGCGTCGAGACAGCTGAGGCGTGGGAGCTGGCCATTCGCCATACAGACGGGCCCTCGCTGATCGCTTTGACGCGGCAGTCCGTTGCGAACCTGCGCACCGTGGCAGCGGATGCGAATGTCTCGGCCCAGGGTGCCTACATCTTGTCCGAGCCGTCGCAGGCTCGTGATGTGACGCTGATCGCGACGGGATCAGAGGTCGGGCTGGCCGTTGATGCGGCCCAAGCCTTGGCCGACGACGGCGTGTCGGCTGCGGTTGTCTCGATGCCGTGCATGGAGTTGTTCCGGGCGCAGTCCGCGGACTACCGGCATGCGGTGCTTGGTGATGCGCCGCGTGTGGCGATCGAAGCCGGTGTCGCAATGTGCTGGCACGAATGGCTGGGGCGTGCGGGGGCGTTCGTTGGCATGAGTGATTTTGGTGCATCGGCGCCCGGCTCACAGCTCTACGAGCATTTCGGGCTCACCGCCAATCGTGTCGCAGCCATGGCGCGCCATGTCGTCGACGGGGATATGCGGACCAGCTAGTTGGCCGATCGAAGTTGGTGTTTTGCGGCACGAACTGGCGTGGCACCGGAGATGACCGTTCGTGGTCGTTTGCGCACGCCTGGTTGCGAAAACGGACTCCGGACCGGCGCGTATCGCGAAACGGCCGCAAAACATCGACGTCGTGGTGCGGACGGGGCGACAGCGAGGGGCGAGAATGACGCTTGATGACTTGGTGCCGATCGAGACTGTTGATGTTTCGGGCAAGACTGTCTTGGTGCGTGCAGATCTCAATGTGCCGATGCAAGACGGGCGGGTGACGGATGCGACACGGATTTCGCGCCTTGTTCCCGGTCTGCTGTCGTTGAGCGACAGGGGTGCACGGGTTGTTGTGCTCTCCCACTTTGGTCGACCAAAGGGTGTGGCAAACCGAGATTTGTCTCTGCAACCCGTTGCAGAAGCCCTTGCGGGCATCGCTGAACGCCCTGTGATTTTCGGTCCGGACTGCATTGGGACGGAGGCAACCGCGGCCGTCTCGAAAGCCGGCACCGGGGGCCTGGTGGTTTTGGAGAATCTTAGGTTTCACCCGGGAGAAGAGGCAAACGACCCCGCGTTTGCGGCGCAGCTTGCAGCGCTCGG
Source organism: Pseudomonadota bacterium (assembly GCA_039186015.1). Classification (GTDB taxonomy): domain Bacteria; phylum Pseudomonadota; class Alphaproteobacteria; order Rhizobiales; family Hyphomicrobiaceae; genus JBCBWG01. Next base: position 5,559 of record JBCDAH010000199.1, read on the forward strand.
TGATGTGTTTGTTGGCGACGCGTTCTCTTGCGCACATCGTGCCCATGCGTCGACGGCGGCCATCGCAGATCTCATGCCAGCCTATGCCGGGCCACTCATGATGGCTGAGATTAATGCGCTGCGGAGTGCGTTGGACCGGCCGGAACGCCCGACTGTCGCAGTGGTCGGCGGGGCGAAGGTGTCAACGAAGCTGCCTGTGCTGACGCACTTGATCGGCAAGGTCGACCACCTCGTTGTCGGTGGGGGGATGGCGAACACGTTCCTTCTGGCGCGCGGTGTGCCCGTGGGGCGTTCGCTTGCTGAGCCTGACCTGGTCGCAACCTCATCTGAGATTGCGGGGACGGCTGAGCGCGCTGGGTGCACATTGCATTTGCCAACGGACGTAGCCGTTGCGTTCTTCTTCAGCCCGTTCGGCATTTAGGGCAACCAGGTTTTCAAGGATTTGTTCGTCGGTGATGTCGGGAGGCCAGCCGTAGGCGTCGAGGACGGCGATGTCTAGCTCATCGTGGATTTGCTTGAGC
>JBCDAH010000200.1:0-6049 GCA_039186015.1 Pseudomonadota bacterium
ATAGCCGTGAGCGAAAACAATCAGCGCGGGTTAGCCGTCGCGCACGGTTCCAGGCCGCGAATGCGGCCCGGCCAAAGGCCGGAACAGCCCGTGAGCGAGAGTCTTTAATTTGCGCTGTTCGCACGCTCGCAGGCTCGCGGCGCGAGCGCTGGCCATCCTGCGGGCATTGTTCCAGGCCGCGCCAGCGGCCCGGCGCGTTGCGCCGCCCTCGCGGAGGCCCGAGCGCAGCGAGGAATAGCCGTGAGCGAAAACAATCAGCGCTGGCTATCCTGCGAGCACGGTTCCAGGCCGCGAATGCGGCCCGGCGCGCTGCGCCGCGACCGCGCAGGGCCCGGCCAAAGGCCGGAACAGCCCGTGAGCGAGAAACAAAAAACGTCAGCAGCCGATCAGTTGATCAGGCTCAACCGGCACGGTGTCGCTTTCGCCGTGCAGACGGTGTCGCCGTTGGATTTGTCGCGGCAATCCACCGTACGGTTATTGGCAAACACCCACGTATCGAAATCGTCACCGACAATCATGTTGGCACGCATCGACCACTTCTTGCGCGCGCGGTGCTTGGCCCAGAACTCGGATGACGACGCTTCACCAGTCGCGTTGATCTTGTAGAAGTTGCAGATCTTGCGCGGCCCCTGAATGACAACGGCGGATTCGCATGGCGTTGCCTTGGCCGTACAGCGGTTCTTTCCATCTTGTGTGAAGCACGAATAGTCGTGGTTCTTGGCAAGGTACCAGGCTGAGTACTCCTTGCCGTACTCTTCTTCGACTTTCTGGCGCCACGCGTCACGGGCCCGCTTACGTGCAAGCAACTCACTTGCTGCCGTACCGCCCGTTCGGGTGACCTTGCTGGATTTGCAGACGCGGTCGTCCGCCGCGAATGTCGGTGTTTGCAACGCAGTCACCAGCGTTGCCGCAAACGCGAGTGTTGTCACGGTGGCGTATCTCACGGCAGTCTTCTCCATGCTCCACAATATTCAGTCTGGCGAGACGCCCATCGCCGGCACGCGTATGCGATGTCGGACGGGCAGCCAAAATACTGCTTAGCAATAAAAGGTGTCTCGCGTTTGGCTTTAAACTAACCGGTGGGTGAACAGTGTCGGACGCCCAACCCGCGCGCATGGCGGCAAAGGCGCTCAACGATGTCCGCACTATGTCCGTGCCATGCGCCCGCGCGGCGGCAGTTTCACATCTCCGAAAAACGGTGTCGAATTGAAGCCGGCAGGCACCAAGTCGTCGACAAAGGCTTCATCATCTGCCGTGAGCTTGTGCTCCAGCGCCGACAGATAATCGCGCCATTGTTCCATGGACTTGGGTCCGACGATCACCGAATTGACCAGCTTGTTGTTCAACACCCAATTGAGCGCAAACTGACCAGCAGTCATGCCACGCGCTTCGGCGTGCGTTTTCAGGCGTTGCGCCAATTCGATCGATTCCGGGCGGAACTCGGACTCCAGTATCCGGGCATCTTTCCGGCCTGCCCGGCTTTCGGCAGGCGGCGGCTGGTCCAACGCGTACTTGCCCGTGAGGACACCGCGCGCCAGCGGGCTATACGGGACAACGCCGATCCCGAAGTGTGCGCAGGCCGGCAAATGCTCCTGCTCGATCATTCGATTCATCGCGTTATACAATGGCTGCATCACGACCGGGCGCGGCGCACCAACGGCGTCGGCGACGCGCACGAGTTCCGCGATGCGCCAACCATTGAAGTTCGAAAATCCCCAGTAGCGGATCTTTCCTTGCCTGACGAGATCGCCCATGGCCGCAACGGGCTCCTCGAGTGGCGTGACGAGGTCATCGCGGTGGAGGTAGTAGACATCAATGTAGTCGGTATCGAGCCGGGCCAGACTACGCTCGGCCTCGGTCATGATACGCTTTCGGCTTAGGGTGTCCTCACCAATCGCATCGCGCATAGCCGAGCCGACCTTGGTCGCAAGTATCCAGTCGTTGCGATTGTCTTTAAGCGCCCGGCCCGTGATCTCCTCTGATCGGCCTTTGGTGTAGGCGTTCGCCGTATCAATGAAATTGATCCCGGCGTCCTGCGCGGCACGTATGATCTCGATCGAATCTGTTTCGCTGGTCTGATCTCCGAACATCATGGCGCCGAGGCAGAGCCGCGAAACGATCAGGCCGCTTGTACCAATGCGTTCGTATTCCATGACCATCTCCCTGCGATGCTCGATTTGCCGGCGGGTGTGCCGCGATGTTGGCGCGCAGTCTCGCGCCTCACTCAGCCGCAATCAAGAGATCTCAGGCGAACATCATGCGTCAGGCGGGCGCCGTGGCAGGTCCGGACCGCGGACGCCGGCCGCTCAACAAGAGCCATGCGGCAATCGACATGTTCACGAGGTTCCAGGCTATGCCATTGAGGAATGCGGCTTGATAGCTGCCCGTCAGGTCATAGATCGCGCCGGATAACCAGCCGCCGAGCGCCATGCCCAATACCGTCGTCATCAGGACAACCGTCACCCGTGTTCCGGCTTCCCGCGCCGGGAAGTAGTCCCGCACGATCAGAGCGTAACTCGGCACAATGCCGCCTTGCGACAAACCGAACAGCGCTGAGACGACATACAGAGAAACCAGACCGTCAAACGGGAGATAGAGCATCAGTGCGAGGCACTGGAGGGTTGAGCCCAGGATCAGGGTCCCCACGCCGCCGATCTTATCCGCAATCAAACCCGATATCAGACGACTGACAATGCCGAGCCCCAGCATGAGCGACAGCATCTCAGCCCCGCGCGCAGGTCCGTAACCCAGATCGCCGCAATAGGCCACGATATGAACTTGCGGCATGGACATCGCGACGCAACATGCCACGCCGGCGACCATCAAAATCGCCTGGAGCTTGTTCGGCGATATGTTAATCCGTCGCGCAAACGCGCCGGCGTCTGACGCCACCGGCGAATCTTCGATGGCCGGGCGACGGCGCAGCATAAGCGCAAGCGGCACAATCAACACAACGCAAATGAGACCGATGCCAATATGCGTTGTGCGCCATCCGAAAGCAGCAGTCGCCTGTTCTATAGCCGGAGACCAGACAACGCCGGCGAGGTAGTTACCGCTTGCGGCCAAAGCAACGGCGATGCCGCGGCGCCGCTTGAACCACAACGAAACATCGGCAACCAGCGGGCCGAAGCTCACTGAACTCCCAAGACCACCGATCAAGATCGCTTGACCAACCAGGAACTGCCAATATGCCGTTGCGAACGCGGTCAGAATGTAGCCCAGCGCAAGCATCACACCGCCGATGACGAGCGGTACCGAGATCCCGAAGCGATCGGCGAGGCGCCCCATCAGGATGCCGCCGGCTGCAAAGCCGACCAACGTTGCCGTGTACGGGAACGAGGCTTCGCCACGCCCCAATCCGAAATCGGCTTCGATGTACGGCAGGACGACCACGCTGGACCAAAGCCCAACGCCGCCGATGGTCGCAATCACCAGTGAGATGACGAGGCGGCGCCAAGCATAGGCGCTGTCCTGCTCAAGCGCAGCGTCAGATGTCATTGCGGTGCTCCGGGGGCAAGGTCGCGCTTTGTGACAAGCGACTTGCGGTCTCTCAGGCGCGTTTACGGCACGCGGTCGCGCTCTTCGTTCCCATGAGTGCACCAGCAGCTTGGGTTGATGCAAGCTCTGATTTGTAATGGCAGATCAGCGAAATCGGCGGCGCAACTCTTCTGATTGCGCATCGGTCAGAAGACGCAGCGGACGGCCTTCCAGCAACAAAAACAACCGTGCCGTCTCTTCCAATTCCTCGATTGCATCGGTTGCCGCCGACAGTGACGTTCCGCCCACGACCGGGCCGTGATTGGCCAGCAAGAGCGCATGATGTCGGCTCGCGAGCTTGCCGACGGCATCGGCGAGCGCGGCATCCCCCGGTGGATAATAGGGCACGAGCGGCAGCCGACCGACGCGCATGACATAGTACGCGGTCATCGGCGGCAGACAATTCTCGTGATCGATGCCGTCGATACAGCTCACGGCAACGGAGTACGTCGAATGCAAATGCACCACCGCACCCGTTGCCGGTCGCTCGGCATACATAACGGTATGCAGAAAGGCTTCTTTGGTGGGCTGATCGCCGCCGATGTGTTGGCCGTCGGCGTCCAGCTTGGAAATCCTTGCCGGGTCGAGGGTGCCGAGTGACGAACCCGTCGGCGTCATCAGCCATCCGCCGTCCGACAACCGTGCGGAAATGTTTCCGGTCGAGCCGTGCGTGAGCCCCCGATTGAACAGCGACTGGCCAATCGCACAGATTTGCTCACGCAGCTCGGTCTCTTCGCTCATGACAAGAGATCCCAGGCCTTGAGGAAGAAATCCGGCGTCCCAAAGTTCCCGGACTTGAAGGCAAGCACCAGCCCGTCGTCCCCTGTCGACCGCGTCCACGGAACACCCGGGTCGATTTCAGGACCAATTGAAATCGCCGTCACGCCAAGCGCATCGATGGCCGCGCCTGACGTCTCTCCACCGGCTACAATCATGCGCGTGAAGCCGTTGTCGGCGAGCCCGCGCGCAACCTCGGCGAGCGTGCGTTCGATCAATGCCCCCGCAGCGTCGCGGCCCAGCTTGTCCTGCACCTCGCGAACGTTCTCGGGATCATCGCTGGAATAGATCAGGATCGGCTGATCAACGGGTTGCTGGAGCGCCCAGGCAAGCAAGTCTGCAGCGCTATCCCGCTTCTCCGCGAGGTCAAGCGGCTGGATGCGGCGAGTCGGCACACCGGCTTCGATCGCTGCTGTGACTTGCCCGCGGGTCGCTGCACTACATGAGCCAGCGAGAATGGCGGCCCGGCCCGGACGCGCCGCCATGCGCGTTTCCGGCTCGCTACGCGACATTTGCCCGCGATCGATGAAGTTTTTCGCCAGCCCGACCGCGATGCCTGATCCCCCCGTAATCAGCTTATGATCAGCAGCCGCCTCGCCGATCGTGTACAGGTGGAGTTCGTTGATCGCATCGACAATGACGTAGCGATGGCCCTCAGAGTGTGCGCGTCCGATCATGGCCTTGACGGCACCTGGCCCGGCCTCGACGACGAAGTAGGTGACGAGACCAACCGAGTGCTGCGATTGCGCAGCCAAGACCCGAACCAGACTAGAGTCGCGCATCGGCGTCAGCGGATGGTCTTTCATAGGACTATCCGACAGCAATTGATCGCCCACGAACAAATAGCCCTGATAGACCGATCGCGCATTCGCCGGAAATGCCGGACAGGCAATTGCTATTTGCGCGCCGAGCTTTGCCAACAGCGCGTCAGCCACGGGCCCGATATTGCCCTGTGCCGTTGAATCGAACGTCGAGCAATACTTGAAAAAGATCTGTTGCGCACCGTCCGCCAGCAGCACATCACACGCCGCCAGCGACCAGGCCACGGCCTCGTCGGGTGGATTGGTGCGCGACTTCAACGCGACAACAACCGCGTCGAAGTCACCAAATTTGGTACCAGCTTCCGGTACACCGATCACTTGAACGGTTCGCATGCCGCTTCGCGCCAGAATCAACGCGAGATCGGTGGCCCCTGTTATGTCGTCCGCAATGCAGCCCAGCAGCACGCGCGTCTCCTCCCGGCGTAGGTCTCTTTAGGTTGCCGTGACCGTACGGCTGCCGGCGGCGCGGCGCAATTGTGTTTCGTTTTTCGCTCACGGGCTGTTCCGTCCTCGCGGCCGGGCCCCATCGAGATGGCGTGTTCGCCATCTCGACATGTGAAATGCCCAACGCGGGAACACCCGCGTTGGGGCGGGCGTGCCGCAAAGCGCCGGGCCGTAGTGGCGGCCTGGAAACCGTCCTCGCAGGATGGCCAGCGCTGATTGTTTTCGCTCACGGCTATTCCTCGCTGCGCTCGGGCCTCCGCGAGGGCGGCGCAACGCGCCGGGCCGCTGGCGCGGCCTGGAACAATGCCCGCAGGATGGCCAGCGCTCGAGCCGCGAGCCTGCGAGCGTGCGAACAGCGCAAATTAAAGACTCTCGCTCACGGGCTGTTCCGGCCTTTGGCCGGGCCGCATTCGCGGCCTGGAACCGTGCGCGACGGCTAACCCGCGCTGATTGTTTTCGCTCACGGCTAT
>JBCDAH010000201.1:0-5991 GCA_039186015.1 Pseudomonadota bacterium
CGCGTTGCGCCGCCCCCGGCGGAGGGCCTGGCCGAAGGCCAGAGCAACCCGTGAGCCATAAGAACCAGCTCGGGCTATTCTGCGAAGACGGTACCCAGGCCGCGACTGCGGCCCGGCGGGTTGCGCCGCCCACCCGGAGGGCCTGGCCGAAGGCCAGAACAGCCCGTGAGCTGATAAATAACCAGCTCGGGTTATTCTGCGAAGACGGTTCCAGGCCGCGACCGCGGCCCGCCGCGTTGCGGCGCGCCCGCGCAGGGCCCGAGCGTAGCGAGGAACAGCCCGTGAGCGAAAGCAAGTTAGTGCAACACGCTTCAGTAGCGGTAGTGTTCCGGCTTGTACGGGCCCTGAGTTTCCACACCGATGTAGCTCGCCTGCTCGTCTGACAAGTCTGTCAGCCTCACCCCAAGCTTGGCGAGATGCAGCCGCGCGACTTTCTCGTCGAGGTGCTTTGGAAGGACGTAGACCTCGTTCTTGTAGTCGGCGCCGTTGGCAAACAACTCGATCTGCGCAAGGACCTGGTTCGTGAAGCTCGCCGACATCACGAAGCTGGGGTGTCCCGTTGCGTTTCCAAGGTTCAGGAGCCGGCCCTCGGACAGCAAGATCATTCTGTTCCCGCCGGAAAACTCGATCATGTCGACTTGCGGCTTGATGTTGGTCCACTTCTGATTGCGCAGAGAGGCGACCTGGATCTCGTTGTCGAAGTGTCCGATGTTTCCGACAATGGCCATGTCTTTCATTTCGCGCATGTGCTCGAGACGAATGACGTCCTTGTTGCCGGTGGTCGTAATGAAAATGTCTGCGGTTTTGACGACATCTTCAAGCTGGACAACCTCATAGCCGTCCATTGCGGCCTGCAGGGCGCAGATCGGGTCGATCTCCGTCACCTTAATACGGGCGTCGGCACCTGCAAGCGATGCAGCCGAGCCTTTCCCGACATCGCCGTAACCGCAAACGACGGCAACCTTCCCGGCCATCATCACGTCGGTCGCGCGCCGGATGCCGTCAACAAGGCTTTCCTTGCAGCCGTACTTGTTGTCGAACTTTGACTTAGTGACACTATCGTTGACGTTGATCGCAGGGAACGGAAGGCCACCTATTTTTTGCAGCTGATACAGCCGGTTAACACCGGTTGTCGTCTCTTCCGTCACACCGCGAATGGCGTCGCGCTGGCGTGCAAAAAAGCCTGGTGTTGCCGCGATCCGCTTCTTGATCTGCGCGAACAGATACTCTTCTTCTTCGGAACCAGGGTTCGAGAGCACATCCTCACCGGCCTCGGCGCGTGCACCCAGAAGAATATACATCGTCGCATCGCCACCGTCGTCAAGGATCATGTTTGACGGCTGACCATCTGGCCACTGGAAGATTGCGTCTGTGTAGGTCCAATAGTCTTCGAGGCTCTCACCCTTGATCGCAAAAACGGGCACGCCGGCAGCGGCAATCGCGGCTGCGGCATGATCTTGCGTGGAGAAGATGTTGCATGAGGCCCAGCGGACTTGTGCGCCCAACTCCGTCAGCGTTTCGATCAATACGCCGGTTTGGATCGTCATGTGGAGTGAGCCGGTGATGCGGGCACCGCTCAGCGGCTTGGACGATCCGAATTCCTCCCGACATGACATGAGGCCGGGCATTTCGGTCTCGGCGATATCAAGCTCTTTGCGACCGAAGTCGGCAAGTGAGATATCGGCAATCGCATAATCCTGCACGTTCGACATGATCTCTCTCAGGTTACGGCTGTATGAGGTTGGGCTGTTGATCAGGGCGCGACACCGCAGTGCGCCGTGACCGCAGCGCGCAGTCCATAGCGGTCGCCACGATATACCGGCGCAGCACCAACGATGCAACGCTATATAAAGACATCTTTATGTCGTGATGTCGAATCGACTGCCGAGACTCATGAAAACTGCGTGAGCGGCGGGATCAATCGGCGCACTCAGACGCACTCTTCATCGAAGCCGCACTCAACCAATGATGCCAGCGCATCCAGCGCTTTCTCAGCGTCAGGCCCGGATGCGCTAAGCTCGATACGGCAGCCGGGTGCGGCCGCGAGCATCATCAGCCCCATGATGGATGTAGCGCAGACCGTCTGGCCGTCCTTGTGAACGTAGATTTTCGCGTCATAGCGCTCAGCGTACTTGACAAACTTGGCAGATGCGCGCGCGTGAAGGCCTTTGACGTTCCGGATTTTTACGGTTCGGCGAAGTTCGTCTTCGGTCACGGCCAAGATAGTGCTCCTCAAGTCCTCAGTGTTCACCGGCCAGAACCTGGCTTGCGACTGCAATGTACTTTCGGCCAGCTTCACGTGCTTCGCTGACGGCAACCTGGAGCGGACTGTCGCCACGCCGACTGGCCAGTTTGACCAGTAGCGGCAGGTTCACGCCAGCGACGACCTCAGCGCCGGTTTCATCCATTATCGAAATGGCCAAGTTGGATGGTGTGCCGCCAAACATATCGGTAAGTATGACGACACCATCACCATTATCGACAGATTGTACGCATGAGACTATGTCGGCTCTGCGCTGCCCCATGTCATCGTTTGGCCCGATTGCAACAGTCGCCAAGTTCTCCTGCGGCCCCACGACGTGCTCCAGCGCCGCCCGAAACTCGTTCGCAAGCTGGCCATGAGTGACGATCACGAGACCAATCATTGACGACGCATCCCATGCCGGCGAGCGGACCGCATCTGCGACGAGCCCTTCGTTTCGCATCATAGCAAGATCGCTCCGGCTCGACTCCTTTGCGTCCCCCTGGCTGCGCTCGGGGCCGGAACTTCAATCCTGCTGAACATCATAAATATAGAGCCCGATTCACGCGCCGGATGAACGGGCAATCGCACATCCATCCAAAACAATCGGTATCTAGGGTTATCACGCTCGCATGCCGAAGCAAAAGTCGCTTTACACAGGAGACAGATGTTGTGTCAGACTACGACCTGCAAGTCACAGCGGCGAGTAAAAGCAGCGCTTTGATCGCAGATGAGGGATAGTGCGGGCAAAGCTGCGTGCGAGGCACTGCGATACCGAGAAGCGTCTCGGTTTCCATAGGTTCCGGCGGCAAACGCTCCGGTGTCTCGGAGGTCAGGTCGATCAGCAGCCGCACCCGCGCCTGCGCGTCGTGCGGCGCCCGACAGATGCCGACGCCGCGCACTTCGATAAGGCCTTTCAGCGGCTCCGGTGCGGAAACGATAAGTTGATCAGTGTCCGTCTTCGTGACGTGACACTGGTCGTCAGAGATGAGAACCGCCGCACTGTTTTGCACAAGCGGACAGGGCGCTTGCGCAAGGCAGCGTAACTCAAGGTCGGACTTGCCGCTGCCGGACGGACCGCGAAAGAGCATGGCTTTGCCTGCAACCGCAATGGCGGTTGCGTGGAGCAGTAATTCAGCTGGTGGCTGTTCAGGCACGGCCGCGCCGACCGGGCTGACCGGGCTTTGCGGCCGACCCGGGGGCTGTGCCGCGAACGAGGGGGAGGCGGACGACAAAGCGCGCGCCACCCGATTTGCGGTTCTCGGCCCAGATCACGCCGCCGTGAGCGCTGATGATCTCGCGAGAAATTGAAAGCCCGAGCCCCGAATTGGCGCCGCGACTGCTGAACTCGGTCGGCCGGTACGTGTAGAATCGCGTGAAGATCGCGTCGATGTTCTCCGGACTGATCCCTGGTCCGTTATCCTCAATCGCAATCTGTAATTCGTCAGTCGACGCAGAAAGCTCCACGCGAACCACACCATCGTCGTTTGAAAACGACAGCGCATTGTCGATGAGATTGGTCAGCACCTGCCCCATGCGGCCTTCGTGCGCCAGGACGGTTGACGGCTGCGAGCCCAGTTTGGAATCGAGCGTTATCGTCAGGTTGCGGGAATCACCAGACATGATGTCTCGGAACGTATCGACGACGCTGGAGGCGAGTTGGAGGATCTCGATCGGCTTCGTCTCTTGCCGTGCCAATTCTGCGTCCAGTCTGGAGGCATTCGAGACGTCCGTGATCAACCGATTGAGGCGCGCTAGTTCGCTTGAGATCGCGACCACCAACTCGTCACGCTGCTCGTCGGTTTTCGCGTACGTGAGTGATTCCGCTGTCGAACGTGCCGCGGTGAGCGGGTTTTTCAGCTCATGCGCGACATCTGCCGCAAACTTCTCACTCGCCTCGATCCGTCGTCGCAGCGCATCCGTCATTTTGCTGAACGAGCGCGACATCTGGCCAATCTCGTCTTCGCGGCCGGCAAAACTGGGCAGATCCCGGCTCGCATTGATGTCGAGACTGACACGTTCCGCCGATTCCGACAGGCGGCGCATTGGTCCGGCAACTGTGCGCGCCAGAAGAATGGACGCCGCCAATGTTGCAACAAACGCCAGGATCGCGAGCGTGAGAATACGCAAACGCTCAGCGAACAACAGATCGTCGATCTCACCCGGCTTTGTCGAGAGCAGCAGAGCGCCCTGCGTTTTGCCAAGGCGCACAATCGGCGATACGAAACCCACAACCTGCTCGCCGTCTTCCGTCATCAGCAGCATCGCCTCGGACGTCCCAAGCTTCAGGGCGTTCGAGACTTCGCGGAACGACAAGCCGCTAATCCCTTCAATGTCCTGGTAGACCGTCAGCGGTGATCGCACGCGCCAGCTCAGGGCCCGGGTCCAGATGTTCTTCGGCTTGATGACTTGTCCCGTTTTCGGGTCGGGCAGTCCGCTGAGGCCGCCACGCAGGTCGAAGTCTTTCGAGTCGACAATTGGCGTGCCATCCAATGCATAGATGCGCGCGCGCGTGTTGGTTCCCTTAACAACCTGGGCCAGGGTCGGGGCCACCTGCTCCGGGCGCAGGGACAGATCGAGATCTCTGAAAACGGCCTGATCATCAAATGCGATACGGCCGGGCGCTTCGGTCGCCAGCCTGTCGGGATCATAGTCCCTGGCGTCTTTTTGTGGTTTCGGCGTTGCTGAAGCGACGGCTGCGGCGATAATCCGGCTCTGCGTCTCGAGGGCGTCGCGCTTGGTATCGATCAACCAGACGTTTTGCTGGGACAAGACGGCCCAACCAAACAGCAGCAGGGCAAACCCGATCAGGTTCGAGATGATGATGCGACGCAACAGGCTTGCGGACATCCTTCGCGCGAGCCAGCTGTTTCCAAGCCAGTCCCCAATCGGTTCTAGCTTGCTGACGCTCCAACCGTAGGCTGCGCCGACACGGCGCCCGGCGATCGCGAAACGGACCAGCCAGTCTCGCAGTGTTTTGCGAATGGGGCGCTCGAAGTGTCTGATATCGCCTGGCAAAGCCATGTGCGCTCAACCTCTATCCGACAAGGGAGCGAGACTTGCCCCGATCAATCGGATCAAAACAGGTGTCCACATACAGGTGCCCTTGAACTAGGAACAGATGCCCTTGACCTAGGACAGGAGAGCATGGCCAAGCCCGCCGGGATCGGATGGCGTACGTGCCGCCGACCGCAACGATAACAATGAGCCACGCTCAAGAGTACCCACCGCTGTTGCCGCGCGTTAAACCTCCTTGAACCGATAGCCTACGCCGTAGAGCGTTTCGATAACATCGAAGTTGTCATCGACTTGTTTGAACTTCTTTCGCAGACGCTTGATGTGGCTGTCGATCGTCCGATCGTCGACGTAGACTTGGTCGTCGTAAGCCGCATCCATCAGCGCGTCGCGGGTTTTCACAACCCCTGGTCGGGCGGCAAGTGCCTGGAGAATAAGAAACTCGGTCACTGTCAGCGTGACAGGCCTTGCGTCCCAGTGGCACGTGTGCCGCTCCGGGTCCAGCCGCAGCATACCGCGTTCGAGAACACGAGACGCCTCGTTCGCTGACACATTCCCTTCCCGCGCCTGCGAGCGACGCAGAACGGCCTTGACGCTCTCGACCACCAGCCGTTGTGAGAATGGTTTGGCGATGTAATCGTCAGCCCCCATCTTAAGGCCGAACAGCTCATCAATCTCTTCGACATTAAGATGCCCCGCATGGACGGCATGGAGCTCTTACGCCGAGTCCGTCA
>JBCDAH010000202.1:0-5935 GCA_039186015.1 Pseudomonadota bacterium
ATCACCGTCCTGCGCGGCGCCCCTTGCGCTTCGAGATATCCCACCTACACAGCGGCTCCGATTGCGAGCGTGATCATGACAGTAGCAGCAGTTGGTCGGCGAGGACTCATCCAATCAAATGCTGCACTCAGTTCATGCGCCAAACCGCGCTTATAAGCGCGGTTTGGCGGAAACAAAACCATCAGGGCGTCGAAGACCGCGCGCATCGTGCACTCCGATCTATAGCGCCGACGTGCAAGTCCAGCCCTCAGGCTTCCTCCATCTTGCGCCGGCGGAACAACCGCGAGAATAGCTCCCACAACAACACAAGACCCAACGCGCCGACCGTCAGAATCTCAATCAGCAGAGCTTCGACCGGGTACGAGAACCGGCTTGGCACTGGCGGCAGTTCCGATCGTCCAAGCGCGTTCAACATCCAAGTGCGCGTTGCATCATCGAGATGGATATAGCTGTCGCTCTTACCGGTGTATCCGATCCATTCGCCCTCGGAAAAACACCCCGGAAACTTGTATCCGAGATGGATCTCACGGCCTTGTGGCTGTTTGTCCGCTGGAACATCCATCACTTTAACCAGGCGATCCCCTGTGCAGGGGATCTTGATTGCCGCAGACACATCGCGTGTCAAAGCAACAACGAGAACACCGGCAAGAACGACAAATAGAAGCAAGCGCAGCATATCAATTTCCCCCGAAGCGCGAGAAAGCGGGTGACTGTTGACCAGTCCCATGCGGCATTCGGCTTCGAGGGTAGGACACTTTGCCGTCAACGACCTGTTCCCTTCGGAACAGCGCATCAGTTGTAACTCTGATCAGCTTCGAGTTTTTGCCACGCACTCGACCTCGACCCGAGCGCCAAGCGGCAATGCCGCAACCTGAACGCAGGAGCGTGCCGGAAACGGCGCCACCATGTAGGTCTCATAGACCTTATTGACCTCGCCAAAATCGCCCATGTCGACAAGAAACACGACGCACTTGACGACGTCTGAGAAATCGAGATCGGCGCCGGCCAAAACTGTTGTCAGATTGTCCATACACTGTTTGGTCTGGGTCGCAATATCACCGTTGACCAAGCTGCCACTGGCTGGATCAAGATGGATCTGACCGGAACAATGCACGAACCCACCAGCCTCAATCGCGAGTGAGTAAGGGCCGACAGCCTTCAACGGCGCAGCTTCGATTGCCTTTTTCATTAATGTCGCTCCGGTTGGTTCAAGCAGATGTCTCGCCGTTGTAGCGCGCACGGCTGATTGACTGAGTGATAGACATGGGCGTGCGAACGCTTGGGACCGTCGCAGCAATCCATGCGGATTGCCCCCGAGTTTCCTCAGGGGCTGCTGGTTCGTTCGTAAACGGCGCTGTTGCTGCTTAGGCCAGATCCGGCGAGATCTGCTTGCAGGCTTCGACAAGACCCTGAACCGACGCGACCGATTTCGCGAACATTTCCTGCTCGGCGGCATTCAGCGATATATCGATGATCTTTTCGACACCGGCTGCACCGATCACGATCGGAACGCCGACATAAAGGCCTTTCACGCCGAACTCACCGTTGAGGTAGGCGGCACAGGGCAAAACGCGCTTCTTGTCTTTCAGATAGCTCTCGGCCATCGCAATCGCGGACGATGCCGGCGCGTAGTATGCCGAGCCGGTCTTCAGCAGCGCGACGATCTCACCGCCACCCTTGCGCGTCCGCTCAACCATTGCGTCGAGCTTATCCTGTGCCAACCAGCCCATTTTGACGCAATCGTCGAGCGGAATACCGGCCACTGTCGAATACCGGGTCAACGGCACCATGTCGTCACCGTGACCACCGAGAACGAAGGCTGAAACGTCCTCGATCGAGACGCTCATTTCTTCGGCAATGAAGTGCCGGAAGCGGGACGCATCCAGAACACCGGCCATGCCGACCACGCGCGCATGCGGCAGGCCCGATGCCTTCTGTAAGGCCCAAACCATCGCATCGAGTGGGTTCGTAATGACGATGACGAAGGCGCCTGGCGCGTATTGCCGAATGCCCTTACCGACGGCATCCATAACCTTGAGGTTGATGCCCAGAAGGTCGTCGCGGCTCATCCCAGGCTTCCGCGGCACACCGGCCGTGACAATGCAAACATCTGCATTTTCGATGTCCGCGTAGGACTGCGTGCCCTTGAGCTTGACGTCGAAGCCTTCCGGCGCGCTCGACTGCGCGATGTCAAGCGATTTGCCCTCTGGCATACCTTCCGCGATGTCAAACATCACCACATCACCGAGCTCCTTCAGCCCGATCAGGTGAGCGAGTGTTCCGCCGATCATGCCAGAGCCGATCAGCGCGATCTTTTTACGCGCCATAGGGTCATCCTCCGTCTGCAGCCACACGTCGAAGAACGGTGACTGTTGTGAACCGTGGCTGGCTGGTTACCGACAAACGCGCGATCGAGCAACTCACAGGACCAGACGTACCAACGCAACCTGTTGCGGCCCCGTGGCAATCTCACCGCCGCTGCCTTATCAGATCGTCGCCACCGGCGCATCGCCAGACCTTGAGAACTATCCGATAGTCTCGCATCGATCCGACGTGATCCACTGGCGAGCCCGCCAGATGGATAGGCGCACGCAAAAACGTGTTGCATTTGCCTCGCAACTTCCCAGGTACAAACCATCACACAGTCGAAAGCCCGGGATCATTGAGCCGAGCCATGACCGCGACAGCGCCGACATGCGAACAGCTTGACGCCGGAAGACTCAACGTGCGCTGCGCGGACGGGAACACCTACCATGTCCGGCGCATTCGCCCGTCCGACGCGCCGCTTATTGTGCGCGGCTACGATGCATTACCGGACGAACACAAATGGTTTCGCGTGTTGCACACGCTGCCGCGTCTTACCGAACGTATGGCGCACGACTTTTGTACGCCAGACCCCGACACGGTCATCGCAGTCGTCGTCGAAGGGCGTGATCACTTTGCTGGCGAGCTTGTCGGTTCCGCGCGTGTCGCCGGCGTTGGCCCGGGCCAGTCTGCAGAATTCTCGATCACGGTACGGCCGGAGGTGAGTGGCCTGGGGCTGGCCCGCCAGGCGCTTGAGATTGTCATTCAGTGCGCCCGGGAGGCGGGCTGCAAATCTGTGTGGGGCACAATCTCAATGCACAATGCGCGTATGCTGGGCTTGGCACGCCGCATCGGCTTCGACCTCCGCCGCGATCCTGACGACATTTCCTTGATGATCGCCGAGCTTGAGTTCTAGTTTGCACGCGTAAGGTGAGATCCAGCACCTGACCCATGACATCTATGTTTGGGTCGGTGACTCCGGCAACCGATCTTGCGTCACGTTTGTATTCACTCACATGTCACGCACTTGAAAAGAGACGTACTGAGTCATGCGATCAAGCCGAATACATGTTACCGGCGCATCTGGGTCAGGAGTCACCACACTCGGCCGGTTCGTCGCGCATGCGCTTGCAATCCCGCACCACGACACAGACGACTACTTCTGGCAGCCAACCCACCCGCCGTTTCGAACCAAGCGCCCGGCGGAAGATCGCATCCGCCTGATGGAGGACGTGTTTTTGCCGCGAACCCAATGGGTTTTGACCGGATCACTGGACGGCTGGGGCGACGTGATTGCGCACCGCTACTTTGACTTGGTTGTCTATGTTTCAACGCCAACAGACATACGGCTTCAGCGACTGCGGGAACGAGAGGCCCGGCGCTTCGGCGATGACGCCTTTGGTGTCGGCGGATGGCGCGAAGAGGACCTCGCCAACTTTCTTGCGTGGGCCGCGCAGTACGACAATCCCGGAGACGGCTTCACCGGACGCTCGCGATCTCGCCACGACGCCTGGCTCAAAACGCTACCGTGCCCAGTCCTGGGCGTCCCGGGCACCGACTGCATCGATGATCTGACGGCGCGCGTTGTCGCCGAAGTTCTCAAGTTGAGCGGCAACAGACCCCGGCACTCTTAGTACCGCAGCTCGTACCGTCGCCCTCGTGCCAACTGCGATGCCATCCGCGATCCATAATGAGCGCCGGTCAGCGCCGCGTGAACTTGCCAGGCGGGCCCTCTGAACAACACGGATCAAGCCTTAACGCTCCATACGCCTTCAGCATGCGCTGACCCAGCGTTCCAGCGCGATTCATAAAGTCAATCAGCATTTGCGCACTACACGCACGCCAAATAAATATATCGTTTTGCTCCAACCTGAAAATACTCATCTTTTTGCTCTTAGCGAACAAGTATGCACGTTCCTCAACAGCCGCAAACTTGTCGCGAAGCTCTTTCTCTGCGGTCAGTCCAGCCTGTTGGATAAGGGATCGATCCTGCGGCGAAAGTCGCGACCAAAGTGCCGAGTTGATAATAACCAAGAACTCAATAACAGAATGATCTGTTTGCGTAATCGTATCACTCACCTTCCATAGATCCCGAGATATCACGCCGGCAACGCCTGTGATTCCCATATCAACTTTATTATCTGCGAGCGCTTTATGCTGTTTTGAGCCGGGAATTCGAAAACCCGTTCCACCACAAAGCTTAATAAAGTCACCTTCAGCTGCGCTGATGACCCGGACTCGCTTTTTCGACACCTCGTCTGGTAATAGAATACCCTTCCGCCCGCGCGAGAAGAAGACCGTGGTTCCATAGGGCTGCCACCATAACGGAATGGTACCTGTCGTCTCGCGAATGGCCTGATCTATCGGCGCGCGGATTGAGCTTCCAGGCTTTGTTGCAGCCCTCACCAGCGACGGCGGATTGAACATGAAGGGCTGCCCAAAGATATCAACGGCAGGTATGCGCTTCCGATATTGATTAAGCGCAACAACTCCCATCTCGATCTGGCCGCTGCTTACAGCGTCGATAACCTGGAAATCTTTATAGAGTTTGGCGCGGTCAAAAATCTCGACGGTGATCCGTCGGTTTGTTCTATTCTCAACAATCTGCTTAAATCTGACTAGGTTTTGGCCAAGGTGATTAGAAAGTGGCAGCTGCAAAGTAATTCGAAGGTTTAACCGGCCTTGCGCCATGGTCGGCACTGCCGCTGCGAGCGCAATCAACAACGCACAAGCCACACCACACACGCCCACGAAACGTCGCAGCATATCTGCTCCCATCCGAGAGTTCTTACAGAAATATTTTGTTGTGGTTATGCCATTTGGACCCAAATCACACAAGTGCAACAATAGCGGTTTACCTGAATTCAATGTGCCGTGACATCAGAGTCGTTGCGACATGCCGAAAGCGGATGATCAGGGCAGACCGTACGAGTTGCTGCAATGTTCGAGGTTTGAGTTTCTAATCCAAAAGTTCTTGGTTATCAGTCTATAATCCGGCGGCTCAATGCAATGGCGCGGCGATATCTGCGGCCGCAGGATAAGCGCCGAGGTCGGCGCCCATGACATGAGACCGAACCCTGGCGCAGATCAGAAATTACGATTGCGCATGACACCGTGGCAATTGGGCACCAAGGCACGCTGTCGCAGACCTCGATGCAGATCGAACGTGTGCTGCGAAGCTGGTCTGCTACTTCAGTTCAAACGCCGTTGTCGAACCTGAGACCTCATTCGCCACTACGAGAATGGCCTGGCCGGTTGGACTAACATCGGCGGCTATGAACTTGAGGCCTTCCGGGGCTATGTCTCCGGCGGTACCATTTTCGGCATCACCTTTTGGATCCGCACTAAAGATGTAGGTTGCGAACTTCGGGGCGCTCGGATTGGAGATGTCATAAACCATGACACCGCCCATCCGCTCCAGCCCGATGAACGCATAGCGGGTACCGTTCACGACACCAATGGCAACACCTTCCGGCTCGATGCCCTTGTCGTCAGAGCGATTGTCAAAGTTGCTTTCCTGGCCTTGCGAGTTGAACCATCTCGGGTACCTCTCCGACAGGATACGCGTAAACGCGTCCCCGGAATCGAACACCATGCTGCCGTCTGACTTGAAGATTGAAAACGACCGTGC
>JBCDAH010000203.1:0-5934 GCA_039186015.1 Pseudomonadota bacterium
AGCTGGACCAAGAAGAACGTCCACCCCGGCAAGATCGTTTCAACCAGCCAGGAAGTCGAAGTCCAGGTTCTCGAAGTCGACCCGAACAAGCGTCGGATCTCGCTTGGATTAAAGCAGACACAGGACAATCCGTGGGATGCCTTCCTGGCCGCACATCCGAAAGGAACCATTGTCGAAGGCCCGGTGCGGAACATGACCGAGTTCGGTCTGTTCATTGGGCTGGACAATGGCGTCGATGGCATGGTTCACCTCTCCGACCTGGATTGGAACAGAACCGGCGACGAAGCCATCCAGGACTACAAGAAAGGCGATGTCGTTAAAGCCGTCGTGCTGGATGTTGATCCGAGCAAGGAACGGATTTCGCTGGGCGTTAAGCAGATCGGCGGCGATCCGCTCGACGAAATCTCGAAGTTCAAGAAGGGCGATCCGGTCACGTCGGAAGTCATCACTGTTCAAGAGAACGGGATCGAAGTGCGCATTGCCGACACCGAGATCACGTCGTTCGTCAAGCGCTCCGACCTGTCGCGCGATCGGTCCGAGCAGCGGCCGGAGCGGTTCAATGTCGGCGACAAGGTTGATGCAGCCGTGACATCGGTCGACAAGTCGGCCCGGCGCGTTGCTGTTTCGATCAAGGCGCTTGAGATCGCAGAAGAAAAAGCCGCAGTTGCGCAGTTCGGATCTTCAGACTCCGGCGCATCACTCGGCGACATTCTCGGAGCGGCGATCAAGCGTCGTGAGGGCGATGAAGGCGACGAGGCTTAGTCAAGTAGCCGTTAACCAGGCGCGCAACGGCCACTCGGCTGGCCGAAGCGCAGTCGTGGTTAACGAGAGCATTGCGGTGGAGCAGATGTTGCTCCACCCACAGCATGCGCCTTTGACCTCATGTGCCGCTGAAACGTTGACCTCGCGACGGCTTTTGGCCTGTATCTTCGCCGTTCCAGGACAGGTCTTGAGCCCGCACAGCGGCAAGCCAGCCATGGTCCACGGCGGTGAAATCTGAGCAAATTCAATTCGTTTGGTTGCCATCGATCAGGCATCTTTGCACGTCAACGTTGCGGGCGGTCCGCAGTATTCGTAGTCTGGCAGCGGACCTCGGTAAGCCGCGAGAAGGTGAGGCAGCATGAGCTTGGACGTTGAAACGGTGATTGAGCGACGCCGGCTGCGGCGCCAGGTTGGATGGTGGCGCGCATTAGCGATATTGGTCGCCGTCGCGCTGTTGGCTGTTTTCACCTACAGCCGTGCCAATGATCTCGGCCTCAGCACGGGCGAGCAGATTGCGCGCGTAACCATCGAGGGCGTGATCACAGACGACAGGGAGCGTCTTAAGCTTCTGAAGAAGCTCGCGAAAAATGATAGCGTCCGCGGCGTTATCGTGTTCGTGAACAGCCCGGGCGGGACGACGACCGGCGGTGAGGGCCTCTATCAGGAATTGCGGGATCTGTCGGCCAAAAAGCCGGTTGTGGCGCAGTTTGGCACGGTTGCGGCATCAGCGGCATACATTGCCGGCCTCGGCACGGATCATATCGTAGCCAGAGGCAACACGATTACCGGTTCCGTTGGCGTTCTGGTTCAATGGCCCGAGATATCCGGGTTACTTGAGAAGCTCGGCGTCAAGATGAATGAAATCAAAAGCGGATCGCTCAAGGCTGAGCCATCGCTTTACAATCCGATTTCGCCGGATGCGCGCGCCGTGACGGAAAGCATGATCGAGGAAAGCAAACGCTGGTTCGTCGGTCTCGTAGAGGATCGGAGAAAGATCGACCCGTCATCCGTTCCCGGCCTGCTTGAGGGGCGCGTCTACTCCGGCCGCGATGCCATGCGTCACAAGCTGGTTGATCGGTTGGGCGGCGAAGCGGCGGCTGTTGAATGGCTCGTCAAGACGCGCGGTTTGCCGGCCGGATTGAGGATCGTGGATTGGGAACCGGGCCAGGCGACGCCCTGGTCTGTCCAGGCAGCGGTCGAGAGCTTCGCGAAAGGTCTCGGCGCGGCATTCATGGATGGGCTGAGATCGTCTTTTGGTGCGACAGGGCCGTTGTCCACGTTAGGTCTTGACGGCTTGCTCTCTGTTTGGCAGCCTTCGAAAATGTAGTAAGATCAATGTGTTCGCGTGCGAGGGCTGCGTGATTAAGTCAGAATTAATTAATCGGATTGCGGCGGCGAATCCGCATCTTTTTCACCGCGATGTTGAACGTATCGTCAACGTTGTTTTCGACGAGATTATAGACTCTCTGGCTCGCGGAGATCGGGTGGAACTACGTGGGTTCGGTGCGTTTACGGTCAAGCACCGCGCGCCGCGTGTCGGGCGAAATCCCCGGACCGGCGACTCAGTCAATGTCGGTGAGAAGTTTGTTCCGTTCTTCAAGACCGGTAAGGAACTGCGCGAGCGGCTCAACGATAACCCTCCGGTAAGCGAGATCGGTAAAACTAAGCGGCGACCAAAACACACGTGACAATCGCGGCTTGGTTGCGCGAAAAGCAACGTGGATAGCGTCGGCCGCGGGCGAATGTGATACGCAGTCGTTCGAACTGGTCGATGCCGCTTGCGGATTAGAGGGAGTCTCCGGTCGTGTTTGCCCGCATCCTGTCCACGGTTCTTTTCTTCGTTGCTACCGTTTTTCTCGTCACGTTGTTCGTGGCGAACCGGCATCCGGTTCAGATCGTGGTTGATCCGTTCAATCCCCAAAACCCAGCGCTCGGGTTCGAGATGCCGTTTTTCTGGTACCTGCTGGGATCTATTCTGATTGGTGTTTTTGTCGGGGCGGTTGCGGTCTGGCTCGGTCAGGGCAAGTGGCGGCGTATGGCGCGGCAGCGGACACAGGAAGCGATCCGCTGGAAGGCCGAGGTTGATCGTTTGACGCGTGAGCGGGACGATCACGTTCAAGCCGCGAAGAAACTCGCAGCAACAACGCCGACCCCGGAACGCGCGCTGGCCATCACGGGACGATAGCTCCGGTTGACCCGGGACGATCTCGGCGAATCCTAAAAAGACGGGCATCTTGTTTATCCTGCAGGCGCAGATGCTCGTGTCCGGAGTGGCCCTATGAAACTCATCAATGCAGCCGCGGTGTCGTCGGCGCTTTCTTATCCCCGCCTGATCGATATCCTCGATGAGGGTTTTCGGGCCGGCGCTGTTTCGCCGTTACGGCACCATCACGCCGTGGACCTCGGCGACCGGCCTGACGCGACACTGCTGTTGATGCCGGCATGGACGCGACAGTCCGCAACAGTCGATGCCGCGGGGCGCTACCTTGGCGTCAAACTCGTTACGGTCACACCCGATAACGGCCCGCGCCTGGGGAAGCCGGCAATTGACGGGATCTACTTGCTCATCGCCACGGATGCCGGGGCACCGCTTGCCTTGATTGACGGGCCGGCTTTGACAGCGTGGCGCACCGCCGCCGCATCCGGGCTTGCAACGCGATACTTGGCGCGCGCGGACGCTGCGCGTCTGGTGGTTATCGGTGCTGGAACCCTCGCGCCCTATTTGGCGCGCGCACACGCCTCTGTGCGTCCGATCCAAGAGATTGCGATCTGGAACCGGACACGGAAAAACGCAGAACGGGTAGCTGCAGATTTGGCTGCTGACGGCATTGCCGTTCATGTTGCTGACGATCTGGAGGCTGCTGTTCGGTCTGCCGATATCGTCTCAACCGCGACCATATCGTCCACTCCGGTGTTCGATGGCACCTGGCTGAAGCCGGGTGCCCACGTCGACTGCGTCGGTGCATTTCGGCCGGACATGCGTGAGAGCGATGATGAAACGATGCGCTGCGCAAGCCTGTGGGTCGACACGATGGCCGGAGGCCTGAATGAGGCCGGTGATATCGTTATGCCATTGAAGGCTGGCGTGATATCGGAGCGTGACATTCAAGGCGACTTGTTCGGCTTGGCGGCTGGCACGGCGCCGGTTCGCCGCGACGACGGCGAGATCACGTTCTTCAAGTCGGTTGGCGCGTCGATCGAGGATTTGTTTGCCGCGATCGAGGTTTACGAGCGCGCAATGGAAAGCGAGACTGTCTGATGGCAATGGAAACCTGGCTGGCGTTTGCATTCGCATCCGCAGTACTGCTTGCGATCCCGGGACCAACGGTTCTCCTGGTCGTGTCGTATTCACTGGGGCACGGCTGGCGCGCAGCCCTTCCGTCTGTTGTTGGCGTGACGCTGGGTGACTTCGTGGCCATGACGGTGTCGATGGCTGGCCTCGGGGCGCTCCTGATCGCGTCGTCTGAACTTTATACGATCTTGCGATGGGTCGGTGCGATTTATCTCATCTATCTCGGCATCAAGCTCTGGCGCTCGCCGGTCGGCGGGATGGATGCGCTCGCCGCTCCAACGATCGATCGATCATCGATGCTGAGGAACGCATTTGCTGTCACGGTGTTGAACCCAAAGGCACTGGTGTTCTTTGTGGCGTTCGTTCCGCAGTTCCTCGATCCGACGGCGGCGATATTCCCGCAGGCTGCGACAATGGTCGCGACATTTGTCACGCTGGCCGCGATCAACACCACGTTTTATGCCGTGGTGGCGACCCAGGCGCGGCGGACAATTCAGAGGCCAAGCATCCAGCGCCTCGTGAACCGCCTCAGTGGTAGCCTTCTGGTCGGAGCCGGGGCTATGACCGCGGTTTACGGCAAGTCCCAAAGCTGAGACGACGAACGATCATGGCCCGTGTGAAGATCTGCGGACTGTCGACCGCTGAGACAATGGAAGTCGCGCTTGACGCCGGCGCCGATTTCGTTGGTCTCGTGTTCTTCGCCAAGAGCCCGCGCAACGTATCGATCGCCCAGGCGCGGGGGCTCGCTGAGCAAGCCAGCGGTCGCGCAGAAATCGTCGCGCTGGTGGTGGATCCGGATGACGAGCTTGTCGGGCAGATTGCTGCGCAGGTGGGACCGGACGTTATCCAACTGCACGGGGCCGAAACGCCGGATCGGGTCCGCGAGATCGGCCAGAAAACCGGTGCACGGACCATGAAGGCGATCAAGGTGGCAACGCGTACGGACGCAGCCGCCGCGCTTGCGTATCGCGATAGCGCCGACCTCATTCTGTTCGATGCCAAGCCACCGCCTGGCGCGGAACTGCCCGGCGGTAACGGCCTGGCGTTTGACTGGACAGCATTGGCTGAGGTTGCGGCCGAGGTTGATTACATGCTCTCTGGCGGCCTGAGCCCCGAGAATGTCAGATTGGCAATCGAAGTCACCGGTGCGCCGGCGGTCGATGTGTCATCTGGCGTGGAAAGCGCACCTGGCGTTAAGGATGCAGCGCGAATCCGCGCCTTTATCGCCGCAGCAAAAGACGTATGATTTAACGCGAAGAAACCCGACGCTCATGCGCGGTCCACACGGACGCCGCGCGACAGGGGCGTGACAATCGGAACCGACCATGACCGCCACATCCGAACATCCCGTTCAGTCCAAGCCCAACACATTCCGCGCGGGACCCGACGAGCGCGGCCACTTTGGCAGTTTTGGTGGGCGGTTCGTTGCCGAAACGCTGATGCCGCTGATCCTGGAACTCGATGGCGCCTACACGGCCGCCAAGAACGACCCGGCGTTCCAGGCTGAGCTGGACGGATTGCTGGCGAGCTACGGTGGTCGGCCGTCTCCACTCTATTTCGCTGAGCGAATGACGGACGAACTTGGCGGGGCCAAGATCTATTTCAAGCGCGATGAGCTGAACCACACCGGGTCACACAAGATCAACAACTGCCTGGGCCAGATCCTTCTCGCCCGTCGCATGGGCAAACCGCGAATTATTGCTGAGACCGGCGCGGGGCAACACGGTGTCGCCGTCGCCACCGTTTGCGCGAAGTACGGCATGCCCTGTGAAGTCTACATGGGTGCGACGGACGTCGAGCGGCAGGCACCGAACGTGGCACGTATGAAGTTGCTCGGGGCCAAGGTCATCCCGGTCACATCGGGCGCAGGGACCCTGAAG
>JBCDAH010000204.1:0-5614 GCA_039186015.1 Pseudomonadota bacterium
ACTTGTCGATCACAAGCGCTACATTGAGCGGAGGGCGTTCACGCGTCCGCTCCGGCCGCGGACTGGTCAGCCCGATCCGAAGGAAGACCCGTTGCTTAGCGCCCCTTACGAGTTTGCTGTGGCTCGGCTCAGCGGTGATGTCGACCTGCGCGGCAATGGCAGGGACAATCGGCAACATCAGCGTAATGGCGAGCCAGGCGCAGAGTGTCTGAAATGCAGAGAACATGGAATTACGCCTCATCAGATTACGATGAGGTGAGCATTGCGCGGACATTGGCCGTAGGCAGGCGGTTCCGTGACACTGTCGAGACAATCCGAAGGCGTCGCACAGTGTGGTCGTTAGACCGCACTTGAACGTGGGCGTCTGGGCCCGGCTATGCCGACGGCGCTAAACTTCTGAGCCGGTTTTCAGCAGCCAGCACCCGTCGATGCGCCACATCTTATCGATTTGCACCATGGCATAAACGGCTGTCACAAGCTCGCCGCGCACGTCTTTCACGAGAACCTTCTGCAGGATTCGGCCCTGAAACGGCGCGCGATCGAGAAAGGTCAATTCGTCGGCACGATAGATCTGTGGGTAGGCAGTGGCGACCATCATCATAAAACGAGCCGCCGAGCCAAACTTCTGTTGGATTGTGGGAGACGCGATCGCAAACGCAGCCTTACCGTCGTCGCGTTGGAACGCTTGCACCTGCCGCTCGATCACCGCGGCAATACCATCTTGCGGATTGCTGCGCGCCGCCTCCGTTCCGGCGAACATGGCCAACGCGGCAGCAAAGGCAACAACGGCTGCAATCAGCTTCATGACCCAACTCCCGTATCCCAACATGGTTACGGTTCTATCCGGGAATTGGATGCCAAGAGCTTAACGCGACGTTGATTTGTGTTGCAATCTGCGCGCATGCAGCACCGGCTCGGTATAGCCGTTTGGCTGTTCGTGTCCCTTGAAGACCAGGTCGCACGCCGCTTGGAAGGCGATGCTGGTATCAAAGTTTGGCGCCATCGGCTCATAGTCCGGGTCATCGGCGTTCTGGCCGTCAACCACCTTGGCCATCCGCTGCATGGCCTCCACCACCTCCGCTTCCGTGACGACGCCGTGGTGCAGCCAGTTGGCGAGATGCTGACTTGAAATCCGCAGCGTCGCGCGATCCTCCATCAAGCCGACGTCATTGATATCGGGAACCTTTGAGCAGCCGACGCCGTGGTCGATCCACCGCACAACATAGCCAAGGATGCCTTGTGCGTTGTTGTCGATCTCGTTCTTGATGTCCTCCGGGCTCCAGTTCTGCCGGTCGGAAAGCGGGATCGTCAGAATGTCATCGAGGCTGGCGCGTGGCCGAGACTTGAGCTCGGCCTGACGGTCCTGGACGTTGACGTCATGATAGTGCAACGCATGAAGCGTCGCAGCCGTCGGAGACGGCACCCATGCCGTATTGGCACCGGCCTTCGGGTGACCGATCTTTTCGGTTAGCATTGCAGCCATCAAGTCCGGCATCGCCCACATGCCTTTGCCGATCTGTGCGTGGCCCGGCAGACCGCACGCGAGGCCGATGTCGACATTCCAAGCCTCATAGGCCTGGATCCAAGGCTGCTGTTTCATGTCCGCCTTGCGGATCATGGGGCCGGCTTCCATCGATGTGTGGATTTCGTCGCCGGTGCGATCCAGGAAGCCGGTGTTGATGAAAAACACGCGGGACTTTGCGGCATGGATGCAGGCCGCCAGGTTGACTGTTGTCCGCCGCTCCTCGTCCATGATCCCCATTTTCAGGGTGTTGCGGTCGAGGCCGAGGGCATCCTCAATCCGTCCAAACAGCTTGTTGGACAAGGCGACTTCCTCAGGACCGTGCATTTTCGGCTTCACGATATAGACGGAGCCTGACCGGCTGTTCCGATACGGACCGGTGCCCTTCAAGTCGTGCGTCGCAATCAGGGACGTGATCATCCCGTCCAGGATGCCTTCAGGCGCGGGATGACCATCTTTGTCGAGTACCGATTCATCGAGCATCAGATGCCCGACGTTGCGAACCAGCATGACCGACCGGCCAGGGAGTGTCAGCGGGCTTCCATCAAGCGCTGCGTACGCGCGGTCCGGCTCAAGCCGCCGCTCAATCGCCCTGTCACCTTTTTGAACGGTCGCCGTCAGATCCCCTTTCACGAGCCCGAGCCAGTTACGGTAGGCCGCGACCTTGTCGTCGGGGTCGACGGCTGCAATTGAGTCTTCCAGGTCCATGATCGTGGTCAGCGCAGACTCGACGACCAGATCGGCGACGCCTGCGGCATCGTCTTTCCCGATTGGATGGCTGCGGTCGATTACGACCTCGACGTGAAGCCCGTTGTTTTTGAGCAAGAGCGCGGACGGATCGAGGTTGTCGCCGCGATAACCGACTAGCTGATCCGGCGTGGCAAGCTCGGTCTCAGAGCCGTCCTTGCGCGTGATCACAAGACGCTGATGGGCAATCACGTAGCGCGTCACGTCGGTGTGGCTGCCCACTTCAAGCGGCGCCATGCGATCGAGAAAGTCGCGCGCAAACGCAATCACCTTCGCCCCGCGCTCCGGATTGTAGCCTCCGGACCGGCTGGCCCCGCCATCTTCTGAAATTGCATCGGTGCCGTACAGCGCATCGTAGAGAGAACCCCACCGGGCGTTCGCGGCGTTCAGTGCATACCGGGCGTTCATGACGGGCACCACGAGCTGCGGGCCCGCGGTCGAGGCGATTTCGGGGTCGACATTCGCCGTATCGACCGTAAACGGCGCCGGTTCCGGCAGCAGATAGCCGATGTCGCTAAGAAAAGCTTTGTATGCGGCCATGTCGATTGGCTGACCGCGATGTTCGCGGTGCCATTCGTCGATTTTCAATTGCAGTCCATCGCGCTTTTCGAGAAGCGCCTTCGTCTCCGGCGACAGCTCATGAACGATCTTGTCCAGCTCGGTCCAAAATGTATCGGCCGCAATGCCGGTGCCGGGCAGAACCTCTTGTGCGATGAAATCATGAAGAACTTGGGCGACCTTGATCTGGCCGATGTCAATGTATGTGCCCATAACAACCTCTAGTTGCGTATGCTGTCTTATGGCCCGACCGCATGCCGTCACGATGTGTGGCACGGCGCTTGCGGTCGTGGTTAGTCGGAGGAGGTCAGATCGCCGACGGCACCGGCGTCGATCAACGCGTCGACCTCTGATGTGGCATAGCCAAACTCGGCAAGCACCTCGCGCGTGTGCTCACCCAGCCGTGGTGCAGGATCGGTTACGGCGCCGGGGCTTCCTGAAAACTTCACCGGCAGCCCGATCGTTTGAACATTCCCGGCAACAGGGTGCGATACAGTGGGAACCATATCGCGCGCCTGTGTTTGCGGATGTTCGTGCATGTCGTGGATCGATAGGACCGGACCGGCCGGTACACCGCCGGCATCGAGCGCGGCAAGCCAGTCCTCGGTTGAGCGCGCCTTGAAATGCGGAGCAAGTGCCGCGACCAGCTCGTCGAGGTGCGCCATGCGATCTTCATTCGTTTTGAAACGTGGGTCCGCCGCGATCGCCGCATCACCGAGAACGTCGAGGAATTTTTGCCAGGTGCGTTCGCTTGAGCAGCCGAGATTGATCCACCCGTCTGACGTCTCGAAAGCCTGATACGGTGCAGACAGCGGATGGGCAGAGCCCAGAGGTCCGGGTGATTGGCCGGTCGCAAAGCAAATCGCCGATTGCCAATAGGTATGGACGATCCCGGCTTCGAACAACGATGTATCGACGTGCTGCCCCTCGCCCGTCTTCAGCTTGTGTGCATAGGCCGCGGCAACGCCCATTGCGCCGAGGATGCCGGCAGTAATGTCGGTTACCGGAGCGCCGACTTTGACGGGTGGCCGGCCCGGTCCTTCACCTGTGATGGCCATGAGGCCCGACATGCCCTGGGCAACAAGATCGAAGCCACCCTGATTGGCGAACGGGCCGGAGCGGCCGAAGCCCGATATCGTCGCATAAATCAGGCCGGGATTGATCTGCCGGAGACGCTCGTAGCCAACGCCGAGACGCGCAAGGGTATCGTGGCGATAGTTCTCAAGCAGAACGTCAGCGTCTTTAACCATGCGCTCAAGCACAGCACGGCCTTTGTCTGATTTCAGATTGAGGGCGAAGCCGCGTTTATTCCGGTTCATCATCATGAACGACGCGGGCTCACCTGCGATCACGGGCGGCCGCATCCGGCGTGTATCGTCGCCGCCCGGCAACTTTTCGATTTTAATGACGTCGGCGCCCATATCGGCGAGCATCAGCCCGCAAACCGGGCCAGCCATCACATGACTTAAGTCGAGGACCCTCATGCCGTTGAGCGGCCCCGGGCGCAATCGCGCTGTCATCCGGGCATTCTCCCAGGTTTATTGGTTTTGTCGTGTCGATCACGACTTTGATCGTGGGCTGGCCTTATCAAGCGTTCGCTGCGGGTATTGTCAAATCTCCGCCGTCGGGGATGGGCTCGAAAAACGCGGCAACTTGCTCAGCCGAGATGGCCGACAAGTCACCAGACGGCCAGTTCGGGCTCTTGTCCTTGTCGACAAGCAAGGCGCGCACGCCTTCCAGGAATTCGCCATGCTGAAACAACCGGGTTGTCAGGCGGTATTCTTCAACGAGCGCCTCGGTGAGAGACGACATTTGGCGCGCCGACCGAACAGCGTGCAACGTGAGTTTCAGAGACAGCGGAGACTTGGTGCGGAGCAGATCGGCGACCTCTGCCGCCCACGGCACCTCGTGATCCAACGTCAAGCTGTCCAGAATAGTTTCCACGTCAGGTCCGGCAAACAGGCGATCAACGTCAGTCTGCCGCGTCGCATGCTTCGCCGCTTCCGGCGCGGAGGCGTGTTCGGCAACGGCCGCGCTGACGGGATCGCCGCCAGGCTGGGTAAGCTTGCTGACCAGCGCCGGCAGGGTATCGCTTGAGACATGTGTGTCGGCAAAGCCAAGATAAAGCGCATCACTTGCGCCGAAGGTGACACCCGTCACGCTGAGATACTCGCCCATGCGCCCCGGTGTGCGCGATAACAGCCACGTGCCGCCGACGTCCGGTATCAGCCCGATGGTGGTCTCGGGCATCGCGAGGCGTGACCGCTCGGTTACGATTCGGTGCGAACCATGCGCAGAGAGGCCGATACCGCCGCCCATAACGATGCCGTCCATTAGGGCCACGTAGGGCTTCGGGTAACTGGCGATCATGGCGTTGAGCCGGTATTCATCGGCCCAGAAGCGCGCAGCGAGACCTGGGTCGGTCTCTCGTTGATCATACAGCGCCCGCACGTCACCACCGGCACACAGCGCCCGGTCTCCGGCACCGTCCAGAATGACCAGCTCCACAGACGGCTCTGTCCGCCACGTATGAAGCGCGGCGGATATGGATTTAACTTGTTGATAAGTCAGCGCATTTAGCGCGTGCGGACGATTGAGCGTCATACGCCCTGCACGTCCGTCTACGCGAATATGAATATCTTTGCCCGCGTCCGCGCTCATTTTCATCTCCCGTAACGATAGTGAACGACCGATAACGCGGGACCGGACCACGCGATCCAAGCGCCCACGAACATGTCGCAATAACCGCCTTTGCCGCTGCACAATTCCGACCAGAGGGACTATCTG
>JBCDAH010000205.1:0-5473 GCA_039186015.1 Pseudomonadota bacterium
CGATCGCCCAGCAGGACGCGCCGATCAGCCAGCGCATCGTTCAGGCAGCCCTTTTGGCCCGATGACCGGCGCGGGCATCTTCGTACTCGGCGCGCTGCGCCGCCCACGCGGAGGGCCCGGCCGTTAGGCCGGAACAGCCCGTGAGCGAAAACAACACGCGCGGGTTCGCCGTCTGGCACCCCAGGCCGCGACTGCGGCCCGGCGCGTTGCGCCGCCCCCGCGGAGGGCCTGGCCGAAGGCCAGAACAGCCCGTGAGCGAGGAACAGCCCGTGAGCGAAGACAAACCAAAGCGGCATGCTCTAATACATCCCACGCCGCGCCATTTCGGCGGACTGGCGTGCATTTTCCTCGTCGGTCAGATCCGGCACATGATCGGCCAGCATCTGAGCATAGGTCGGCAGCTCCCGCCGATCGATCTGACTTCCAGGATCCCAGAGTTTCGCCCGATTGAGCGCCTTGGCACAGTGCAGGAAGACTTCCTTGACCCGGATGACCAATCCAATCTTGGGCGGGCGGCCGGCAACCGCACTGTCGCGCAGCAGATCTTCGTCGTCGGTGATCCGTGCGGTACCGTTGATGCGCAAGGTCTCGGCCACCCCGGGAACGACGACAAGCATGCCGATTTTGGGATTGGCAAACAGATTGGCGACGTTATCGAACCGGTTGTTGCCGACCCGATCGGGCAGCAAGAGGTGCATGTCGTCGAGCACGCGCAGAAAACCAGGGGGGTCGCCACGCGGCGAGACATCAACTCCGCCGAAGCCGTCCGGCGCGCAGGTCGCAATGACGCAGAACGGAGACCTCTCCAATATCGCCCGACAGTGCTTATCTAAGTGATCGAGGACCTTGAATTCCGCACGACTTAGCATTTTCGGGTGCCTTGCCCGCACCTCATTCTCGCCCGTCACCCAGCTCACCGCGTCAGGATCAAACGTCAAGGGAACCTCCAGGGTTGCGGGCCGGTATGCACGATCAGGGGTTGCAGCAGTGCATGCCCATGGTCTTAAAACCGAAGTCGAGCTTCATATGCCGCAAGGCACAAGGCACAGCGAACCGGGAGACCGCCCTATGAGCTATACAGATCTCAACCTCTACATCGACGGCGAATTCACCAAAGGAAATAGCGGCATCGGCGAAGACGTTGTCAATCCGGCCACTGACGCAACTTTGGCGCATCTGCCGCACGCCAAGAAAGAGGAGATGGATCGTGCGCTGGCTGCCGCCAGCGTCGCATTCAAGGAGTGGCGCAAGACCCCGGCGGTCGAACGCTCGAAGATTCTCAGAAAGGCAGCCGACTTGCTCCGCGAGCGATCAGACGAGATCGCAGAAGTCTTGACCCTGGAACAAGGCAAGATCCGCGCCGAAGCCAAAATGGAAGTTATGGCTTGTGCCGAGGTCATCGAGTGGTTCGCGGAAGAAGGACGCCGCGCCTATGGCCGGATCATTCCCGCGCGCGCGGACGGCGTTCGCCAGATGGTCATCATGGAGCCGGTCGGTGTCGTCGCGGGCTTCTGCCCATGGAACTTCCCTGTCATGCAGGCCGTGCGCAAGATCGCGGCCTCTCTGGCTGCCGGGTGCACGATTGTCTGCAAATGCCCGGAAGAGACGCCTGGATCACCGATCGCCATGGTCAAGTGCTTCCATGACGCGGGCCTGCCGAAGGGCTGCTTGAACATGCTCTATGGCACACCGGCTGAGCTGTCCGAGTACATGATCCCACACCCGACGGTTCGGAAAATCTCGTTCACCGGTTCCGTTCCGATCGGCAAGCAGCTTGCTGCGATGGCCGGCCAGCATATGAAGCGGATCACCATGGAACTTGGCGGGCACTCGCCAATGATGATCTTTGATGACGTCGACGCCGACCACGTCGCCGGTCTGACGGCCGCATTGAAGTGGCGCAACGCCGGCCAAGTCTGCATTTCGCCGACTCGCTTTTTTGTCCACGACAAAGTCTATGACCAGTTCGTCTCAAAGTTCACCAGCATCGCAAGTGAGATGAAGGTTGGTGACGGTCTGGATCCGGACTCGAAAATGGGACCGCTGGCCAACCCACGCCGCATCAACGCAATGGACGAGTTCATTGGCGATGCGGTCGACAAAGGGGCCAAAGTCACGACGGGCGGCAATCGGATTGGCAATCAGGGCAACTTCTTCGAGCCGACGGTTCTGACTGACGTGCCCGAAAATGCGCGGATCATGAGCGAGGAGCCGTTCGGTCCCGTCGCCGTTATGCTACGCTTCAACGACGAAGACGAGATGCTGGAGCGGGCAAACAAGTTGCCGTTCGGCCTGGCAAGCTACGCGTTTACGCACGACGCCACGCGCGCAACGAAGATTGCCGATTCGATCGAGGCCGGCATGCTCTCGATCAACCACCACGGCATTGCGTTGCCCGAAACGCCATTTGGCGGGATCAAGGACTCTGGCTTCGGTCACGAAGGCGGAACCGAAGGCTTGCAGGCCTACATGCAGGCGAAAATGGTCAGCCACCTCGGCTGACGCACCGGCACGCTCGGCCAACGTAGCGAAGCCGTCAGACGTAAAAGAGCCGGGTCAAAATCGACCCGGCTCGAATTGGGGAACATGTTTAGCTCCTGAAATCGCAACATGGTTTGGTGACTGAAAATCTATGTGCACGTCGTTCAGCGCTGTAACGAGACCCCAATCTTTCTGGGCACCTCAGCGGTGGCGACGTGAGCAAAAAGGGACAAACCGTCGGCCCGACCATCAATTATTTCATTATCGAGCATAATTTGATTCCGTACCCTTACTCAGTTCTTTAACGCGCTCCCTTTTTGCTATGTCATGCGTACCTGTCGCTCTGACGGCATTGACATCTGGTTATCGGCGACATCCATGAGCTGTGTCGCGGCAACAAACGAGTTTGTTCCCTAAGAAAGCGAAAATTTCAGATAGCCGCCGTCGAACTCGCTACCGACGGTGGCACGACATCACGCGCCAGGGTTGCTGAACCGGGGTTGCTGAACCGGGGTTGCTGAACCGGGGTTGCTGAACCAGGGTTCCTGAGATTGACGGCAAGTTCATTGGACCTCGTGAAACGTATGTCGTATAGCCTGATCGCCAGACCGAATGGTCTGCGATCAGGCGCGGAGCGCATCATGAGAACTCTGCAATCGGTTGTCGCGCTCATTTCCGCACTGGTCTTGCTGGTGACGGCATCGCACGCTCTTGCCGCGCGCGATCTCAGATGGCCTGACCTTTTGCCAAAGCTGCCGCCCATCAAAGACCCCCTCGCGACCCTGAATGCAGAAGAGCGGATTGAGTTGGAGACGATACTATGGGTGCGCCAACTCACCGAGGCCGAGCGCGCAGAGCGCAAAGAGATCGTTCAAGAAGCCAGCCGCTATGAACAGAAGTTCCGCCAGAAAGGCATCATCATTGATCGCCTGGTCGAGAACTATGCGGTGTTCGACAAGAAGCTTACGGCGCGCCAGCGGAAAGTGAACGCGAAACTCAGTGGTGAAACCGTTCGGCTAACAGGTTATCTGTTGCCGCTGGAGTTCTCTGAGGATGGCGAGACGGAGTTCTTGCTGGTGCCGTACGTTGGCGCGTGTATTCACGTGCCCCCGCCGCCGCCGAACCAAATCGTGCTCGTAACGTTGTCGGCGAAGTACAAGGCCAATGAAGTGTTTACGCCGGTTCGCGTGACCGGCAAGCTCGCAACGAAAGCAGCGAGCAAAAAGCTCTATCTGGTTGATGGCGCAGCTGACATTTCTGTCGGCTATCATCTTTCCGACGGCGCAATCGAGATCATAAGATAATCTCAGAGCGCGGCGGGCCGCGCAGACTCGCGCCTCAGGCATCGCGTGACGCAGTCTTTGTGGCCAGCAGGCCACGTCGCGTGGCCGTTCTTCGCCCTCAACATTGCCGCACGATCTCTCGCGAATTGACCGTTTCCAACGACAGAACCATAACTTCGAACGAAGTTTGTTTCGCTTTCCGCGGACTGGCGCGGAACTGACGCCGTATTCCGCCATATGGTAAAGCATCATCGCTTCACCAGCTGCTAAAGCGGTACGACAAGGTGAATGTTTTGCGTCGCTCAGTCTTATGATGCGTTGTCTTATGATGCGTTTTCTCAATCGCCTGGCACGAGATACCCGGGGTGCGGCACTTGTCGAGTTCTCGCTCGTCGCCTTTCCCCTGATCATTCTGATCATGGGTACCATTGAACTTGGCTTCGTCTACTGGGGCACCAAGGAACTCGAAAACGCAACCAATCACGGTGCGCGCTTCATCCGCGTGGGCACGGCGCAGAACAGCAGCTGGACAGCCGCACAGCTGAAGACGGAAATCTGCAGCCAAACGGCCGTGCTGATCGACTGCAATACGCGGCTTCGGGTTGATGTCCGCAGTGCGGTGACATTTACCAGCTTTCCGCAACTCGATCCTCTGGACAGCGACGGCAACCTGAAATCGGACGGCGATTTCAGCTATCAGCCGGGCCAGCGCAACGATGTTGTTCTGGTGAGCACGTTTTATCAATGGCGCACATTTCTCGGTGGCGGCCTCCATTTGATGCAGTCGGCCGCACCAATGCGGAACGAGCCGTTTTGAGGTGTCAAACGTCAACCGTTTGCACACGGAAACGACCGCGAAACGGCCAAAGGGGTTGCGGAATGAGACAGAGACCAGAGACAGCCCCTTCACAATTGACCGGACATATCGACCGTGCGCGGCGCGGACTGCGACGGATCACACAACGGTTTTGGCACGAGTCGAAAGGACAGGCGCTTCTCGAAACGGCAATCGTGATGGCGATTCTTCCGTTTCTGTTTGTCGGCGTGTCGGAGTTCTCTGAAGCCGACATGGTCCGGCGCCGAGTGGACTCAGCCGCCGGCGCCGCCGCCGATCTCGTCGCGCGCGTAGACCAGGTCTCCACGGCAGACCTCAACGCCATGAAGGACAACCTGATCAACGTGATGATGCAGCCCTTCAACGAAAACTCGCTTGGAGTCGTCATCACCAGCGTTGTCACCGACGAGAACGGCCAATCGACAGTCGCGTGGAGCTTTGCTCGCGGCGGCGCCAGTTCCGCCCGTCAGGCTGGCACGGCAGTCGTACTGCCAGCGGGCCTCAATGAGCCGTCCACCAGCCTGGTCATGGCGGAAACAACCTATCCGTTCACATCCACGCTCAGCACGTTGATCGTCGGCACGATCACCATGCAAGGCGCCTCATATTCCGCGCCACGGCTTGGTGCGCCCGTTGAGCGGGTCCAGTAAGGCCGCAGTCGCGGCCTGGGGTTGTTGTTTATCGCTCACGGCTATTCCTCGCTTTGCTCGGGCCTCCGCGGGGGCGGCGCAACGCGCCGGGCCGCAGTCGCGGCCTGGGAACCGTCCTACCAGGATGGCCAGCGCTCGAGCCGCGAGCCTGCGAACAGCGCAATTAGAGATTCTTCGCTCACGGGCTGTTCCGGCCTAACGGCCGGGCCCTCCGCGAGGGCGGC
>JBCDAH010000206.1:0-5422 GCA_039186015.1 Pseudomonadota bacterium
CGGCCTACGGCCGGGCCCTCCGCGGGGGCGGCGCAACGCGCCGGGCCGCAGTCGCGGCCTGGAACAGTGCCCGCAGGATAGCCAGCGCTGGTTGTTGATCGCTCACGGGCTATTCCGGCCTACGGCCGGGCCCTCCGCGGGAGCGGCGCAACGCGCCGGGCCGCAGTCGCGGCCTGGAACAGTACCCGCAGGATAGCCAGCGCTCGAGCCGCGAGCCTGCGAGCGTGCGAACAGCGCCAACTAAAACGCGCTCAAGTAGCGAGCGCTTGTCGCGAGCGGTAGCGCACGTAAAGACTCGCGAACAGCGCCATTACAGCCCCTCGCTTCCCGCTATGGCGGAAACAAACGATCTACAGCACGCCGCGCTCGTGCAATACGTCCACGATCTCGTCGAGAATGACGGGATCGTCGATCGTGGCCGGCATTTTCCATTCAGCCTTGTCTGCGATCGCCCGCATGGTGCCGCGCAACACCTTGCCGGAACGCGTCTTGGGAAGCCGTTTCACAACCATCACGTTTTTGAACGCAGCCACCGGCCCGATTACATCCCGAACGTGCTGAACGACCTCGGCCTCAACCTCGGACGGATCTCGGTTGACGCCCGTATTCAGAACGATGAAGCCGGCCGGCAGTTGCCCCTTGAGATCGTCGACCACGCCGATAACAGCGCACTCGGCCACATCCGGATGCTGAGCAACAACCTCCTCCATCTGGCCCGTCGATAGGCGGTGCCCGGCGACGTTGATCACATCGTCTGTGCGCGCCATCACATACACATAGCCGTCGTGATCGATATAGCCGGCGTCCGATGTCGTATAATATCCAGGGAAGTCAGACAGATAGCTATCTCGGAAACGCTGGTCTGCGCCCCACAGCGTCGGCAAACAGGACGGCGGCAAAGGGAGCTTCACCGCCAAGGTTCCGGTCTCGCCAGTCGCGACCGGCTGGCCAGACGGATCCAGGACTTGCAGATCGTACCCTGGCATCGGAACGGTCGGCGATCCGTACTTCACGGGCAGGCGCCCCAATCCCATGGGATTGGCACAAATCGACCAACCGGTTTCGGTCTGCCACCAATGATCGATCACAGGGACCCGCAGGACACGTTCGGCCCACTGAATCGTGTCTGGATCGGCGCGTTCACCCGCCAAAAACAGGGCCCGAAACAGCGAGAGATCATAGTGATCAACCAGCAAGCCCTTCGGGTCTTCCTTTTTGATGGCGCGAAAAGCCGTAGGCGCCGTGAACAAGGCGGCGACTTCGTGCTCGGCGATCACCCGCCAAAACGCGCCGGCATCCGGTGTGCCAACCGGTTTGCCCTCGTACATCAAGGTCGTGGCCCCATGCAGCAACGGCGCATAGACGATGTAGGAGTGCCCAACGACCCAGCCGACGTCGGACGCGGCCCAAAACACCTCACCAGGGTGCACGTTGTAAATGTTCCGCATCGACCACTTGAGGGCCACCATATGTCCGCCGTTGTCGCGGACAACGCCTTTCGGGGCGCCTGTCGTCCCGGACGTGTAGAGGATGTACAGGGGATCGGTTGCTTGCAACGCCACGCATCCGGCATGCCGTCTGCGCTTGCGCGCATCGTCGACAAGCTCGCGCCAATCATAGTCGCGCCCTGGCATCAATTCGGCTTTTGCCTGCTCGCGCTGATAAACCAGTACGCTCTCAGGCTTGTGGCTTGAGATCTCGATCGCCTCGTCGATCATGGGCTTGTAGGCCACAACCCGGTTCGGCTCGATCCCGCAGGAGGCCGCCAATATGGCTGACGGCTTTGCATCATCAATCCGGGTCGCAAGTTCGGCGGCTGCAAATCCACCAAACACAACCGAATGGATCGCCCCGATGCGCGCGCACGCCAGCATCGCCATCGCAGCTTCCGGGATCATCGGCATGTAGATGATGACGCGGTCGCCCTTGTCGACGCCGAGATCCTTCAAAAGCCCGGCAAGCGTCGCAACTTCATTCGTGAGCTCGGCGTAGGTGTATCGCCGCGTTTCGCCAGTCACCGGGCTGTCATAGATCAGAGCAAGCTGGTCCCCGCGGCCGAGTTCGACATGGCGATCCAGGCAATTGTACGCAGTGTTGCATTCGGCGCCGGAAAACCAGCGACCATAATGGCCCGCATACGGATCGTAGACCTGATCCCACAGCTTGTACCACGAGATATCTGCCGCTGCTGTCGCCCAGAACGCTTCCGGATCGCGCGCCGACTCGGCATAGACATCGTGGTACCGGCTCATGAAACGTCCCTCCTACCCTGGCCGAGCCTAACCGGCACGGCATCACTGTTCTTTCAATCTATTGGGCGCGGCGCACGCGCGAGCAAGTAGCAATAAGCTTAGATCCGGCCCTGTGCGGGCAATCGCGGAGTGACCTGTTGCCACGCTGCGCACGACCACACCAAGCATCGTCGGCCGTTAGCAGACTACGTCGCCCGTACAAAACGACCCTTGAGTGTGGTGCAATCGCCGTGTCACAGCGCGACGCCTGCTTGGCCCAATCCGATCTCCACCTCGATTGGGTCCCCCGATCTGGTCCTATGCCGGCTGCATTATGCGCGTATTTCCGGTGCGATGGCGCATCGTCGGTTCGCATGCTTACTGGCCGGAAGTTGCCGTATCAACACGCTTCAAACGACTACCGGGCAGCCGCAAAGAGACGCAACACGGCACAAACAGCGCACCGCGCCGTATCCTGCCAATTGCCCCTGTCCCGCCTTCCCGGTACGGTCCGTGACCCGAAGATCACCCGCACACGTCCGCCATGCGAGCCAACGATGTCCGTGAACCCGTTCGACGAACACCTCGATAAGACCCAGGCCAACTATCAGCCGCTCACGCCGTTGACGTTCCTGCAACGTGCGGCCGCGGTCTTTCCGAATAGAACTGCTGTCATTCATGGCTCGCTGCGCCATGACTACGCTGCGCTGTACCTGCGGTCGCGCAAATTGGCGTCCGCGCTCGCACAGCGCGATGTCGGCCCCGGAGATACGGTTTCCGTGATGTTGTCGAATACGCCAGCCATGCTTGAAGCACACTACGGTGTGCCCATGACCGGCGCGGTCCTGCACTCAATCAATACCCGGCTCGACGCGCAGATCATCGCGTTCCAGCTTGACCATGCCAATTCAAAGATCGTGATCGTAGACCGTGAGTTTGCGCCCGTGATGCGTGAAGCGCTCGCCGCCGCCAAGGTCGAGCCGTTTGTGATCGACTACGACGATCACCAGTTCCCGCAAGACAATGACGCCGCATCGCCGCAAGACTACGAGGCCTTCCTTCAAACGGGAGACGGCTCATTTCAATGGCTAATGCCGACCGATGAGTGGAACGCAATCTCGCTGAATTACACCAGCGGCACGACGGGCAATCCGAAAGGCGTTGTCTATCACCACCGCGGCGCGGCCCTCATGTGCTACGCCAACACCATCGAAGGCGGCATGACACGCCACCCGGTGTACTTGTGGACGCTGCCGATGTTCCACTGCAACGGTTGGTGTTTTCCCTGGACCATATCGATGCTGGCCGGAACGCACGTCTGCCTCAGGTGGGTACGCGCGTCCGCAATGTACACTGCCATAGCAGACCATGGCGTCACGCACCTATGCGGCGCCCCGATTGTCATGGCAACGCTGCTCAACGCGGCCGAGTCCGACAAGCGGGAGATCTCGCACACGGTCGAGTTTCTGACAGCTGCCGCGCCGCCGCCGGAAGCCGTGCTTGCCGCGATGGCCAACGCCGGCATCAACGTCACCCACTTGTACGGATTGACCGAGACCTATGGCCCCGCCGTCGTGAATGCGTGGCACAGCGACTGGAACGCGCTTGATCCAACCGAACGGGCATCGAAAAAGGCCCGCCAAGGCGTGAAATACACCGCGCTCGAAGACCTCGACGTTATGGATCCGGCAACCATGGAGCCCGTACCGCGCGACGGCGAGACAATCGGCGAAATCATGTTTCGCGGCAATATCGTGATGAAGGGCTATCTCAAGAACCCCTCGGCAACGGATGAAGCGTTTCGCGGCGGTTGGTTCCATTCGGGCGACCTCGCCGTGCGCCATCCGGACGGTTACATCCAAATCAAGGATCGCTCGAAGGACATCATCATTTCCGGCGGCGAAAATATATCGTCAATCGAAGTCGAGGATGCCCTTTACGCCCACTCGGCGGTCGCACACTGCGCAGTCGTCGCAAAGCCCGACGACAAGTGGGGCGAAACACCGTGCGCGTTCGTCGAACTCAAGCCCGATAGTGCAAACGTCAGTGCGGAGGACCTTGCCGCGTGGTGCCGGAAACGGCTGGCCCACTACAAGTGCCCAAGACACATCATTTTCCGTGAGATTCCAAAGACGTCGACAGGAAAAATCCAGAAATTCAAGCTGCGTGAGGAAGCAAAAAACCTTTGAGAAGAGCTGTATCGTTAGACTCTTCTAAAATTCAGTCCGTTTTTTAGGCCCCGGCACGGCCAGCAGCGGCGCTGGCCGCAATCGCGTTATCCGAAAAGCACTAGGATTGTCCGTCACTTTGCAGACGGACAATCTGGTCCTTGAGACGGAGCTTCTCGCGCTTCAAACGGACAAGCTCCAAAGAGTCAGCGGACGGATGCGTCTGCACCTGTTCAATTCTCTTTTCAAGCGCACGGTGCCGAACTTCGATCTCGGCGAGGTGAGCTTCAAGGGCCATAGGAACCTCCGCTATTCTATATGAACAGACGAAGACTGACAGATCACCAGCGCATTGTCTAATTCCGTCTTTCGCCGGTGGAAAGATCGGTCAACGAAGGTTTGCCGTTCAGCTTGCAAGGTGAGCAAAACCTTATGATAGTCATAGGAAGATTCGAAATCTGAGGGGCGCAGCTGTCATGGGCCAGCCCGACGAGGAGCAACTGCGTGCAAAACTTGCGGAACTCCGCGCGCGACATCGGGAACTTGATACGGAAATCATCGCCATAGAGGCGCTCACGACCCCAAATCAGATCGCGGTCCGACGGCTCAAGAAAGAAAAACTCCAGCTGAAAGACCTGATCAGCACACTGGAGGATAAACTCTTTCCCGATATTATCGCCTGAACGGTCTGGGTTTGTTGTTTATCGCTCACGGCTGTTCCTCGCTGCGCTCGGGCCTCCGCGAGGGCGGCGCAATGCGCCGGGCCGCTGGCGCGGCCTGAAACAGTGCCTGACGGCTAACCCGCGCTCGAGCCGCGAGCCTGCGAGCGTGCGAACAGCGCAAACAAAGACTCTTCGCTCACGGGCTGCTCCGGCCTTTGGCCGGGCCCTCCGCGGGGGCGGCGCAACGCGCCGGGCCGCTGGCGCGGTTGTTTTCGCTCACGGCTATTCCTCGCTGCGCTCGGGCCTCCGCGAGGGCGGCGCAACGCGCCGGGCCGCTGGCGCGGCCTGAAACAGTGCCTGA
>JBCDAH010000207.1:0-5350 GCA_039186015.1 Pseudomonadota bacterium
AATAATTTGAATGCTGACTGGCAAGAGTTGGTGAGGTTTGGTCTTTTAATTTCTGAGGTCAGCGTTATTGTAAAATGGAAGTGAAGATGAGACTAAAAACTGATGGTCCGAGGTTTTTCTAACTGACGATGAAGACAATCCGAACCAGGCGCGCGTCCGGTTTCTGGTCGACGGCGCCCGCATGAGCGCGCCCGGCGATTACGATCGTCTCGTCTACATGTTTGACGGTGCGGACCCGTCGGCGGTTGCGACGGCGCGAGAGATGTGGCGGTGGGGCAAGGACAACGACCTGACGGTGACCTACTGGCAGCAGGAAACTACGGGCCGCTGGGCCAAGAAAGCGTGATCTCGCGCGCACGACAGGACGTCTCCCGGCGGCATGATGGCAGTCCGGCGCGTGCAGGAGACGTGAGGTGCGCTCCATGAACTATCAACATGCGTTCCACGCCGGCAACTTCGCGGATGTCATGAAGCACACCGCGTTGGCTCTGGTGATCAGCCGGCTTCGCGTGAAGGAAAAACCGTTTCGAGTCGTCGACACGCATGCCGGGGCCGGTTTGTACGACTTGCGGTCGGACGAAGCGCAGCGCGGCGCGGAATGGCAGCGCGGGATCGCCCGTCTCGTTGACGCCGTTGAGGTTGGCACTCTGCCAAAGGGCGTTCGTGAGAGTCTGGCGCCGTATCTCGATGCGGTTCGCGCGGTTCAGCCCGACGGCGAGCGCTGCGCGATTTACCCCGGCAGTGCGGCCATTGCTGCATCGTTGCTGCGACCGCAGGATCGTCTGCATGCCAACGAGCGACAGGCAGCAATCGCCGAAAAGCTGCGTGCAGCGCTGCGCCATGCCAAGGGGGCACGCGTGACGCAAGGAGACGGCTGGGCCTTGCCTGCATCTGTGCTTCCGCCGCCTGAGCGCCGCGCCGTTGTACTCATCGATCCGCCGTTTGAAGACGCCGGAGAGCTGGAGCGTCTCGCCAAAGCGTTGAAGGATGGACATCGCCGCTTTCAGAACGGCATTTTCCTGCTCTGGTATCCGATCAAGGACCGTCGCGCGATCGTGCGCTTCCATCGGGCTGTCGCAAACAGTGGTGCGCGAGAGGTGCTGGCCTGCGAGATCCTGATCCAATCCGATCGTCACGCCAGTCGTCTCAACGGGTGTGGGCTGATTGTTGTGAACCCGCCGTATGGGTTTGCCCAAACGTACGGGGCAATTCTGGCAGAGTACACAAAGCTGTTGGCAATTGGTCCTGATGCGGATTATACGGTCGCTGATCTCATGATGAAGGCAAACGCGGAGGATGGCGGCCAGTCCGAGCGTCATGCAAGCCCCAAACACCGGCTGTCGCGCGGTCCGCGAGACAAGTCATCCGGCCGAAAGGCGCGATAACCACGACGATGTGCAAACCGCATCGTTTGATCGATCGTGATTGGACGGGTCGGATTTGCGTGTGATTACTGCTTCGTAAACCCCGTCCACCTAACATGGCGGCCTTGGTACGCGATGGGGTGGCGGTCGGAATGACAGCAGCGCATGCTCGGAATCAAAGCGGCACACGCCGCAATGTGTGTCTGTCTGGCCATTCTTGCCGCCCGGTGCGTATCAAAGCTGGGTCGTACGCCTGAACACCAGGCGTGACGCACCCCGCGACAGCAGCAATGGCACCCGCCACGGTGCCGAGTTTGGAGGTGTCGGATGATTTCTCGTGTGTTGGTGGCTTTGGCAATATCTGTGATCGGTCTCTCAGGCTTCGCTGTTCAGCCTGCGATGGCCGACGGCTACTACGCAAAGAAGAAAAAAAGTGCGTATCGAGCAAAACGCGCACGTTCTGCTCGCCGGTCCAAGGTGCGCGGTTACGTCAGGCGGCGGGGCGGATACTCCTATTCGCCACAAGACACGATCAACACGTACGGCGATAGCCGCTCGTTGTTCGGCGGTGTCAACGCATTCCGTGATCCGTCAACGGACACACAGACGCGTGGTGGACCGTTCGACCATGGCTGGTTCTTTGACTCCGGTATCGGGACGAACGGCGGTAATGCACCGTATCTGAATTAGGACCGTGCGCGATAAGCCGGCTTGTTCTGAAATTGCGTGTGCCACGCGTGCCGTCTTCGCAACGCGGTATCGTGTGGTGCACGCAAACGGCGAATTGAGATCTAGGCGGGCGGCAATTGTTGCGATAGCACGATAGCGACCGCCATCTTGAGGAATGAGATCATGATTCGCAGCTTCTCGGCCGCTCTGATCGCCGTTGCGTGTGCCCTGGTGTTCACGACGCCGGCATTTTCAAAGACATGCACGCGGCTTGGCTTTTCAGTCAATGATTACGGGAAAGAAGGGCCGATACGTGACGCGAAAGCCCTGCTCGATAAGTACATCGCGCAATGGACGTCCGAACAGGGCATCAAGAGGTACCGCACGGGCCGGAAGAAGGTCACGTGTGAGTTGTTTCTCGATCTGATCATCTTCGATGAGTACACGTGCAAGGCGTCTGCGTCCGTTTGCTGGAACGGCCCTCCGTACGTGGTCGAAAAAGACAAAGCTCTCAAGAGAAAGAAGAAGAGCAGCTAACGCGCCTCTCTCTTCAATTCGGTTATGCGACGACAGGTTGCCCGAGGTCGGTCATGAGCTCGCGGAAGCTGAGGGCGTCGTAGGGCTTCAATACGGCTGTGGTCGCACCTGCTGCGAGCGCAGCCCCGATGTCGTTCGCGTCGTTGACGGTTGTCGCGTAGACGATCGGCGTGGTTTCGAAGCCGGACACGCTTCGAATGCGCTGGATCAGACCTTTGGTGTCAAAGTCATCCAACATCCAGTCGATCAGGATCAAATCGGGATTTCCGGTTTCGACCTGCTGAAGTGCCTCTTCACCATTTCGGGCGTCGATCGTCAGATATCCCTGGTCAGAAAGTAGATCTGAAACAACGGTACGCACCAGATCGGAGTCGTCGACGATGAGTGCGACGCGCATCAGCATTACCCCTCACGGCAGGCGGTTCGGCCAATGTAGCTTCTGAGCAAATTACTAAAATTGTACTATCGATATTTTGAAAATCTTACTCTGCAGTCAGCTGCACCACACCGTCGTCCGGTGAAGAGATTGCGATTGTCATGCCTGCGGCCGTGGACAGCCGCCACGTATAGTAGGCTTGGACGGACATGGAATCGATCACATCGTGCGCCTCGCCAGCCAGAAGCGTGTTGAGGAAGCTTGGCTCGCGCGCGCCTTTGCCTGTGCATGTGAGGCGGAACGTCGGTTGTTCGAGCGTGCCGTCGATCTCAACGGCAATTTCTCCGCCGCGTGGAAGCGCTGCAACACCCATCGCGATGAGATTAAGCAGGAGTTTGACGCGGTTCTTCGACATTTGTCCGGCGAGTCCGCTCCACGTCAGAGTGTGCTTAATCGCCTTCACGTAGCCGTCTGAAATCTCTCGGGCCTGATTGAGGTCGATCGTTGAGCCGGCCGATCCTGATGCACCAAAGGCAAACCTGGCGAACTGCAAGCGTGCCGAAGCTTGTTCCGTCACGTTCCGTATGACTTCGAGCGCGTAAGATTGGGTATCGACCGAGTCGTCCTCGGCAAGAATCTCAAGCCCATTGTAGATCGCACCCACCGGTCCGATCACATCATGACAGATCTTGCTGGCAATGAGCGCGGCCAATTCAAGGTCATTGGGGTGTTCGTGTACGGT
This sequence comes from Pseudomonadota bacterium, assembly GCA_039186015.1. Taxonomy (GTDB): domain Bacteria; phylum Pseudomonadota; class Alphaproteobacteria; order Rhizobiales; family Hyphomicrobiaceae; genus JBCBWG01. The sequence goes on from JBCDAH010000207.1 coordinate 3,689, forward strand.
CATGGGGCCCCTTTCGTAGCAAACGTCTCGAATGCTCTGGTTCAGCACGTGCTCAAACGCGGGGCGCGACGCGAGCTACCGATCGATGCTGATTTGAGCGGGACGGTAGCTGCGCCGGGAAGGGTTGGAAAGTGCCCCGCATAGAAAGTGTGGGTGGATAGTGGCATTTCCACCAATCGCGAAATGGCTTGGCCGTACCTCATGCCCAGCCAAGTCGCACCTGGAGACAGTCCAACGGAAGTGCGCCGCTGACAATCCTGAGAGGATCCGATCGCCATCTTGCCGTGCGATGGCAGCTCACGTTGTCATCACGTCGGTCCCCTGCTAGGCGACATCGCACGGTGAGCCCACTTCATATGTTAGTTTACTCGTAGGACCTCGCGGCCGACGCAGGCGAAACCGGCGCGCGTGAACGGTGATACGGTACGAGATCAGAAAGCACATCCCTGAATGCTGGAAAACAAAGCTGAATTCGTCGATCTCGCCCGCGGTCTGCTGCCTGCGACGGTGGACGCAGGTGCAGTTCTGATGCGCTATTTCCAAAGCGGCGTGACCGTTGAGCGCAAAGCGGACGACTCTCCGGTCACAGCTGCGGACCGAGAGGCCGAGGACGTGATCCTCTCAGCCCTGGCTGTCGCCGCGCCCGGTGTTCCCGTCGTCGCAGAAGAGCAGGCGAGCGCAGGCAATATCCCAAGCATTGGCGATGCCTTCTTTCTGGTCGATCCGCTCGATGGCACGCGTGGGTTCATCAAGGGCAGACCGTCATTCACGGTAAACATCGGATTGGTGGTGAGGCCGTACACGCGGTTCGGCATCATCTACGCGCCGGCGAGCGAACAGATGTTTGTTACGCTAGGACCGCACGAGGCTGTCGAGATGACGGTTCCGGCGAAAAAGGAAAGCGACGTCCTCACTGCATTCGGTCAAAGACAGATCCATGCTCGGCCGCCGGAGCCCGATTGTTTGCGCGTGGCGACGAGCCGCTACGTGTCGGAGCGGTTCGAATCACAGCTGCAGTATTTGCCAGAACACCACCGATTGGCTATGGATTCGTCGATCAAGTTCTGTTTGGTGGCCCGAGGCGACGCGCATATCTATCCGCGCTTTAGTGAGATTAACGAGTGGGATACGGCGGCAGGGGGCGCAATCCTTCAAGCCGCCGGCGGCTGCGTAACTGACCGGGCGGGCGCAAGGTTAACTTACGGCCACGCCGATCGGCATTTTCGCCATTCCGGCTTTATTGCCTGGGGGGCGCCGGCCCCAACAGGTCTGCTGTCCGCACTCGCGGATCGCGCGACCTAAAGGCGCAATCGTGCATGCCTCAAGGTTTGCACAGGCCTGTTTCGACACATTTTAGCAACAGTCGGGCGGCAAGCCTGTTCAGCCTTCCGCAGCTCGGTCCAGTGAGTTGCCGGTGCGCGTCGACAGAAGAAGAGGTTCGGCATGAAGAACGACATCCAGAGGATGGCCGCCGCACTGATCTGTTTCTTGATGGCCAGTGCAATGCCAGCGTCGGCGCAACAGCGCCTGCCATGGGATCCGCCTCCGCAGGGGGCGCAAAACGGACCGGGTAACGCCGATCCCTACAGTCCGAGGTCGGCGGATCGAGATCCAGCGCCGGAGCCGCGTCGCTACGAAAAGCCGTCTGACGACAGAAGTTAT
>JBCDAH010000208.1:0-5318 GCA_039186015.1 Pseudomonadota bacterium
GGCCAGCCGTCTGGCACCCCAGGCCGCGAACGCGGCCCGCCGCGTTGCGGCGCGCCCACCCCAACGCGGGAACACCCGCGTTGGGCATTTGAAATGTCGAGATGGCGAACACGCCATCTCGATGGGGCCCGGCCGTAGGCCGGAACAGCCCGTGAGCGAAAACAACACACGCGGGCTATCCTGCGAGGACGATCCCCAGGCCGCGGCGGCCTCATCCAGGCGGCATTGTCGGCTCGGAGAGGCATGCAACTCACATAAACCGCTCGTTTCGGAACGCCGCGACCGCCCAGTCAATGAAAACCCGAACGCGTGAGGAAAGCTGGCGGCTTCGGGGATAGAGAAGCGAGATCGGGACGTCCGGCACGGGAATGCCCGGCAGAACATTCAGAAGACGTCCTGACTTCAGATCTTCATCAATGTGAAAGAGCGGCATCTGCGCCAGCCCGAGTCCAAGCCGTGTAGCATCACGGTAGCTCTCGGGACCGGTGACTGACACGCGTGCAGGCGGCACTACGCTTTGAACGTCATCGTCAATCACGAACTGCAGCGGGCGGATCTCCCCGGTCGTCAGCGATTTTCGCCCGACCATTCTGTGCGCCTCGAGATCGCTCAGGCTTTTTGGTTGGCCGAATGCCTCCAGATACTCCGGTGATGCACACGTGATCCGCTTGGCCATGCCCAACGGCCTGACAATCAGATCGCTGTCCGGTAGCTCTCCCCAGCGGATCGCGCAGTCGACCCCTTCTTCGACCAGATCGACCCATCGGTCCCGTTCGCTGATCGTGAGGTCGATCTGGGAGTATCGCGCGAGGAAATCGGGCAGGCTAGGCATAAGGAAAAACCGGGCCAACGTGCCCTGAACCTCGATCTTCAATAATCCCTTCGGTTCAGCGTCTGCAAAAGCACCATCCGCATCTTCAATGTCGTCCAAAATGGCCCGGCATCGATAGTAGTAAGCTTGCCCATCCAACGTCGGGCGCACGACGCGAGTCGTCCGATGCAAGAGCTGCACGCCAAGCCGTGCTTCCATCTGTTTTATGACGTCCGTGACCGTGGATCTTGGGACACCCGTGTCATGTGCAGCGGCCGTGAAACTGCGCCGCTCCACGATCCGAACAAACAGCTGCATGGCATCAAATCGGTCCATCTCACTCCTATTGTTCGCCTTGACCGAATAGTGATGTCATTCCTTACCAGATTATCCTGACCTTGGGCAGGCGTAAGTTTCGGTCATCGCCAGCACAGCGCTGGCAAACGGAAGGAAACATCATGACCGATCAAACACAAAGAACAGCCATCGTGACTGGCGCATCACGCGGGATTGGGGCGGCAGTCGCTGAACGACTTGCTGTTGATGGATTCAATGTCATCGTAAACTATTCTGGAAGCGAGGCTGGCGCAAATGGCGTCGTCCAGAAGATCGAAGACGCTGGCGGCAGAGCGATTGCGGCCCAAGCGGACGTATCCGATCCCAAGGCCGTCAGGCGGATGTTCGACGCGGCCGAGACAGCCTTCGGCGGTGTCGATGTCCTCGTCAACAACGCCGGCATCATGAAGCTCGCCAAGATCGGCGACAGCGATGACGCACTTTTCGATGCCCATATCGCGGTCAACCTCAAGGGCACCTTCAACACCCTTCGCGAAGCGGCAAACCGGCTGCGTGATGGAGGGGCCATAGTCAGCGTCTCGACCAGCGTCGTCGGCACGAAGCTGGAAACTTATGGTATCTATACTGCAACCAAGGCGGCGATCGAGGCGCTAACGGCGATCCTCTCTAAGGAACTGCGCGGCCGCAGTATCACCGTCAATGCAGTGGCTCCCGGCCCGACCGCAACCGATCTGTTCGTGAACGGAAAGCCGGCTGAACTCATCGACCGCTTCGCAAGAATGGTGCCGCTCGAACGGCTTGGGGAGCCGTCTGACATCGCCAATGTGGTGTCGTTTCTGACAGGACCTGATGGCTCTTGGGTGAACGGACAGACCCTGCGTGCAAACGGCGGGTTGGTCTGAACGGGCCGATCCTCGAACCATAGCCAGGAAGTGTTCAAATGACAGAAGGATCACAAAAGCTGGTTGTCGCAATCGCCGGCGCATCAAGTGGCGTTGGCCAGACGACGGCTTACGCCCTCGCAGATGCCGGGCACACCGTTTATACCTCCACGCGCGGTATCAGCGGCCACAACGCAGAGAAGGCCAACGCAATCCTGAAACAGTAATCGCTAACTCAGCGATCCGTAACAACCGGATTCGATTTCATCGATCAGCGACGGCGCCGATGGCTGCCAGCCAAGCTCCGATCGGGCGCGCCTGGCGCGTACGCGACTGTTCGACCCCATCGTGTTCTGCGCCGGACCGTCACCCCAGGCCGCGGCGGCCTCATCCCGGTCCATCGTTTCGGACGCACCGTCGAAGCCCAGCATCCGGCCGATGGCACGGCATACCTCATTCATCGCGTTTTCGCCGTTCTCGGCATAGTAAAACGCACCGGCGGGAGCGGCACCCAATGCGCGCAGATATAGGTCCACCAGGTCATCGATGTGCACGTTAGACCATATGTTCTCGCCGGGACCGTAGTGCTTCGCGACACCCTTTGCTTTGGCGAGTTCGATCAGCCATGGCACCTGCATGCTGTGCGGTTTGACACCGCGACCGAGCCCGTAAATGAGACTTGGGCAGATGACGATCGTGCGCACACCGTGCGATGCATACGAGAGCACCAAATTGGTCAACGCAACCCGCTCGGCACGTGCCGGAGATGGTGTGAAACGCGTGTCTTCATCATAGACATCATCAACACGATGACCGGCAGATTGCGTACCAACAATGCTTGAGCCGCTGGTGTGAATGAACGTCTTCGCCGTTCCGCGTAAGGCCTCTAACAGTGCATACGCAGACGGCTTGTGGTCCGCATTGGCCGTGTTAACGACCACATCGGCTTGGCGCGCCGCTTCGGCAAGGCCATCGGTCTCGTCAAGATCGCCTAGAACCGGTGTGATCCCGAGAGCCTGCACCTGGGTTGCCGCAGCATCGGACCGAACCAACCCGGCCACGTCATGCCCGGCCTTGATGAGAGCGACCGCGACGGAGCCGCCGATGTATCCCGATGCACCTGTACAGAAGATCTTCATCGCCCCACCTCGGTCTAAACCGGCCACTCCGCACCGATGGTAGCCAATAAGCGGCGCGGACCACAATGCTCGCATGACGAAAGAATGACGGAGGCGCAATCGAAGAAAGGAGTCGGCTTCAACTACCAGGTCAAAGCCGACCGGCCGGGCCTTACGCTTCGTGGCGCCCTTGACCGTTATGGTCGCCACGGCCGTTCTCAGGCGCGTGTTCGGCACCTTGCTTCAGGCCATCGCCGTTCAGCAGGACGGACGACGCCAACCCATTCAAGCTGCCGGCATCCAGACCGACGTCTTTCATGAGATTGTCCAGGATCGGTGCTTGCGCCCGATACCGCAACGCGGCCGCAACGGCTTGATCCGCGAGGTTGCCACCATCGCCACCGGCGCTCGCCTCGGATGCCGAACCGCCGGCATTCGCACCCGACAAACCATCCACTTGCACAATCTTGATGCCATCAATTGCTGAGATCGGCTTCACCGACTGCGAGATGATCTCCGGCAGCGCCTGGATCAACGCAAGCTTGATCTGCATCGCGATTTGCTCGGCCGACAAGACGTTGGCGGCATCGTTCACGGCGCGCTGGCCTTCCGCTTCAACGTCATAAACGACCTGCTTGGCCTCCGCGCGGGCCTTCTCCGCATCGGCATCGGCGTGTGCTGCAATCCGGGCCTTGTCGGCATCAGCTTCCGCAGCAACCCGGATCGCTTCGGCCCGATCCAGCGCCGCGGCCTTCTCCGTCTCAGCGGCGACCTTGACCGAGATCGCCAGCTGCTCGGCCGCCTTGCGCGCTTCGATCAGCTCAATCTGCTTGTCGCGCTCTGCGATCTCCGTATGACGTGACGTCAATACGGCCTCTTCTGCCTGCGCTGCGACCGCGCGCGCCGCATCCGCCTCGGCGTCCGCCTCCGATTTCGCGCGCGACTTCACGGCAAGCGCAATGTCCCGATCCTGCTCGGCAAGGGCGATCTGCTTCGCCTTTTCGACAGCGGCAGCCTCGACGGACTGATCTGCCAGGATGTTCGACTCTTTCACTTCACGAGCCGCCGCGATCTCCGCTTGCTCGGCCTCGCGCTTCTGCTGAGCACGCTCGCGTGCCACTTGCGTGGTCTGTTCGGCCTTGCGCACCTCGACTTCCCGCTCCTGCTCAAGGCGGGCGTACGCGCGGTCACGCGAAATCAGAAGCCGTTGACGCTCAGCATCGAGGTTCTTTGTTTGAATAAGAACCTCGGTTTCCTGCTCGATGTCATTGCGCTTCTTGCGGCGCTCCTCGATTTCCTGCGTCAGCTTCGTCAGACCCTCGGCGTCAAACGCGTTGTCGGGATTGAAGTACTCCTTATTGGTCTGATCGAGCCCCGTCAGCGAAACCGACTCGAGTTCGAGACCATTCTTCAGAATGTCTTCCGAGACGGCCGCCTGGACCTTTTGTACGAACGACACGCGCTGCTCGTGCAGCTCCTCCATCGCCATTTCCGCGGCCACGGCCCGGAGCGAGTCGACAAACTTGCCCTCGACGAGCTCCTTCAAGGCGTTCGGCTCCATCGTGCGACGGCCAAGCGTTTGCGCGGCGTTCGCAATGGACTCGAACGTCGGCTGCACACGCACGTAGAACTCTGCCTGCACATCAACGCGCATGCGATCCTTGGTAATCAAGGCCTGCTCGTTCGCGCGCCGCACTTCGAGCCGCAGCGTGTTCATGTTGACGGGAATGATCTCGTGCAACACGGGAATAACCAACGCACCGCCGTTCATGATCACTTTCTGCCCGCCGAAGCCCGTGCGAACGAAGGACACCTCTTTCGACGATCTGCGGTAGAGACGGGCGAAAATCATGCCGATTGCCAAAAGGGAAACGAATATGATGCCGACGACGATCATGATCTCAACAAGACCAACGCCAAATGATTCGGGTTGAATCGGAGTCATAGCAAGCTCCTCTGACACGTTAGAACACTACCGCCTAAACTGGCGCTGCTTCGGCCGCCCCTTCCCCGTGGGCCCTTACGCGCAGCCGGCCATCCGACGCGATGCCTGGTTGCCGATCTGGGCCGAGAAGTCGGAGCGGCGCCGGAAAAATCTGAAAAAAGTCAGCTCGATAGGAATGCGTTGGTGTTGCGAATCCCCCGGAAACGGATTGCACTGACCTGGCTGGTCAAAAGCACCTCGGTACCCTGCTCGAATCCGGGATCGCC
>JBCDAH010000209.1:0-5306 GCA_039186015.1 Pseudomonadota bacterium
TCGGCAATTCCGGTTGCGATTTTTCTATTCAAGAAGGAGGCCTGACGATGGAGCTCTTGCTTCTTGCAATCTTACTGGGTGGTGCGTTCGGGTTCACGCTGGATCGTGTCGGCGCAACGAATCCGGACGATATCATCGGCATGCTGAGATTGTCGCGGCTACGGCTGATGAAAACCATCTTTTTGGCGATCGGTGTCGCATCTGCGGGGCTGTTTGCCGGGATACTGGCAGGGCTGATTGATGTCGGCCATCTCAGCGTCAAGACGTCCTATCTCGGGGTCGTTATTGGCGGCATGTTGCTGGGTGTCGGCTTTGCCGTTGCCGGTTACTGTCCGGGCACTGGTTTAACGGCGGCGGCGACCGGGCGCTGGGATGCGTTTGCGTTCATTCTCGGTGGCTTCGTGGGTGCGGCCGGGTACATGGTGACCTACGAGTGGGTGGCGGCATCCGGTGTGCTGTCGAGCGTCTTCGGCGGCAAAGTGACGCTCGGCACAATTGCCGGAACGAGCTATCCGGCGCTGTTCCCGGAGCTTGCGGGTGAGATGGTTGGCCTCGTTGTCGCTGCGGTCTTGATCGTGGTGGCTGCGCTGCTACCGGCCCGAATTCTGGGCTCATCGCGGGATACGGCCGCCGCTCAGTCCACCCATTCCGTCCAGCAATCATAACGCTTTGGGGCCGGGTATCTCACCGAATCTTCGAGCTCCCGGCCCTAAATATCTTTCACCCAACACAAACTGCTGACAATACGTCGCATATGCATCTTTGCTCCTGACGCGTAATTCGCCGCGCCGTCGCGGCCGAAACGCAAGCGACCCGGCCGATTAGCTTGCGCCGGAGATAACGTAATGATCAGGAGCTACGACGCGTATGGGTCGTCAAATCGTATATGGCACTGTGTTTGTGCTGGGTGTTTTGAGTTTTTGGACTGCGCCGGTTTTCTCAAATGCGCACGTCGCACATGCCGCTGGCACGTCGTGCCTGCCTGGTGTTCTTCGGCGCCGCTTAGCGCAGATCAGGGCCAAATTTGGCCGCGTGCGGGTTATCTCAACCTATCGCCGTGGGGCACGTATCCGCGGCACGGGTCGGCCGAGCCTGCATGCAAGCTGTCGCGCGGTCGATTTTCATCCCCCGCGCGGCAAGTACAGAGCGGTCGTGCGTTGGCTCAAGGCCAATCACAGCGGTGGCGTTGGCACCTACAGCTGCCGCATGCATCACATTCACATCGACAACGGCCCCCGCGTTCGGTTTCACAAGTGCATCCGATAGGCGGGGCAGGTGATACGCGCCGCAGTCGTTGAACGACGGCGGCGCGTGTGCGCCGGCGATCGGGCAGGGGAGGGTGGTGCTGTCGGCGCTATGACTTCTCGCCACGGCGGGCCAGAATCTCTGTCATGTGGTTGTCGACATAGTCACCAACACACGTCTTAAGCGCGTCCATTTGTTCTTCGCCCTCAAAGAAATGGTTCGCGCCTGGGATGATTTCATGAGTCAGGACGACGCCCTTTTGCGACTTCGTCTTGGCCGCCATTTCGGCAACGGCAGCTGACGGCACAACGCGGTCGCGCTCGCCATTGACAAGCAAGCCGGACGCCGGGCAGGGCGCGAGGAAGGTCCACTCGTAGCCGGGAATGTTGTAGGGTGGGCCGACGCAGATGAAACTATCGATTTCCGGCCGGCGCATCAGCAACTGCATGGCAATCCACGTGCCAAACGACACCCCGACAATCCAGCAAGCCTTGCTATCCGGCTTGGCGACTTGGAGCCAGTCCAAGGCTGACGCGGCATCGGCGAGTTCACCCGGACCGTTGTCGAAGTAACCCTGACTTCGCCCGACGCCGCGGAAGTTAAAGCGCAACACCGAGAAGCCGCGTTCCGCGAACACGTAGTAGAGATTGTAGACGACCTGATTGTTCATGGTGCCACCGAACCGCGGGTGCGGGTGAAGGATGAGCGCGATCGGGCTATCGGTCGCCGGCTCATGATGGTACCGGGCTTCAAGGCGACCTGCAGGACCATTGATAATCAGTTCGGGCATTGTCGTCGTCACTCCTCCACTTGGCGCATGCTCACCAGGTACGGATCCAAGGGAACACCACGTTTCATATTGATCGGTCCAGTCAGAGCTTAATCTTGACTGTTCAAGTCGGATTTCCCATATACGGCTCAGTCTAGAATCCTTCGAGATCGGCCGCGTTACTGAAAGCGGACGCGTCGCTTACCACGCCAAGCCACAGCGTGCACGCTGCGTTCGTTTCAATGAATGTTCACGCAACGGCATATGGGAGTGCGCAATGGAATTGACCACGCGCGGACGTTATGCGGTCATGGCGATGGTGGACATTGCGAAGTTTGCCAATGGCAATGCGGTTGCCCTGCGCTCGGTAGCGGATCGACAACGCCTATCGCTTTCCTATCTGGAACAGATCTTTGTTGCACTGAGACGCGCCGGCTTGGTGGAGAGTATCCGTGGCCGAACCGGCGGCTATGTCTTGTCGCGACCGGCACAGGATATTTCGATTGCCGAAATCATGGCCGCAGTCGAAGAACGTACGCGTATGACACGGTGCATGGCGGGCGATGAAATCAGTTGCCAGGGTCGGCCGGGACGCTGCCTGACGCATAATCTCTGGCGCGCCTTGGGTGACCAGATCCGTAAATTCTTGGAAAATGTTTCACTCGGCGACGTCGTTTCCGGCAACACGGGCGCGGAAGCGGAGCCGATTGCCGAGTTGTTGAACGGAGAATTTCGCGAGGCTGCCACATGAGCAGTCAGCGGGATCGCGGACGCGTCTATCTTGATCATAACGCAACGGCACCACTTCGACCGGAAGCGCGCGATGCCATGCTTGCCGCGCTGGATTTGGTTGGCAATCCCTCGTCAATACACGCCGACGGTCGCGCGGCCCGCGACTGTGTTGAGACGGCGCGGGAGCGCGTGGCGCGACTTGTTGGTGCCATGCCGTCTGAAGTCGTTTTCACAAGCGGCGCAACGGAGGCAAACAACTGGGTTCTGACGTCCGGTTGGGACCGCATCTTAATCAGTGATATCGAGCACGAGTCCGTCTTGATACCCGGGCGCCGGTCGACGGCCGAGATCATTACGCTGCCGGTCTTAACGTCCGGTGAGGTCGATGTTGGCCGTGTTGCCGATCACGTGCTGTGTGGTCCCTGCGTGGGCCGCGATCTTGTGACGTTGCAGTATGCCAATAACGAGACCGGGATTGTCCAGGATGTCGCGGCGGTTGCGGGTTTTTGTCGGGCGCATGACGTTGCGGTTCACACGGATGCCGTTCAGGCAGCTGGCCGGCTGCCGCTGCAATTCGATGCGCTGAATGTCGATTTCATGAGCATTTCGGCGCACAAGCTCGGCGGGCCCAAAGGGATTGGCGCGCTCATTATTCGTGATGGTGTCACGATCCCAAGTGCGATCAGCGGCGGTGGGCAGGAGCGCAGCCGCCGCTCAGGAACCGAAAATGTTGCCGCCATAGCCGGTTTTGGTGCAGCTGCCGCTGCGGCTTTGCGCGATGTCTCGCACATCTCGGCGCTTCAGCAGATGCGGGATGCGTTCGAAGCCGAACTCAAGGCCATAAAACCCGAGGCAGTGATTATCGGCGAGGACACGCTGCGTCTTGCAAATACCTCATGTTTGGCTGTGCCAGGGCTTCGGTCGGAGACGTTGGTGATTAAGTGCGACTTGGCCGGGTTTTCCGTCAGTGCCGGTGCGGCTTGTTCTTCGGGCAAAGCGAGCCGGAGCCATGTTCTCATGGCCATGGGGTTGGACGACAACGTGGTGAACGGGGCCGTCCGGATTAGCCTGGGATGGACGACATCCAAAGCTGATTTAGAATCGTTCTTAAAACGGTGGCGTGAACTCTCCGGTGGCGCTACACCTCTGGGTCAGACAGTGCGGATGGAAACAAGCTCACATCGTCGCGCTTTCGCGTAGGCGGGCGAACGGACGAAGACGAGAAGGTTTGGACGAGAGCGCGTACGACGCGTTCGGTTTAGGAGAGATGTGATGCCGGCAGTGGAAGCGACCATCGAGCAGGTCAAACAGATCGATGTTGATCAGTACAAGTACGGCTTTGAGACCGATGTCGAGATGGTCAAGGCGCCCAAAGGCCTGAACGAAGACATCGTGCGCTTCATTTCGGAGAAAAAGAGCGAACCAGCGTGGATGCTGGAGTGGCGGCTTGAAGCGTATCGCCGTTGGACGCAAATGACGGCGCCGACTTGGGCGAAACTGCAGCATCCGCCAATCGACTTTCAGGACCTGTACTACTACGCCGCGCCCAAAAAGAACGAAGCGCCAAAAAGTCTGGACGAAGTCGATCCCGAGATCCTTCGGACGTATGAAAAGCTTGGCATTCCGCTGAAAGAACAAGAGGTGCTTGCGGGTGTCGAGGGCGCACGCGTCGCCGTTGATGCGGTGTTCGACAGCGTCTCCGTTGTGACGACCTTCAAAGACGAGTTGGCAAAGGCTGGCGTGATTTTCTGCTCGATGTCGGAGGCGTTGCGCGAGCATCCCGATCTGGTGAAGAAATATCTCGGCACCGTCGTTCCGCAGTCGGACAACTATTATGCAGCATTGAATTCGGCCGTGTTTTCCGACGGATCGTTTGTCTACGTGCCGGAGGGCGTGCGCTGCCCGATGGAGTTGTCCACATATTTCCGCATTAATGAGATGAATACGGGGCAATTTGAGCGCACACTGATTATTGCTGAGAAAGGTTCGTATGTCTCTTATCTGGAAGGGTGCACTGCCCCGATGAGAGATGAGAACCAGCTGCATGCGGCTGTCGTGGAATTGATCGCGCTGGACGACGCCGAAATCAAATACTCAACGGTCCAGAACTGGTATCCGGGCGACAAAGACGGTAAGGGCGGCGTCTACAACTTTGTCACAAAACGCGGAGACTGCCGCGGCCACCATTCGAAGATTTCGTGGACGCAGGTGGAAACCGGGTCGGCCATTACGTGGAAGTATCCGAGCTGCATTCTTCGGGGCGATCATTCCCGAGGGGAGTTCTATTCGATCGCGATTTCCAACGGTTACCAGCAGGTCGATAGCGGAACGAAGATGATCCATCTCGGCAAGAACACGTCGAGCCGCATTATCTCAAAGGGTATCGCCGCCGGGTTCTCGGAAAACACGTACCGTGGCCTTGTCTCTGCACACCGTAAGGCAACAAACGCGCGCAATTTCACCTGCTGCGACAGTCTGCTGATCGGCAATAACTGTGGGGCGCACACCGTTCCTTATATCGAGGCCAAGAACGCATCGTCTCACTTCGAGCACGAGGCCA
>JBCDAH010000210.1:0-5296 GCA_039186015.1 Pseudomonadota bacterium
CAAAAACGCCAAGCTCCCGACTGTTCAGCGGAATCCGCTCGGAAAGCACGTATTGCTCGACCAGGCCGAACACCTGCGGGCGCAGCTCACTGCGTGACATCTTATCGACTTGAGCGAGATTGAGTTCGTCAATCAGTTGCCGGTGAAGGCGCAGCTTGGCTTCCATCAACTCCTGGCGTTGCGGATGGAATGCGGTCACCTCGGACTGGGCGCTGATGGGCAAACCGGCCGCCGGTTCCGATGTGCTTGGGACTTCAGAGGCGTGTCCATTCGCTTCGCGCTGTCGGAGAGAGAACCGCATGTCGTCGACCTTCCGTTGAACCTAAGCGTGGCGCCCTGAGCTGGCTTCGGTTGCTTCGTTGACGATGCGAGCTAGCTCGCGCGAGATTTTGTTCGAACGACTGAGCGCGCTGATCTGCTGGCCACGGTTGATGGCATCGCGCACCAACGATGCGTCGGACGGCAGAAAGCCGGTCGGCACACCGTTGAGAACTTCCTCGGCGTCGCGCTTCTTCAGCGATACGCTCAAGAACTCTTCCCGCCACTTGTTCACGATCACCTGGACGCGCGCATCGTCTGTCAGCTTTGATGGCAGCGCGTCGGCCAATTCACGCGCCTTGCGCAGGGCCGGCACGGTCGGTTCCGTTACGACGATGGCGTGATCACACCCGGTAATGACGAGATCGGAGTACGAGGTCCACATCGGCGGCATGTCGATCAGAAGGACGTCGAACATCTGCGATACGGCGTCGAGAACGCGGATCAGCAATTCGCCTTCGACGGTCACGTAGTTGGCCGGACTACGCGGCGCGGCCAGCACCGCCAAACCGGATTCATGACGTGAGAGCATCACTTCCAACAGGCGCGAGTCCAGGCGCTCGGGCGCAGCTGCAACATCTTCGTAGACAAACCCGGGCTCGACCTCCAAGTGGTCTGCCAGCGCGCCGGACTGAAAGTTGAGATCGATCAGACAAATGCGATTCAGCGGTCGACCTGCACGCCCCATCTGGAACGCCGCTTCGATCACGAGCGTCGTGTTTCCGACGCCGCCGGCTGCCGGGACGAACGCCCAGCATTCCAAATCACGATCACGCGTCTGGTTGACCTTCGGCTGTGCGGACGCTGCGGTTAGGGCTGCCAAGATACTCTCACTATCGGCATCAACGGGCAGCCAATCGCGTGCGCCGAAGCGCAGCAGGCCCCGAAGTGACGGCTCATCCAGCGTCTCCGAGAAGGTGATGATTGGCCCGCGATAGGGGCCCGTGCCGAGCTTCTCGATCAATGCGAGCGCTGCATCACGATCGGTGTCGATGTCGATCAACACACTCTCGTCGATGGCATTCACGGCAAGCAGGGCGTCAAACTTGAGCTCTGTCACCGAAATCGCATGGAAGGCTGCGCTGGCGTCAACAATCTCGACGACGCGTTGGCAGAACGTTTCGTCCGGGCTGACGACGAACACCCGGCGCGAACCGTCCGGCTCCGTTGGTTGTGCTGCTCTGCGCGAAAAAAACATGGCGATTCAGGCCTCGTAATGAGCTCTTGCCGGACCGGAACATGCCCCCCTGCGCTCCGCTGCCTAGTTCGTCACTCCGGTGTTGTTTTCGATCACGACTTTCGGCGATCCAGCTGTCAGGCCTTTCGGCTGGACGACCTTGTTCTTCTCGTAGCGCTTGATCGCGATTTCCGCGCGTTTCCCATCCATGTCGATCTGGTTGTTCAAACTGTCTCTCGACCAGGGATCGACCGTATGGATTGCGCGGTTGCTGCTGATCGCGTCACCGGCATCTACGGTTACGGTGTCGCTATGTCCGAGGTATTGCTCCAGGTCGCTCTGTGCGCAGCCGGCCAAGCCGAGCGCAGCAACCGGCAGCAACCATTTGAGCGTCCGCACACATGGAGCCTCTTTGAAAATGCTGTACATTTACTTCCCCTTGAGACTTCCAATTTTGACCGGTTCGCCCGGCGTCAGATCGAGAATGTGGCCCGACTTCGGATCCGGTTTCCCGACTTTGATCTCTTCCCGGCCGCCAACAAAAAACTCGACATCGTTTGCTGCCACCTTGCCGTCCAATGGCGTGCGGAGCGGCGCATCTCCCGGTTTTCTCGGCTTGACCAGGCGCGGGGTCACGATGATGACGAGGTCCGTTTCCTTGCGAGAGTAGGCCGCGCTTCTGAGGAGCGGACCCAGGACCGGAACCTGGCCAAGCCATGGAATCTGGTTCTTGTTTGAAATCGTGTTGGCCTGAAGCAAACCGGCCATCGCGAAGCTTTGGCCATCGCGCAGTTCGATCGTCGTCCGGGCGCGGCGGACCGAGATGCTTGGGATCTCAATATCGCCAACTCGCAGCGTTGTGGTTGGATCAAGTTCGCTGACCTCGGGCTCGATCTTCAGGTTGATCAAGCCGTTCGCGAGAACCGTCGGCGTGAAGGCCAAGCCGACGCCGAATTTCTTGAACTCAACAGTGATTTGGTTCTGACCGTTGACGGCGGTGCTTTGAACAGGAAACGGGAACTCTCCACCGGCCAGGAAGCTTGCCGTATCGCCCGACAGAGCGACCAGGTTCGGCTCCGCAAGGCGGCGGGCCAGACCTCGCTTCTCCAGCGCCTGAATGATCACGTCGACCTTGGTGCCGCTATCGAGCAAGCGTGCGACGGCGACGCCAAATGGAGAATTGTTCGACGCCAATCCAGTCAAGCCCGTGAAGATGCCGAGATTGCCGTTGTTCTTGAACACATCCCAGGCGACACCAAGATCGCGTGAGGAGTCGCGGTTGGCTTCGATGAAGCGGACCTCCAGCAAAACCTGCTGCGAGCCGCGCACCGCCAAGCCGTTCGTGATTGCGCCGGGCGCAAACTGTTCACCGATCGCCAATGCACGCGAGAGCGCCACGGAGTTCGGCACGATGCCTGACAGAAGGACCTTCCCGTTGCCTTCGAGAACGTCAATGCGACTTTGCGGAAGATGTGCAGCCAGGCGCGCCTTAAGGGCGGCGATGTCAGACGTAACTTTAACTCCGACCACTGCAATCACATTGCGATCGCGATCGACGACGGATACGCTTGTCGAACCAATCTTCTTTCCAAGTACGTAGATTGATCGATCCGAGAGTGCGACGACATCAGCGATTTCGGGATTGCCGACGAGGATCTCGGATACCTCTTTCTGCACTTCGATTGTTTCAGCGCGGTTCAAAACAACGTCGAGGCTCGCAACCTCGCCGTTGGTCGCCAGCCGTCGGATGGCCGACTGTGCGAGAACGATGTCAACGCTGAGAGCCGACATGGCAATCGCAAGGATCGACCAGAAGGCGAACCGATTGCGAAGCCGCTGAATCGCGCCTCGCATTGCTGTCGTCCGGTTGCTCGTCTCGCGCCGGTAATCCATGACGCTCGAACTCCTTACTCTCACCACCGTGTACCGTCTTTGTGCAGTGTCCTGGCGGCGCTGCGTATTACTGCGGGCCCTGTGAGGCGCGGCCCGTATCATCTGTTGCATCCCTCTTCGGCCCAGCGGCCGCGTCTGTATCGTCTTCGTCTTTCGCTTTGTCGTCGGCCGTGCGGTTCGCTTCCAATCGAACGATGCGACCGGGTATTGCGACCTCGTGGCGCTTCACACCGCGCGTCACGACGATGTCCGGCTCATCCAGAACAGGACCTGTAACCCGCCGTTTCTTTTCATTCGGAAGGTCGGACACGCCAATCCGCCGCGCAATTGCAGATGGTGTTCCGGCGGTGCCGCGTAGTGCGAGCGACAACTGCCCAATCGTTGCGGCGAGCGCGATTTTCTGCGCCTGCTCACGTGTGACTTCCACGGTCACGACCTTTGGTGGCTCTGCCTGGCGCGTACGGTCCACGATCTGATCAATCGCCAGGACCTTGACGTTCTGAAGCAGCGTATCGCTGAACGCGCTACCTTGCGCAGCGGTTGGTGTCCGCGGCGTCGACTTGCGTCTGGTGAGAAGAATATCGACGCGATCTCTCGGTTGAACAAAGCCCGCAACACCCCGTACGGCGTCAACGCGAATGGCAACGGCTGTCATGCCGGGCGCAATCAGCTTGGAGAGACTTGCGTGATCGCCGGGCGCGCCCAGGCGCGATTTCAATATCGGTTCATCTTTCGCGATGAAGCTGAGCACCATCCGGCGTTCATTGATCAACTGCGCGGCGCTCTGGTAAGATCCGACCGGAACAAGACCGTTCGGCCGCGGAACTTCTTTGACGGCATCTCGCGTGACGAGCGCGCCGAATGCCAGCGGTTTGACAGCCACGACAATCTTGGGAACCGGCAGCGGCGCCGCTTTCGGCTCCGGCTTCGGCTGTGCAACCACTGGTGGTGGCGCAGGCTTTGGCTGTCCTAGAAGGCTGAGTGTCAGGCCGGTCGCAATGATGGCCAGAACAAGCGCGCCGACAAATAGCAATACTGAGTTTACGCGCATAACCGTTCTCAACTCTAACAACGGCGCCCGGCAATCAACCAGTCAATATCGAGCGTGCTTTGGGCATGGCACGCTGTCGTCGTTGGCAACTCGGCGCACTCCCGGCTCGTGCCGGGAGCGCGCTAGTCGGCTGGCACAACACGCATCAGGCCTTGCCGTCTGCGTCCTGGCGTTTCGTTAGTTCGTTAGTGTTGTGTTCAGGGTGGTCCATTGTGTGCCAACCCAGGTGCCGACAGCCGAAATCGTCGCGATGACGCCGACTGTGATTACGGCCAGGAGGATCGTGTATTCGAGAAGCGATGCACCGCTCTCGTCCCGCCCAAACCGTGCTACTTCTGCCTTAAAACGCTTCAACATGTGCCACTCCACTCTTTCACTCGGCGCCCACGATCATTCAAAAGACGTCGTCGATCATTCATAGGATGTGATCGTCGGGTTCCGCCTGCATGTTGCGTTCTGCCGGCCGCTGGTCAATCGGCTGGCAGGCGGACCGAGCACGATCGACACGCCGGAGTGGTCCGCAAGTAACATGCGGAAAAGTCTGCAAATTTGCTTGACGATAGATATTTACAGGACTTTAGCATAATTAAAATTACATTATAATCAATATGTTATGACTGCTTCTTTATCTCCATATTGTGGCTTCAAAATGGCCATAATTGGCCATGTTGCTTGATTGTGACATGTGCTGAGAATCTTCTGAAGAGAGATATGTCTGTTTGGAGTTGTATAACTCTTGGGCAGTCCTGCCCCTCGTCGCGGGTTGCGCTGATGGCTGATCTTAGGTGAGTCTTTCGTTGCGCTATTCGCACGCTCGCGCGCTCGCAGGCTCGCGGCTCGAGCGAGTCTTGACGTGC
>JBCDAH010000211.1:0-5249 GCA_039186015.1 Pseudomonadota bacterium
CTTGTCGCGAGCGGTAGCGCACGTAAAAACTCGCGAACAGTGCAAACGAAAGCCTCCACCTTCAGGCCGGAGCGCCTTGAAACGCCAGCGCATCCCCAGCCAAATAGATCGACCCACAGATCAGTATCCGCTTGCGATCCGGATGCGTCCGGTCGAGGTCTCGCAAGGCCTGCGGCAGTGATGCCGAAGCCGTAGCCGGGATGCCGACGGTGTCTGCGATGTCACACAACTCTTCAGCCGACGCCGCACCATCTCCGGCGGACTCCGCCTGCACGGTGAGGATGCCACGGACCAGCCCCTTGAATGCGGAAACAAACCCTGACGCATCCTTGTTCGCCATCATGCCGAGGACGAGGAATGTCGGCTTCGGACTGGTATCCTCCAAATCGGCAATCGCTTCGGCAATTGCGCGACCGGCCGCAGGATTATGGCCGCTGTCGATCCACAACTCATCGTCTCGTCCGATATCGGCACGCAATGGGCCGCTGGTTACCGGCATCATGCGCGCCGGCCACGTCGCAGATGTCAACCCTTGCGCGAGCGCGCCTTCATCAACAAGCAACTCCGGTCGGCCGCAACCGGACAGCGCACGCACAGCGGCAACCGCAACGGCCGCATTGACACGCTGATGCGGCCCCCGAAGTGCCGGCACCGGCAGGTCCAGCAGCCGCTCTGCGTCCTGATAGACCAGACGACCATTCTGCAGGTACGCGTCATAGTCCTGGCCGAAGAGAGTCAGAGGTGCGCAGATGCGGTCCGCCGTTCTTTGGATTGCGAGAAGCGCATCCTCATGCTGCGGTGCGATAATGCCGGGAACGTTCGGCTTGAGTATCCCAGCCTTTTCACCGGCGATTTCGGACAGCGTTTGCCCGAGTTTATCGGTGTGATCCATGGCCACGGGCGTGATAACGGTAAGCGCTGGCACATCGACAACATTTGTCGCGTCCAATCGCCCGCCGAGCCCAACTTCGAGAATGACGACATCGGCCGGCGTCTCGGCAAATGCGACCAGTGCGGCGGCCGTTGTAATCTCGAAGAACGTCATTGGATCGTCGGCGTTGACCGCGGAAACCCGGTTCAACAGCGCCACCAGCTCGTCCTCGCCAATCGGGTGCGTTGCGCCATCTGGACCGGCAAGGGCAATGCGCTCGTGAAACCGCACGAGATGAGGTGACGTGTAAACATGGACGCGGAGACCGGCGGACTGGAGCATGGCGCTCATAAATGCCGTCGTCGAACCCTTGCCGTTTGTTCCAGCGACGTGGATCATCGGCGGCAGCCGGTCCTGCGGCCGTCCCAACGCGTCCAGCAAGGTCTTGATGCGTTCCAGCGATAGATCGATCATCATGGGATGAAGCGATTTCAGCTCGGACAGCAGTTTGGTACTTGCCGCTACATCTGCCATTCAAAAATGCCTCAGATGCCGAATTAGCCGGTTGATTTTCGTGTTGACGAGACAAAACCGAGTCGGGGTCGCCATGAAAGTGGCACGGTATGCCGTCTTGCCCGGGGATGAGCGAATACTATGGTCTGAACCCGGTGGCGCGCGTCGCCTGTTACGCTCGATTATTGCTTTGTGACGCCTGACGCCTTGGAGTCGCTGTCTTGTGTCTTCGCTCCCGCAGGCGACGGCGCCGCCTTATCCGGGTCGCCGTGCTCGACACTGACATCGTGATCTCGACCGTTGACGTATTCACCGTTGGGCTTCGTCCGCCCATCGCCAGCAGAGTCTGAGTGCTCGCCGCTGCCGCCGGAAGCAAGACCGTTCGCCAAACCGGAATCCCCGTTCGCATCAGGTGCGTGACCATTCATCAAGACCGGCGAGTCTTCGTGCGCCTCGCCGTTCGGAAGCAGTAACGGCTCAGCGGCGTCCGTATGGTCGGCGACAATAATGTCCTCGACCGGTACAATGTCGCCACCCTGCGGTCCCAACAGCCCACAGAGCCGCCCGAGCGTGTCCCGCAGGTTGTGGCGATGCACAACCATGTCGATCATGCCGTGCTCCAACAGATATTCGGCACGCTGGAACCCTTCCGGCAGGCGCTCGCGGATCGTTTGTTCGATGACGCGCGGGCCAGCAAAACAGATAAGGGCGCCGGGCTCGGCAATGTGGACGTCTCCGAGCATAGCATACGATGCCGTGACTCCGCCCGTGGTCGGATCCGTCAAGACAACAAGATAAGGCAATCCCGCGTCACGCAGCTTTTGCACCGCAATCGTCGTCCGCGGCATTTGCATCAGCGAGAGGATACCCTCCTGCATCCGGGCGCCGCCGGACGCAGCAAACAGAATAAACGGTGTATTCAGGTCCACTGCGCGCAACATTCCGGCAATCACAGCCTCGCCTGCGGCCATACCCAGCGATCCGCCGAGAAACCGGAAGTCCTGTGCAGCTGAGACGACCATGCGGCCATGCAACCGGCCCTCGCCAACCAGCACGGCGTCCTGCAGGCCGGTTTTTGTGCGGGCATCGCGCAGCCGATCGGTGTAGCGGCGGCCGTCGCGAAACTTCAGCGGATCAGGCGGCACATCCGGAAGCGCGACCGGCTCATACTCCGAGCGGTCAAACAGCAGCCGTAGCCGCGTCTGCGCATCGACACGCATGTGATAATCAGACCCTGGGATGACGAACTGGTTCGCCTCCAGATCCTTGTGGAAAACCATTTGCCCGGTCTCGGGACATTGGATCCACATATTGTCCGGGATCTCGCGCTTCGTCGTCAGAAAGCTGCGGATCCGCGGGCGTACGACATTGCTGATCCAGTTCACGCCGAAGGGTGCTCCTGGCTGTTGGGGGCGTACCCCCAATGACCTGTTAAAGACGCGGTCTCCGCGCGTCGCGGGCTCAGCGCTGCGCCAAAGCGCGCGCTAAGTCTTGCACGAGATCTAGGGCAGCTGATGCCGTTTGGCTAGTCGCAGCTCCATCCTGATCAAGACTGTCCTTTATGCGGTTAACGATTGCAGACCCAACAACCACACCATCGGCCACAGTGCCAAGTGCCTTGGCCTGTTCCGGCGTCTTTACCCCAAAACCCACACATACAGGTAATGTAGTCTGCCGTTTGATGCGGTTCACGTGTGTGGCGACAGCGTCAACTTCTGGCGATGCGGCGCCCGTGACTCCTGTAATGCTCACATAATAAACAAACCCAGATGTGTTTTGAAGGACGCGTGGCAAACGCACATCATCTGTCGTCGGGGTCGCGAGCCGAATGAAGCTCAGGCCACGTTCCTGGGCCGGCAAGCACACCTCGTCATCCGCTTCCGGCGGCAGGTCGACGATGATCAGGCCGTCGACGCCAACGGCCTTGGCACGATCGAGAAATGCCTCCGTCGGAAACACGAACAGTGGGTTGTAGTACCCCATCAGGATAATCGGCGTCGTATTGTCGCGCTTTCGAAACTCCGCGACCATGTCGAGCGTCTTGGCCAGCGTCGCGCCTGCCTGAAGTGCCCGTTGTGACGAGGCTTGAACCGCAGGGCCGTCGGCCATCGGATCCGAAAACGGCATGCCGAGTTCAATGATATCGGCGCCGGCCTCAGGCAGCCCGTTCAGAATTACCGCTGAGGTGGCGAGATCCGGATCACCAGCCGTTATAAATGCAACAAACGCCGAGCGTCCTTCAGCCCGGAGCTTAGCAAACGTGTGATCAATGCGCGTTTCCATGGTCATGGCGCCAATTAGCTTGCTCGGGTGCTGCGATGCAAGCGGTCCTGGGCGCGTGGCCAATGTATTTCTTGTCCAAGGCCTTGGCCGGGCGGTGGTACAGGCGTTTGAGCATAGAACCGCTCCGGCCACATCCGCAAAACTCAAAAAGTACAATGCGCAATCGCAGGCGTTCTCTAGGGAACAGCGCTGACGGCAGAAAACGACAATAGTCGGGGAACATGGCGCCGCGCGGTTGCGACTGACCATGTGGAGACCGGGGCTTACCCAACCGGTTCTCATCTCAAGTCAACGCAGCACAGGAGGCCTAGTACGCAGTTTACCCCCCCCCTTCGCTGCGCGACCGTTTCCCTTCCGGTCGCAGCGCGCCAGGACCCGAGGCCGCATCCGCCCCCCGTCGACTAGCCGCCTCGGGTCCTGAGTTCTCCGGCAACGCACTGGATCATTTCCGCCATAGGCGGAAGCACTACGCCGGCCCACACCCCCTCCCGGCCACCCATGAAATCGTCCCGTTGGGTGGCCGGGAGGGGGTGTGGGATGGTTCCAGCTAAACCTGAAACGCAAAAGCCGCCGTGAACCAACGATTTTCTCCCTTTTACGCCTCAACTCCTGGCCTTTACGCGATTTTCGTTCAGCGAAGGTCCACCACTGTTGTGCTGGGAACAGCGTGCCGTCGGTCCGCGACCTATGCCTACGGACCAGGAAATCCGATTGCAGGACGACCCGGTATCGCAATCCCGCGCGGGGTCCGCTCCGCAACGTCAATGGAGATGTCGATGGCAACCGTAGCGCAGATCCGTCGCGCATCGATGGCTGATTACGAGGCGCTGGTGGCCATGCAGGCAGCCGCTTTACGCCTGCTCTCTCAAGGACACTACAACCATGACGACATCGAAGCGATGATCTTACGGGGCACCATGGACCCGGCCTCTATCCGCGACCGCGCCTGCTTCGTCGCCGAAATCAACACTGAGATCGTCGCGTCTGCCGCTTGGACTGTCCGGCCACGGTCTTGTCCGATTTGGCAGGGCTCTGCAGCATACGACGCGCCAGCCGGCATACCGCGCATTCGAAGCGTCTACGTACATCCAAAGGCGGCCAGGCAAGGGCTTGCAACGCGGCTGTTGCACCGCACCGAAGCCGATCTGATTGCACATGATTTCGCTAAGGTTGAACTGGTTGCGACCCTGCCCGGCATCCCACTTTATCTCAAAGAGGGCTGGTCACCGATTGCGGACGTTGAAATCGGCCTGCCGGGTGAGCGTCGCCTGGCAGGCCTGGCCATGATGAAGCAGCTCGTCCCCAGCGCCGCAGAGCACCGGATCGCGGCATAGAAGACACCCGACGTCCACGCGGATGCCTCAAGCCCAAGCCACTTGGCAGCACCGTACCGCCTGGCATCAGCGTTCCGCGAACGCTTTCTCGACGACGTAGTCGCCCGGCTGTCCGCCTGAGCCCTCAACAAAACCGCGCGCCTCCAGCATGTGCCGCAGGTCGACCAACATGTTCGGATTGCCGCAAATCATTGCCCGATCGCATTCGGGCGACAGCGGCGCCATACGCATATCGTCAAACAGTTTGC
>JBCDAH010000212.1:0-5204 GCA_039186015.1 Pseudomonadota bacterium
AAAACTCGCGAACAGCGCAATCAAAGACTCCTTACTCACGCTGGTATGCGCACGCCGTCCCACGCAAATACGCCGCCGCTGTCTTCAGCGCGCAAATTGCCGATGACGGACAGAAGGTTTCGCGCTGCAATGTCGGGCTGAACGAGCTGGCCGGGTCGCGTATTGGCCTGAAACGGCTGCGACAATTGCGTATCGACTGTGCCGGGATGGAGGCCGACGGCAATCGTCGCGCGGTTCTTACGGTGCAGCTCGATGGCCAGGTTCTGCAGAACCATGTTCAAAGCGGCTTTCGATGCGCGGTAGCCATACCAGCCACCGAGCGCATTGTCCGAAATGGAGCCGACCCGTGCCGACAACACGGCAAAGACGCCCATACGGTCCTTCGGCATGATCGTGAGCATGTGCTTCGCGACAATGGCTGGGCCAATCGCATTGACCGCGAATGACCGCGCCATGCGGTCTGCGTCGAGATGGCGCCAGTCCTTCTCCGGCTGGAAATCCGGCCCGTCGTGCAGCAGTCCAGTCGTCACGACGATGATGTCGGGAGCACCAGCATCACGCAACTCACTGGCAGCAGCCGCAATTGAGGGTTCGTTGGTGATGTCAATCTCGTGCCAAGACACCTTCGTTTCGCATGCTGTTGGACGGCGTCGCGACAGTGCATAGACCTGTTGCACGTTCGCCAACGTGGCCGCGGCCGTAACAATGGCCTGTCCGATCCCTCCAGAACTTCCAATAACGGCCACGTTGAGCTTCGGTCCAAAACGTTCGAGCATGGGTCGCCCTCTTCCAGGATTTCAGTTTAAACTGTGCGGGAACCGTCCCAGCCCCGTATTACGATGTCGGGCGCCATTCCGGGTTGACCGGGTTGAATCGTGCGTCGGAGTCCCGCAGGCTAGTGCCGCTCGATGGGCGCGAACGGACGGCGCACAAGGAGGTTGGCATGCCACATTTTGAGAACTTCAACCCAAGCGGAGTGATCCCAGCGACGCTTCTGGCTTTTGATACGGATTTTGCAATCGATTGGACGGAGACCGATCGCCATCTCGCCCATGTTGCAGCGACACCCGGCCTGTCTGCGATCACCGTGAATGGTCATGCCTCGGAAGTGCATGCCTGCAGCTTCGATGAGCAGCACGAAGTCTTGGACCGCACGCTCAGCCAGATCGGCGATCGTCTCCCAATCATCGCCGGGGTCTACGCGGACGGCAGTCATGAGGCCGCGCGGATTGCCAAGATGTCGGCAAAGGCCGGCGCCTCTGCGCTACTCGTGTTCCCGTCAACCGTGCTCATGATGGGTGGCGAGCGCCGCCCGGAAATGGCTGAGGCGCACTTCAAGGCCGTCGCAGATGCCACCGACCTGCCGCTGATCTGCTTCAACTATGCGCGCTGGACCAATCTCGCATATCCGCTGGAAACCATCATTCGGCTCACGGAAGCCATCCCGGCAATTCGTGCGATTAAGGATTGGACAGCCGAGCCTTTGGAGCACGAGCGCAATGTGCGAACGCTCCAATCCCTGCCGCGCCCGATCAATGTCCTGACGACCAACAGCGCCTGGCTGATGGCCTCTTTATCGATGGGCTGCAACGGCCTGTTGTCCGGAGCCGGAAGCATCATCGCAGACTTGCAGGTGGCGATGTTTGAGGCCATTCGGCGCAATGATCTCGCGACGGCGCGCGCGATTAACGATCGCATGCAGCCGGTGACGCAGGCCTTCTATGCGGCACCGTTCCTCGACATGCATAATCGGATGAAGGAAGCTGCTGTTCTGCTTGGGCGGCAAAACCGTGCCGTCGTCCGGCCGCCATTGATGAAACTATCACAAGGTGAAATCAATCGCATCGGCGATGCGTTGCGGCAGGCCAGCATAACACGCGACGGTGCGTCGGGGCTGGACTTGGCCGGCACTGCCAGTGCAGCGGCCTAGCGAAGGTTCGACGCGCTTAGATATGGCCCGGCTTCGTGTCAATCCTCGGGAGGTCTCGCATGCCGCTGGATGTCGCACTCGCAAACGTCACACCGCGTGAGGCCACAATCCGGTGGCTAACGGCCTTCGAAGACGCGCTCGCACAGGGCGACGGCGACGCGGCAGCCGCGCTCTTCTTGCATGACGGGTACTGGCGGGATCTTGTTGCGTTCACATGGCATATTCGCACGTTTCAAGGCGCGTCTGCGATTGCAGCTGCGTTCAACAGGACCGTTGCGCAGATACAGCCGACGGCATTTCGTGTGCCGGATGACCGGATGGCGCCGAGCGTCGTTTCGCGGGCCGGCGTTGATACTATCGAGGCCATTTTTACGTTCGAGACAGCGCATGGCAACGCCAGCGGCGTTGTGCGGCTTGTGCCCGACCCTGTGTCGCCGGGCGAACTCCGCGCCTGGATATTGGCGACGACGCTTGAGGACCTATCCAAGCACGGCATTGTCGAAGGCGTGCAAGTGGCCGCAGATGCCTATTCGCGAGACTTCGGCGGGGAGAACTGGCTCGACAAGCGTCTCAAGACCCAGGCATTCGAAAACCGTGAGCCGGCGGTATTGGTTGTCGGCGCCGGTCAGGCCGGCCTCGGCGTCGCTGCACGTCTAGGCGCCCTGGGCGTCGACACGCTGTTGATCGACCGGCACGAACGCGTCGGCGACAACTGGCGTAAGCGGTACCACTCCTTGACGCTGCACAACGAAGTTCACGTCAACCATCTGCCGTTCATGCCATTCCCGAAAACGTTCCCTGTCTTCATCCCGAAGGACAAGCTCGCGAACTGGTTCGAAGCCTATGCCGAGTGCATGGAGCTGAACGTCTGGACCGGGACAGAGCTGGTCGGCGGTGACTATGACGACGATGCGGGCCACTGGACGGTCCGGTTGCGCAAAACGGACGGGACGGAACGCATCGTCAAGCCACGCCACGTTGTCTTTGCGGTGGGCGTCAGCAGTATGCCGGTGATGCCGGATATTGCCGGTCTCGATACGTTCGCCGGCCCGGTCGTCCATTCCGGCGCCTATACCGACGGCCATGACTGGAAGGGCCGCAAGGCTCTCGTGCTCGGCACGGGCAACAGCGCCCACGACGTCGCGCAGGACCTGCATGCGAGCGGCGCCGACGTCACCATGGTTCAGCGCAACACGACCTACATTGTCAGCTTGCGGGAAGCGCAGAAGGTCTACGCGATTTACAACGAGGGCCCGTCGGTCGACGACTGCGATTTGATTTCCACTGCTGCGCCGTACAACTTCTTAATCCAGGCCTACAAACAGTCGACCGCCGAAATGAAAGCAGCTGACAAGCCGTTGCTCGACGGTCTCACAGCGCGCGGCTTCCGCCTGGACTTCGGCGGCGAAGACGAGACCGGCTTCCAGATGAAGTATCTTCGGCGCGGTGGCGGCTATTACTTCAATGTCGGCTGTTCGGATTTGATCGTTGATGGTCGGGTCAAGGTCATCCATTACCAAGACATCGACAGGTTCGTGCCCGAAGGCGCGCACATGAAAGACGGCTCCGTCACGTCGGCCGACGTCGTGGTTGCGGCCACCGGATATCTCAATCAGCAAGAGGTTGTGCGGGCTTACATGGGCGATGCCATTGCCGAGCGGACGGGCCAGGTCTGGGGCTTCGACACCGGCGGCGAGCTCGCCAATATGTGGAAGCGCACACCGCAACCGGGCATCTGGTTCACAGCCGGCAGCCTGGCGCAATGCCGGATCTTCTCGAAGTACCTCGCGCTTCAGATCGCCGCGATCGAGGCGGGTTTGATGCCAAAGGCGCTGGAGGAGAGCGGCGGCTAACGGCTGCAGCCCGGCACCGTCTGAGACCGTCGTCATCCCGGGCTTGCCTGCCCCGACCGAGGCCGGGGTGCCTGGGATCCACGTTTCCGCCATGCCGAACGTTGGCCATACTGAACGCTGGTAGGAGTCCCGACCATTGCCGGCTCACACGCTTTGACAGCGCCGGCTTGCGGGCGTCTACTCCTCTCAAAACAGACAGGAGGAACCCGCGATGCTCTCACCCGATCAGGTCCAATCCTATCACGATAACGGTTACCTTCTGGTCGAGAATGTCGTCACGCCGGAGCAATTGGCGCGATTGCGCGAGATCACGCATGACCTGATCGACAAATCGCGAACCGTAACCGAGAGCAATGCCGTCTACGACCTCGATAATGGGCACTCCGCAGAACAACCGAAGCTGACACGGATCAAACTGCCGCATAAGCAGCACCCCTACTACTGGGAGGTGCTGACCAACTCCCGGATTACCGAAGTGCTGAAGCAACTGCTCGGCCCAAACGTGTTGCTGCAAACCGCAAAGCTCAACACCAAGGCGCCGGATGGCGGTGCCGCCGTTGAATGGCATCAGGACTGGGCGTTCTACCCACATACCAACGACGCGTTGTTAGCCTGCGGCCTGATGCTGGAGGATGTCGATCTTGAGAACGGCCCGCTTCAGGTCATTCCCGGCTCGCACAAAGCGCCTGTGCTCAGCCACCATAATCCAGACGGCGTGTTCTGCGGTGCGGTCGACCCGGATGATCCCGGCTTTGATCTCGACAGCGCCGTCACACTGACCGGCAAAGCCGGAAGCATGACAGTGCATCACGTGCGGGCGTTGCATGGCTCAGCACCAAACCGCAGCGATCGCGCGCGATCAATCCTGTTCTATGAGTGCCTTGCCGGTGACGCATGGCCATTGATGGGTGCCGGCTCGTATCTGCAGCGCCTGCCACAGCAAGAGCAATGGGACGATATGCAGTCGCGCATCATTTGCGGAACCGTCTCGCTGACGCCGCGCCTGGCCGATGTGCCCGTCCGCATGCCACTGCCGCCGGCACCGGACGCTGGCTCCATCTTCAAGACGCAGAAGTCTGGCGGCGCGAAGAGTGTCTTTGCCGCGTAGCAACTCAGGATCGCTTTCGCTCACGGCTATTCCTCGCTTCGCTCGGGCCCCATCGAGATGGCGGATACGCCATCTCGACATTTGAAATGCCCAACGCGGGAACACCCGCGTTGGGGTGGGGGCGCCGCAACGCGGCGGGCCGCTGGCGCGGTTGTTTTCGCTCACGGGCTATTCCGGCCTAACGGCCGGGCCCTCCGCGGGGGCGCCGCAACGCGCCGGGCCGCTGGCGCGGCCTGAAACCGTCCTCGCAGGATGGCCAGCGCTCGAGCCGCGAGCCTGCGAGCGTGCGAACAGCGCCAACTAAAACGCGCTC
>JBCDAH010000213.1:0-5121 GCA_039186015.1 Pseudomonadota bacterium
CGAGAACAACAGGTGACGCGCCGAGCGACTTGGCAACGGCGACCGCCAATAGCCCGATCGGGCCCGGCCCAATCACAATGACGCTCTCGCCGGCGACTAGACCGCCAAGCTCCGTGAGCCCGTACATCGACGTGCCGGCAGTGACGACGAGCGTTGCCTCCTCGTCCGACATCGCATCGGGCACCTTGATCATCGTGTTGATGTTATTGATGGCATATTGTGCAAAGCCTCCGTCCGTCGTGAAGCCGTTTGCGCGATGGCCCTTGTTTTGGTCGCCGTAGTTTTTGCCGTAGTTGAGACAGGACGTGTACATCCCCATGCGGCAGCGTTTGCACTGACCGCACCCGGCGTGGATCTCAACCGTAACGCGGTCGCCGACATTGAACTCGTCAACACCGGGCCCAAGTGCCGCAATCGTCCCCATGTACTCATGGCCGGGTGTGAAGTTCTTGTTGAACGGCGCACCCCCCTCGATCAGCGCGGGCGTGCCGTATGTCATAATCTCAAGATCGGTCGCACAGATCGCAACGGCATCGATCCGAACCAGCGCT
Organism: Pseudomonadota bacterium; assembly: GCA_039186015.1. Lineage (GTDB taxonomy): Bacteria > Pseudomonadota > Alphaproteobacteria > Rhizobiales > Hyphomicrobiaceae > JBCBWG01. Next base: position 552 of record JBCDAH010000213.1, read on the forward strand.
TCGGCACGGCCCGGAACAGGCACATCTTTGTCGACCAAGTGAAGCTCGTCCGGGTTGCCCAGAACCCATGCCTTCATCCGTGATGGCACTTTGATGTCAACACCCGCGGCCATACACGCACCCCCCATCCGCTCGCGAGCGCCGACCGCCCGACACTCACTGTCACGGGCGCATTCGCGGCGCGCTTACCCACTTGATTGGTTGACACAAATCAAAAATTGGTTGACCAATCTAGCTTCTTAGTCTTGAGACTGTCACGAGAGAATCAATCATGTAAAGCTAAGAATGGAATTTGGCGCCCTTTTCATGATGAATTTCGGGATGATTCAGCGGCGTCTTAGGCAAAACAGAACATTGGTCAACCAATTTGGTCATTGAGCTCCAACGGCAGAAGCAGCCGACGTTACAAAGACTTCGTGCCTGGCTGTCAGACGCGCGGATTCGATCCGGTGGTCGCCTCCCGCCCGAGCGCCAATTGTCGGAGGTGCTCGGCATCTCGCGCGCGGAACTGCGCAAGGCGCTGACCGTTTTAGAGGCCGAAGGCGTTGTGCAACGCCACATCGGACGCGGTACGTTTTTGGTGGCCGCGTCTGGCACAACGGGCATCCGCCTGTCGGACGTCATGGCTCTTGCCGAGCGGACCAGCCCGCATGAAGCGATGATCGCGCGCACGGTGCTCGAACCCGAACTCACCGGCATGGCCGCCGTCCACGCAACGCCGTTGCAGCTGGCCGAATTGCGCGCACTGACTTTGGAGACACGCACGGCACCCAGCTGGCCCATCTACGAACAGTTGGATGCAGCGTTTCACGCCGCCATCGCCGAGGCGGCCTGTAACTCGCTCTTGGCCGAGCTGCACGGTGTCGTTAATCAGGTTCGGGTTTCCGTTGTCTGGTCACGCCTCGACGTTCCGGACGGCGGGCCACCACCCGACTATCACTCGTTTGCCGAACACGATGCAATCGTCGACGCACTCGAACGCCGCGACCGCAACGGTGCCGTCGAGGCCATGCGCGCGCATCTGAAATCGATCCGCGCAACATTCTTGCCGGAGACATAGACGTGCCGATCGAAAGGTTGGCGCCCGCCTTCAGCTCAAGTGGAGAGAGATGAGACCATGATTGACTTGTACACTTGGACCACGCCAAACGGGCGGAAGGTCTCGATGCTTCTCGAGGAACTCGGCGTCGACTACACCACCCATGCGATCGACATCACCAACGGTGAGCAACACGCGCCCGAATTTCTGAAAATCGGCCCCAACAATCGCATACCCGTTGTTGTCGACCATGACACCGGCGTGGCGATGATGGAGACGGGCGCCATCATGCTCTATCTCGCGGAGAAGTATGGAAAATTCCTGCCACACGGTGACGCGCGCTGGCCGGCCATCGAATGGCTGATGTGGCAAATGGGCGGCCTTGGGCCGATGCTAGGCCAGGTCCATCACTTCGTGAAATACAACAAGGGCAAGTCAGCGTATGCGGAGGAGCGTTACGCGAAGGAAGGCCATCGCCTGTATGGCGTTCTGAACAAGCGGCTCGACGGGCGCGACTTCATCGCCGGCGACGGGCGTGGCGAATACTCGATCACCGATATGGCATGCTGGCCCTGGGTATCGCGCTTCGAGTGGCAAGAGGTCAATCTGAACGACTACCCGAACGTAAAGGACTGGTACGTTCGCATTGCCGAACGCCCGGGAACCCAGCGCGGGTATCATGTGCCGAAATTCGTGAACGACGTGCCGATGCCGTAGATCATTTCCGCTTGCCGTGGACTCACTCGGACAAGCCTGCATCTCGCCGACTTCGTGAGACACGAAGCGCGAAACGTTCCATCTTGTTTGATAGAGCCTCAACTCAGACGCACCGCAGACAGCCAAGTTGCGAGCGGTGCGTCCAATGCTGCAATGCCAATGGCGATCCACAAAAGAAACGGCAAAATCGCGAATGTCAGAACGGTCGACGCAACAATAAGCCCGGCGACTTTCTCCGGGTCACGGCCATAGCGCTCGGTGAACACGTACGTGACGATTGCCGATGGCATCGCCGCCATCAAGAAGAGGCTGCCTGCGACAACGCCTGTTGCCCCCAATAGAATAACGACCGAAGTTCCCGCGATTACGCCGATCACGAGGCGCGCGACTGCAAGCCCCAGCGACGTTCTGAAGTCGCGCACTTCCAGGCGCGCAATGGCAGCGCCCAGCAGGATCACCATCACCGGAATCATCATGCCGCCCAGCAGCTTTGTCGTCTGACTGACAATGGCGGGGGGCGTGAGGCCGCTGAGCTTGAAGAACAGAACGGCTGCCACGGCCCAGACCAGCGGCTCTTTCGCAATCCGCCCGAACGAAAACGATCCGGCGGTGATGATCGGCATGACCGTATATTGCAGGATCGCGATAACGAAAAAGAACGCGACGCCAACAGCCAGACCGGTTTCGCCGAACGCCAGCAACACGATCGGAAGGCCAATGTTGCCGGAGTTTGGCATGCTCAGGCTGGGCAAAAAGCTGCGGATGTCGAGGCCAGCGGCCAACAAAAACCCGGCGGCGAGCGTACTCGCAATCACACTTGCGCCGAATGCGCCCACCGACATCTGCAAGAGCATAGCCTCCGGAAGGTCGGTCGATGTGAGCGACGAGAAAACAAGAGCCGGCGTGCCCACCATCATGACCAGCGCACTCAAGCTCTTCGTGTCGAGATTTGGACCGGCTTTCTCAATCCAATACCCGATGCCGGCAATGAGCAGGACAGGCGCGACAACGCCGATGAGGTCGGCAAGCAAATCGGGACCCTTTGTATTGCGATGGAACGCGGAGTGGGAGCGGGCGGCGGCACTGTTCCGGACGGAGCGGATCGCACACGCCCAAAGTCCGTCAAGACCAATCTCTGAACCCCAACTTCAGAAATGCCAATACGAGGTATCAGCAAAGCTTAGTTAGACGGCGCAACGTTATCCGATAATCCTTTAGCGAAAGACAAAAAACATCGATTGAGGAGGAACGCATGGCGTATGTCCCGCCGCTTAATTTGGACGCGAGCAAAGACGCGGCCGACGAGATTAAGTGGCTCGCCGCGCAAACCGGCTTCGTGGCCAATTCGATGTTGACGCTATCGCACCGGCCGGAGATCGCCAAAGCCGTTCTTAATCTCATTCGCGCCGTCGTCCGCAATCCCAATGGCACGGTTGACCCGGCGCTGCTGTGGATGGTTGCGCACGTCACCAGCCTGTCCAACGGTTGTCGCTATTGCTCGGCGCATACCTTCAAGAACGGTGCAGACAACGGCGTCCCTCAGGACAAGCTTCAGGCGCTTTGGGAGTTCGAGCGTAGCTCGCTGTTCAGCGAGGCCGAGCGTGCTGCGCTGCGCATTGCGCTCTCGGGCGGGCAATGCCCGTCGTCGGCCGACCCGGCTGACATGGACATCCTGCGGGCGCATTTCTCAGCGGCGCAGATTGTTGAGATCTGCTCCGTGATTGCGCTGTTCGGATTCAACAACCGCTGGAACGCACTCATGGAAACCGAACTCGAAGAGCGCGTCACAACGTTCTTGGACAACTGCAGCTATCGCGGACCCAACGCGCGATCTTGAAGCCGCAACCGCCCGCAACGAGGCGGAGGCTACGTATTGGAGGAGGAGGAAACACGTGACCCAGAACAATAATGGCACGAACCGTAGATCATTCCTGGCCGGAACCGGCGCAGTCGCCGGCATGGCGGGCTTGCAGATTACGATGCCGGGAACGGCATATGGTGCCAGCTTTCCGGAGCGGCCGATCACGCTTGTGGTGATGTATTCACCGGGCGGCGGCACGGACACCATCATGCGCAAGATCGCGCAGGAAATGGCGGCCGCGAAAGGCTGGCGCATCAACGTCATCAATAAGCCCGGCGCCGTCGGCGGCATCGCGACGCAATTCGTCGGCGCCCAGCGCTCGGACGGCTATACCGTGCTCGGCGGCGCCAACTACAATAGGTTCGTGCGCGTCATGGGCCACGCGTCCTTCACACCGTGGGAGGATTGGGTGCCCTTTAAAGCTGCGAACGCGCTGGCGTCGTGGTCGGTTCGCGCAGACAGCCCTTACAAGTCGCTGAGCGATGTCATCAAGGCCGCCAAGGCGAACCCGGGCAAGGTCAGTATTTCGACCTCTGGCACAGGCGGCGTTTGGCACGAACTCGCGTTGATCATCGCGAACATCGCCGGCATCGACTTGAAGTACGTTCCCTATAAAGGTGGGAAGCCCGCGACACTGGCCGGACTTCAAGGTGAAACCGACATCGCGGGCGGCGGCCTCCACGAGCACATCGACCTGATCCGCGCCGGCAAGCTGCGCAATTTGTGCCACACAAGCACGGACGACATTAAGCTTGAGGATGGCAAGGTCCTGTCTTCAATTGCGTCCATCGTCCCCGACGCTAGGAAAATCCTCCCGGTCGGCGCAACGTATAACTTCATGGTCAAGCGCGACATCCCGGCCGACGCCATGCAGGCCTTGGCGGACGGCTTTGTTGCGGCAGTGAATTCTCCTGGGTTCCAGGAGCTCCTCAAGTCCAAGTTCTTCCAAGCCG
>JBCDAH010000214.1:0-5057 GCA_039186015.1 Pseudomonadota bacterium
AAATGGTACAGAGTGGCCATGACTGTTCGCACGCACTGATAACGCCAGCACCTTCGATAACTTGCCGACCGCCAGAAGAAGGGCATGAACGCCGCGCGCACGCTGCGCCCATGCCATGAACGTCCAGGGGTAGGGAGGTCAACCCTGGTCGTAGTTCGGCGTGCTGTCGTAAGACTCGAGCTTGCAGGTGTCGTCGGCGCTCGCACGAATGGATTTTGGATCTGAAGAACTCAAGATCTCGAAATAGTCGGTCTTGTCGCGTGGGCTGCTATTGCCGCGTGCCAGATAAATCGTTTGCTGCACATGATGCGAATTGGGATCGATGTAGGCGTCATGATGCTGCATGCGATCTTTGGCTGACATCGTCCGCCCCTCGAGCGCTTTGATGATCTTGATGTTGTCGGTACTGCCGACTTCGCCAATGACTCGGATGAGCTCACGCATCGCAACATAGCCGTTGTAGGTTACGTTGCCGGGCACATTTATCCTCGTTGTCTCATAGCGCTGCTGATAACGCTTCACGAAGCCCGAAGCTCCCGGAAGATCAAGGTAGTGGTACCAGGTGGTGCCGAAAACGCCGAATGCGGACGCCGCACCCAGACCGTAAACATCTGGCCAATCCTGCTGGTTGTTCATCCACGCCGGCTTCGTGTCGAGCCCCATGTCACGAACTTGCTGACGCATGACCTTGAAGTCATCCCCACCAACAGCCGCGGCGACGACGTCAGGTTTGGCCTGCTGGATCTTCAAAAGTATCGAAGACCAGTCCCGGGTGCCCACCGGCACCGCAACTTCATCAACAATGTTTGCGCCGAAAGTGGTTGCGACCTTCTTGGTCGCGGCGTTTGTGTTCTGCCCCCAAACGTAGTCGTTATATATAAGGTACCAGTTTTTCCCGAACGCACTAATGGCGTTGCGGGCAGCCGCACGCGAGAAGTTCTCACCATTACCGTCCCAGACGAACTTAACACGATGGCAGTTCTTCCCGGATTCCGTCGGCGAGCTTGAATTGGTGTTGAAATAGATGCAGCCATACTTTTGTGCGACTTGGCTGATTGCGTTGGCTGTTCCCGACTGAATGGCTCCAACCAGGAAGTGAACATTCTCACGCGTAATCATGCGTTGAGCGACACGGGTTCCTGTCTGCGGATTCGTTTCCGTGTCCATCCAAACATGTTCGATCTTGCGCCCAAGCACGCCACCGGCTTCATTCGCCTCTTCAATTGCCATGATCGTGCCACGCTTCTCGGCCTGCCCGGAGTTTGCGAATTGGCCGCTTGCATCGTGGGTAAGACCAATCTTGATCGGTTTGTCAGATGCGGCGGCATAAACACGGGTGTGCTTCCATGGCCCCATGAAACCGAGACCGCCGGCTGCGCTGACGGCGGCTGTTGTTCCAAGTAGTTTGCGACGTGAAATTCCACCTGACACGACGTCATCCTCCGTTTTGGCGTCACTCCCAATTGGTCCCGGGGCTGCGCTTCGTGATACGGGATAGTGGCCCGCCTACGTGCGCACTTCATTGTTGCAACGCGTCGCCTGCTCGCCGCTGCCGCCCTTCGGGAAACTGAACAAAAATTCTATAGATTCAAAAAGAATGAATGTTCAATCAAAATACAGCTACGCCACGTCAACAGAACTTGTCAATCGTGAATTGAACATTCGTTCGACTGCCATTCATTGGCGGTGCGCGACAAGACAGAGTTGACGCCCAGCGCCAACATCAACACCTTCAGGTGAATCGAGAGATCCCTAAGATGAGAGCAGACGCACCCGCCTCGTACGACACGCTGAGGCACAGGATTCATGAGGCCTACGACGGATTAAGCCCGCATTTACAGCGCATTGCGCAAAGGGCTCTCGATGATCCAAACGCATTTGCGTTGGCAACTGTCGCCGAGTTGGCCGGGCGTTGCGATGTGCAGCCGTCAACGCTGATCCGGTTCGCGAAGGAGTTCGGCTACTCAGGCTTCTCCCAAATGCAGAAGGTGTTCAGGGTTCGATTGATAGAAGGCGCACCGGCCTATCGTGAACGAATATTCGAACACAAAAGGCAACTCGAGGAGTTGTCCGGCGACGACCCGTACGCGATCCTGCAGCAGTTCTGCGAGGCGTCGGCCCTTAGCTTGGAGCAGCTCAGACAAACCGTTAATGCGGATGATTTGCGGCAAGCGGTAAGTATGCTGAACGATGCAGAACATATATACGTTATCGGGCAAAGACGCGCGTTCCCAATCGCTTCTTACTTCGCGTACGGCCTCATCCGTCTCGAGATGAGATGCCAGTTCCTCGACTTCGTCGGTGGCATGGTTCTGCAGCAGGTGGCAACGATGCGGCCCGGCGATCTTCTCGTGGCAGTTTCGTTTGCAGAATATGCGCCATCAGTAGTCGAGGTCGTGCGGGATGCGAAGATCCGCGGCATTCCGACTTTGACGATCACGGACGTGCCGAGCAGTCCACTCGCCAAGTACGGCTCCGTGTGCTTCTTGGTCGATAGCGCCGACGTGCATCAGTTTAAGCCGATCTCCGGCGCCATCGGATTGGTGCAGTCCCTTGTGATTGCGCTGAGTTCCTTGCGATCTCCCGCCGCGTAGGACAACACAAGCTTTAGCGTCGCCCAGCACAGGTATTGGGTCAACTTTGTAACCTCCGCGGCGACCGCAGCACAGCACGGCTGCACAAACCAATGGCAGCCTAAGGCCCAGTACGGTGTCATATCCGCTGGTAGGATAAGCCGGATGTAAGATACTGCAAACGCTCTGGCTCGCTACTTGCCCTTCGCAACACGCGCTCGTTGCAGCGTAGTGGCAGCTCCCGCCATAGAGCGGACATGTCAAGTCACGCAATGCGAGGCTCGACCGGACCTCACGCACGAAGTACGAAAGCATGAGGGCTCCACGCGCGTCGCCTCTTGCTCAAAGCATCGGCGCCCAATGTGGCCTACCTTGACTCCGGCACCCGGGCCTTCATTCTCACCGAGGTTGACGACCCCACACTCCGCCGAAGTCTTGGGACCGACCTCGCAGCTTAGGGACGGCGGCACCCCGCGAGCGGATTAGCCTATAGGCAACACGTCTGCTCGACTCGCAGCAGACTCTTCCCAGCGAAGTGATGCCGATCAGCTAAGCTAGACCGGGGCAATCCAACTGCACCGCCCAGCGCTTCAAAGTCGCGAGAAAGCAGTTCGAACTTACTCCCTTTAGGTCCACCAAGACCTTGCTCACGCAACGTGCACTGCGTTCACTTGCTCGGCGCCGGGGCGGGCGATTTCCCGGGCCGCTGTTGTCACAGCCGTGCTGAAGTTCGTGTAAGCATGTGCCTCGGAATGGAGCCGCGGCATTCTGTGCAGCCCTCGGTTTGGCAGGCGTCGTAGAGGTACGCGGCGCGCAGTTCCTCGATCTGGCGCCAGTCGGCGGGTTCTCGACGGCTATCCATGAATGGCAGCCTCAAGCTTTGCCAATCGATCCGATGCTCCGTGTCACATTGCAGATTGCGCTCTTATTGACAGCGTCTTCAAGGTTCAGCTGGAATGCCTTAGACCCGAATCAGTTAATAGGTTTCAGGAGTGGGTTAAGAAAGTATTTGCCGCGCAGGATGTGCAGTAGGCGCAAAGGGCTAAGAGCCACTTGGATTGATAATGCTGCCGTCATTGCGATACGGGACTTTATTGCTTTGCGCCTTGGCCGCCGGCGCAGCAGGATGTGCGCGCATTGCGAATGTCGAACACCGTCAAGCGGTGCTCTACGCACCCGAGCGCCAACCCGCCCGGTCTATCGACGCAAAGAGACTGCTTCGCCAAACGAGCTGGTCGGCCGGCGAGGCAGGCTGTTCCATATTTGACGACGACGACCGCAGCAAGTGGCGCGGACAACGGCATCATCGCGCGCAGAGCGTCAGGCTCTCGCGCGGCGACGTCGTGAACATTCTCGTCTCCGATGGCGATGAGTTTAACGGCGATTACACGCTCGGCCCGAACGGCCGTGTCACACTGCCGTACATGGCGCCGGTCCGCGCCTCCGGCCTTACCGAACAGCAGCTCGCGCATCGCCTTCGCAATGCGCTTATCGCCAACAACCTGTTCCGGCGGGGCTCCGTTCGCGTCGGTGTGCGCGTGGTCCGCTACGCGACAATTGGCGTCAGGGTCAGTGGCGCCGTATTCCAGCCGGGCGTCCATGCATTGAACGAGCCACGCGGCCAAAAGAACGAAACGGAACTTGTAACGTTGAAGTCGGGCCTGCGGAAATATGGGGATTCAACGCTCCGCCGCACGCTCACAGCAGCGATCCGCGTCGCGCACGGAGCCAGACCCGATGCAGATATCTCGCGCGTCCAACTGCTACGCCGCGGCCGCGTGACAACCTTTGATGTTCGCGGCGCAATCACCGGCGACTTTGTTCCGGACCCAACGCTGGAAGACGGTGACGAGGTTCACGTTCCCTCCAAGGGCTGCTTCCAGGCGGAACTCGTACGCCCGTCGCGGATTACACCGCGCGGGATCCGCATTTACATCTCGAAGATGCATTTCGCAGCCGACTCCAGATACGATGAGAAGATCCCCTATGGTTTGCGATTGCTGAATGCCGCGATTATGGCGAGCTGCATTGGCGGCACACTGCCGACGCGCGGCGATCGCGAAATCGTTCTGGTCACCCGAAATCATGCCACGGGTGCAACCGAGGTGGTCCAGCGCAGTGTCGAACAACTGCTTCGCGCAAAGGATCGCGACGACATCAATCCGTTCTTGATGCCGGATGACGGCGTCGCCTGCTACGACAGTCCGCTGACCGAGGCGTCAGACTTCGCAACCATCGTAAACAACATCCTAAGTCCTGTTCGGACGTATCAACGCGTGCGCCGACCGAACCAGACCGACTAACCGAACAAGCCGGGGTTTGCATTCTGCAATTGCTGAATTGCGGATTGCGAGGGTTTGGCGGTTGATCAGATTGCGAATGAAATGTAACGCATTGAATTTGCTTTAGTTTTACTGATTAGCACAAACGGCCCGGGACTTGCCTTGTCTCCTACCAGCACTGGAACATGGGAGATGAGCAATG
>JBCDAH010000215.1:0-5031 GCA_039186015.1 Pseudomonadota bacterium
GCCCTGACAAGATTGACTATGAACCGGCTACCGTTGCCTAGGTTTCCGAGTCAGGCCATCGATAGGTCAACCGCTTTCCAACGATACCTTCCATTGCGGTCTTCGCGCGAAGTTCATCATTGATCCCAAGCCGCACACGATTGTTGTATCGGAAATCGAACTCCGCAAGGTAGCTGTGCAGGTGCTTCTCGGAGCAATGTTGGTACACGCCCTTCATGCCCCGCTTGAAGATGCTGAAATAGCCCTCAACAGTGTTCGTGTGGATTGCCTCGACGTCCTCGTAGCGAACATACTCGTCAGCGCTGTGGTTCACGGTTTGGTGGTCTGCAAAATCGGTTAGCTTCTCGTTGTAGGTCGCAGCATCGTCCGTCATGATCTTGGCTTCACGAGAGATGTTCTCGTTCACGACCTTGATTAGCGTTTCAGCCTTCACGTCAGCTACGTGCTTGCTGCGCACGCTGCCGTCGCGCTCCACTAGGCTCAGCACCGCATGCTTGTGAGCCGTGCCACGGCGCTTGGGCACGCCTTTCTTGCGACCGATGAAGGTTTCATCCGCCTCAACGATGCCGCTACCGCCTTCACCGCCCATCGGAGCCAACTGACCTGCTCCCCGTAATGTCCTCATTCAAAAGTTAGTTCTGTTCATGGTTTGGTCCCATTTGAACCGGGTTGCAAACTGGTAAGGGGTTAGCCCTTTCAGGCTCGAATGCGGGCGGTGGGTGTTATAGGCGATCCTCCATGTTTCGATGAGCCGTCGGGCGTGGGCGTAACTCAGGAAGAGATGCTCGTTAAGGCACTCGTCTCTGAAGCGCCCGATGAAGCTCTCGATGAACGCGTTCTGTTGCGGTTTGCCCGGTTGGATATAATGCCATTCGACTTGCGCATCGCGCTGCCATTTGAGGATGGCATGACTGGTCAGTTCGGTGCCGTTGTCCGAGACAATCATACACGGCCGGCCGCGGTGTTCGACAAGTGCGTCCAGTTCACGGGCAACCCGTACGCCCGAGATCGAGTTGTCGGCAATAAGGCTAAGGCACTCGCGGCTGAAGTCATCGATCACGCAGAGAATGCGAAAGCGACGGCCGTCCATCAGCGTGTCGGATGCAAAGTCCAGGCTCCAACGCTGATTGCACCCCTGCGGGATCGCCATAGGCGCGCGCGTGCCAAGCGCCCGTTTGCGCCCACCTCGACGGCGCATCGTCAGCCGTTCTTCGCGATAGAGCCGGTAAAGCTTCTTCCAATTGACGTGCACACCCTCGCGTTCGATCAGAATGTGTAGTCGGCGATAACCGAACCGGCGATGCTTGCCGGCAAGGTCGCGCAATCGCTGGCGTAGTCCGGCATCGTCGGGACGTGTCGATCGATAGCGATAGACGCGCGGATCAATGCCCGCTAAAGCGCAGGCGCGACGCTGCGAACAATTCTTTTCCTTGATAGCCCAGCTCACGGCCTTTCTCCTTGAACCAGGCGTCAGAAGTTTTTTCCGAGCATCTCTTTCAGTGTCGCAACGTCCATCATCTGCTCGGCAAGCAGTTTCTTCAGACGTGCATTCTCATCTTCCAGCGCCTTCAACCGCTTGGCCTCGGACACTTCCATGCCGCCATACTTGGACCGCCACTTGTAGAACGTCGCGTCCGAGATGCCATGCTTGCGGCACAACTCTGCCGCCGACAGGCCGGCCTGATGCTCCTTCAAAATCCCGATGATCTGCTCTTCACTAAAACGACTGCGCTTCATCGTCTGTCTCCTCAAATTGGGAACAGACTAACCCACAAACGCGGACAGTTCACGGGAGCAGGTCATCAGGAAAGTAGAGCGGCATCCAATGACGTAAACTCATGTCCGGTCATGGTCGGGCTCCTCTAAATTGGTGATTTGACATCTTCACTCTAGAGAACTGCCACTCGGCCCTGACCGCCTGCCTGAGCCATAATCCTCCACAGGCAGTGAGGGCCTCCGATACGAATGTTCCTGATGTGCTATGGCTCTGAGTGTCTCGCACGACCAACACACTAATTGGGCCATGTTGATAACGGACGCGAAAAACTCGTCCGCTGTTCTGTAGCTGCGCGAACAGTGTGATGATGCAACCAACCGCGCGCTCAAACGATTTGTAGTTCCCGAGTATTTTGTGTCGACAATTCAAGCGCGGCAAAGCTAAACATGTAGGGCCCCCTTGATGGCCAAACCACTGCCGCGAACATTGACCTTCAAACTGAACCGCCCCGGGTTTGTCGGAGGCTCCAACTCTTGAGAGACTGGAGCCATGGAGAATCGCAGAACATCCCCGAAGTACGCACCAGAGGTGCGTGAGCGCGCGGTGCGCATGGTTTTTGATCATGCCGGCGAGTACCCGTCGCAGTGTGCGGCCATCGAGTCGGTTGCAGCCAAGATCGGTTGCGCCGCGCAGACGCTGCATAACTGGGTGCGACAGGCTGAGCGCGATGCAGGTCAGCGTGCCGGCTTGACCACTGACGACCGTGAACGCCTGAAGGCGCTCGAACGTGAGAACCGAGAGCTGCGCCAGGCCAATGAGATCCTGCGCAAGGCATCAGCATATTTTGCGCAGGCGGAGTTCGACCGCCGACCGAAGTCATGATCCGCTTCGTCGATGCGTACCGCGAGGAGCACGGGGTCGAGCCGATCTGCCGTGTCATCAAGATCGCCCCGTCAACGTACCACGCTCATGCGCATCGGCGTGCGAACCCGGAGGCGGCGCCGGATCGTGTTCGCCGGGATGCGCGATTGCGACCCGAGATCCAAAGGGTTTTCGATGAGAACTACCGCGTTTATGGCGCGCGCAAGGTCTGGCGGCAGCTCTTGCGCGAAGGACATACGGTGGCCCGATGCACCGTGGAGCGGTTGATGCATTCGATGGGTTTACAAGGGGCGATCCGTGGCAAACGGGTCCGCACCACGATCCCATACAAGGCCGCGCCTTGTCCGCGCGATCACGTCAACCGGCAGTTCCAGCCACCAAGTCCAAACACGCTGTGGGTGTCCGACTTCACCTACGTCGCGACATGGCAGGGCTTCGTCTATGTGGCGTTGGTCATCGACGCCTACGCCCGCCGGATTGTCGGCTGGCGCGTCAGCCGGACCGCACACGCAGGCTTCGTATTGGACGCCTTGGAACAGGCTCTGTACGATCGTCGCCCTGTCGGTGGCGGGCTGGTCCATCACTCCGATCGCGGCGTGCAGTACGTCTCGATCAAGTACACCGAGCGCTTGGCCGAAGCCGGCCTCGTACCGTCCGTTGGCAGCGTCGGCGATAGCTACGACAACGCCCTCGCCGAGACGATCAACGGGCTCTACAAAGCCGAAGTCATCCATCGGCGTGGGCCGTGGCGTTCTCTGGAAGCCGTCGAGTTCGCGACGCTGGAATGGGTCGACTGGTTCAACAATCGCCGCCTGCTCTCATCAATCGGCAACGTCCCGCCAGCTGAAGCGGAAGCGGCCTACTACACCAGCATGGAGGACTGTAAAATCGCCACCTGACTCAAACGAAACAGCCTCCGGTGTTCCCGGGGCGGTTCAATCAGCTCGAGCGCTTGGGTCGAGAGATAAACAACTTGCGCTTGTCCATTCTTGGTTCGCCCTTCATCTACTCGGACGCCTCGTGCAATTGTTTCGCCGGGAATTAGCCATTCAGCTTGATCTAGAGTCTATCCGTCTCAAGTTGAAGCGTATCCGGCGTTTTGCAGGTAGCGTCGGCATTCGTCCGGTGCAAAGTGCTGGAGGATTTGACCTGCGCTCTGCCATGTTTGGGCGATGGTTCGCGCATCGACCTTGCGCAGCAACGTTTTCAGTTTAGCGAAGACTTGCTCGATTGGGTTCAGATCGGGCGAGTAGGCTGGCAGGAACAGCAGGCGCGCGCCCGCGTCGCGCACGGCCTGGCGTGCAGCCTTGCCTTTGTGCGATCCGAGATTGTCGAGGACGACGACGTCGCCCGGCTTGAGCGTCGGGATGAGCACCTCGGTGACGTATCTGAAGAACCACTCGCCGTTCATGGCACCGTCGATGACGAATGGTGCTGTCAGGCGGTCAGCACGCAGGGCTGCAATGAACGTCAACGTTTTCCAGTTGCCATGCGGAACCGGCGCTTCGAGAGCGCAGGCACGCGGCGACCACCCCCGCAGCCGCGTCATGTTCGTCTTGATCCATGTCTCATCGATGAAGACGAGGCGGTCAGGGTCGATCTTCAGACAGTGCCTGATCCAGCGCTCTCTGCGCCGCTTCACGTCGGGCCGCGAGCGCTCCGTTGCGATCAATGTTTTTTTTGAAGGTCAGGTTTTCGCGACGCAGCATCCGCCAGACCGTGTCACGCGCCACGCGAATGCCGCGTACGGCCTCTAGTTCAGCAACAATCTCGTCGATGGTGAGATCCGGCTTTTCAACGATACGCGACAAGATCCAGGTGCGTTCGCCGGCGAGGCGGTCATGGCGTTTGCCGCCCATCGGCTTTGGCGCAGCGGAACCGGTGGTGCGGGCGCGCTGAGACCACTTCACGGCCGAGGCAATGCTGACATTGAAACGGGCGGCGGCTTCGCGCACGCTGGCTCCGGCGAAAATCGCATCCACCACACGCTTGCGAAGATCAATCGAATAGGCTGCTGGCATAGATGCTGGCCTCCTCTCCAGCCAGCATCTTGAATCACTGTTCGCCCAACCTGTGAATTCTAAGGCACCGATTCAATCTGACGCGGATGGACTCTAGAGCACAGCGCGTCCGTTGTTTAAGGAAGAGCCGCCGACACGACAAACTGCAGCTTGCTCGATGCTAACCTATGACCCGTTGTGGCTGTCGCCGAATTTTTGGTTGTGCATTGCACTAACACGTCGACTTCCTCGCAGCGGACCTGAGCAAGTGCAACATTGCCGAGACCCACGACCATCGCTTTGATCAAAATAAACGACATTCGGCGCTTGGGGTTTGTCCTTGTTCGGTCGGTTTCCGCGTGGTTGACTGGCGTCCGAAGGGAAATCTTATCTGATCGTTTAGGGAGCTACGCTGACGGACGAATTTCTGCC
>JBCDAH010000216.1:0-4919 GCA_039186015.1 Pseudomonadota bacterium
ACACCGCTTTGACCACCGGTGGGGAGACCCGCAGGTTCTGGCGGTTCCGTTCGCAGGACGCATCGGTGGACTACTTCGACTTCCAGGGACAGAACGCGCGCAAGTTCCTGTTGCGCAAGCCCGTCCGCGGCGGCAACGTGCGGTTCACATCCGGCTTCGGCATGCGCCGTCACCCAATCCTGAACCGGCTGCGCCCGCACCGCGGAATCGACTGGGCTGCACGTTCCGGCACACCCATTATGGCTGCCGGCAACGGCACCGTTTCGTTTGCCGGCCGGAGAGGCGCCGCCGGCAACCTGGTCCGCATTCGTCACGCAAACGGATACGAAACGGCCTATGCACACATGCAGCGCTTTGCACGCGGCATCAAAGCCAAAGTCCAGGTCCGTCAAGGCGACATCATTGGTTACGTCGGCACCACCGGATTGTCGTCCGGACCGCACTTGCACTTTGAGGTGCGCGTCAATGGCCGACACGTCGATCCGTTGAAGATCAAGGTCGGTCGTGAGCGGAATCTCGATGGCCGTGAAATGTCCGACTTCCAACGCGAGCGGGAACGCATCATGTCCGTCATGCGCTCCCCTCCCGTTCGGACGAACAATCGCTGAGACCGTGTTGCCGGCACCGCGTGATTACGCACGCGTGGAGATCGCAAGATCATCCTGATCAGCTGTCACGACGACGTGCGCGCCATCTTGCACCTCACCTGCGAGGATCTTTTCCGCCAGTGGATCCTGCAGATGCCGCTGAATGACGCGCTTCAACGGCCGGGCTCCATACGCTGCATCATACCCGTGGCTCGCCAGCCAGTCTCGCGCGCTATCATCGAGCTCAACAACAATCTGGCGCTCCTCAAGCAGCCGCCTGAGACGTTGCAGCTGGATGTCGACAATCGCGCCCATTTGCGCGCGCTGAAGCCGCTGGAACAGAATGATGTCATCGAGACGGTTGAGGAATTCCGGCCGGAACTTCAGGCGCACTTCCGCCATCACGTACTCGCGGACGTCAGCCGTCTCAGCGCCTTCCTTTTGGGACACGAGATAGTCCGCCCCGATGTTCGACGTCATGATGATCAGCGCGTTGCGGAAGTCGACCGTACGCCCTTGTCCGTCAGTTAGTCGTCCATCGTCCAACACCTGAAGCAGCACGTTGAAGACATCAGGATGGGCTTTTTCGATCTCGTCAAACAGCACGACCTGATAGGGACGCCGGCGAACGGCCTCGGTCAGTGCGCCGCCTTCCTCATAACCGACATATCCCGGAGGTGCGCCGATCAAACGGGCGACAGAGTGCTTCTCCATGAATTCACTCATGTCGATGCGCACCATCGCGTGCTCATCATCAAACAAGAAGGATGCCAGCGCTTTGGTCAGCTCCGTCTTGCCGACACCGGTCGGGCCGAGGAACATAAATGAGCCAATGGGACGGTTGGGATCCTGCAAACCTGCTCGCGCGCGCCGAACAGCCGTGGACACCGCACGAACGGCCTCATCTTGTCCGACAACACGACGACCGATCGCTTCTTCCATGCGCAGAAGCTTTTCACGCTCCCCTTCGAGCATGCGATCGACGGGAATACCGGTCCACCGCGAAACCACTTGCGCGATGTGATCCGGCGTGACCGCTTCTTCCAGCATGGGCACGGGGCCCGAACGTCCGGCGTCGGCCTCCAGCTCCGTCAGACTGCGCTCCAGTTCGGGAATGATACCGTACGCAAGTTCGCCGGCACGGGTCAGATCTCCTTCCCGCTGCGCACGATCGAGCTCGCTGCGGCGCTGATCCAGCTCTTCCTTGATCTTTTGCGCACTGCCAAGGCGCGCCTTTTCACCTTCCCAACGGGTGGTCAAGGCACGTGCTGTTTCCTCAAGCCCAGCAATCTCGCCTTCGAGTTTCTCCAGCCGGTCTCGCGACGACGTATCGTCTTCCTTTTTCAGGGCTTCGCGTTCGATCTTGAGCTGAATGAGACGCCGATCGACTTCGTCAAGTTCCTCCGGCTTTGAGTCGACTTGCATGCGCAGTCGGGACGCGGCTTCGTCAACCAGGTCGATCGCCTTGTCCGGAAGAAACCGGTCTGTGATGTAGCGGTTCGAGAGACTTGCGGCTGCGACAAGCGCGTTGTCGGTGATGCGCACGCCGTGATGAAGCTCGTACTTTTCCTTCAGTCCGCGCAGGATCGAGACCGAGTCTTCGACGTCCGGCTCGGTCACGAATACCGGCTGGAAACGCCGCGCAAGGGCCGCATCCTTCTCAATATGTTTGCGGTACTCATCCAGCGTCGTGGCACCCACACAATGCAACTCGCCGCGGGCCAGAGCCGGCTTCAGCAGATTGGATGCGTCCATGGCGCCTTCGGTCTTGCCGGCACCAACGATGGTATGCAGCTCGTCAATGAACAGCACCACTTGCCCGTCCTGGGACGTGACCTCTTGCAAGACCGCCTTGAGACGCTCCTCGAATTCGCCCCGATATTTCGCGCCGGCGATCAAAGCACCCATGTCGAGTGCCAGTAGCTTTTTGCCTTTCAGGCTTTCAGGCACGTCGCCTTTGACGATGCGCAGAGCGAGGCCTTCGGCAATGGCCGTCTTGCCGACGCCGGGCTCGCCGATCAGCACCGGGTTGTTTTTGGTGCGCCGTGACAGAACCTGAATGGTACGACGGATCTCCTCGTCGCGCCCGATCACTGGATCAAGCGCACCACTGGCCGCATCTTCCGTCAAATCACGCGCATAACGTTTCAGCGCATCAAACGTGTCCTCGGCGCTTGCCGTATCAGCCGTACGCCCTTTACGTGTTTCATCAATTGCGCGGTTCAGCGAAGCGGGCGTCACACCGGCCTGGGCCAGGATTTTCGCAGCGGCACTGTCCGTCTCAAGCGCGATGGCAACAAGTAGCCGCTCAGCCGTGACGTACGAATCACCGGACCGCTCGGCAATTTTCGGCGCAGCATCGAATGCTCGCGCGAGATCCGATGCGATGTAGAGTTGCCCCGCGCCAGATCCGGAAACCCGTGGCAACTTGGCTAAAGCGGAGTCCAATGCCTGACGGACTTGATCAGCCGAACCACCGGCCTTCGAAATGAGGTCGGATGCAAAGCCCTGTTCGTCATCTAAAAGCGCCTTCAGCATGTGCTCGGCGCGGAACTGCTGGTGGGATTCGCGCAACGCAAGACTTTGCGCTGCCTGTACAAAGCCTTTCGCCCGATCGGTGTAGCGATCGAAATCCATTTCGGTCTCCTTCGGCACGTGGCTGCTGCCTCGTGTGAGCACAGCAGCTGCGTCACTGATGTTTCATCTCGTTCGGGCCACACGGCGCCCGCTCGATGGAGCATATGGGTGCGATGATCCCATCGCCAAAGGGGCGCTCCGCCATCTCGATGCCAGTATCAGCAGATGACGTCACGTCGCAGAGATCAATCCCGCAAACCATATAGTTTGCGAGACCGATTCGATTGATGGAATTTTGGAGCAAACAATGGAGCACCTCGCCCGGGTTGCCGCGCTGTACCGGTATCCCGTTAAGGGCCTCACGCCCGAACGCCTCGATCAAGTTGCCGTCACGGCCGGGGAGACGTTCCCGTATGATCGTGCTTACGCCATCGAAAACGGCCCCGGAAGATTCGACCCAGTCGCTCCCAAGCATCTCCCGAAAATCAACTTCCTGATGTTGATGCGGGACGAAAGGCTGGCGACGCTGCGCACGTCATTCTCAGACGACGATCAGGTCCTGACGGTTCTGCGCGACGGTAAGCAGGTTGCGCGTGGCCAGCTGACGTCGAAGACGGGTCGCGCGATGATCGAGCAGTTTATGGCCGCCTACATGAAATCTTCCTTGCGCGGAGCGCCGAAGATTGTATCGGCACCTGGTCACGCGTTCTCAGACGTGGCGGACAAGTGCAT
This sequence comes from Pseudomonadota bacterium, assembly GCA_039186015.1. GTDB lineage: Bacteria > Pseudomonadota > Alphaproteobacteria > Rhizobiales > Hyphomicrobiaceae > JBCBWG01. Next base: position 3,897 of record JBCDAH010000216.1, read on the forward strand.
TCACATTGTCAACTTGGCAAGCTTACGCGAGCTTGAGCGCACGGCCGGCCGCTCAATCGACCCGCTCCGTTTTCGAGCGAATGTCTACATCGATGATTTGCCGCCATGGGCCGAATTCGATCTCGTTGGCCAGCAGGTGATGATCGACCAGGTCGGTCTCGACGTCTGGGCGCGCACGGTCCGCTGTGACGCCACCAATGTGGACCCGACAACGGGCGCTCGCGATCTGGCGATTCCCAACATGCTATCGCGCGCTTACGGACACATGGATTTTGGCGTTTATGCCAGCATCACAAGCGACGGTGTTATGAAAGCCGATGCCGTGATGAAGTGCGCCACCTGACGCGACTGTTCTGCAGTTTGGCCCCAGGCGGCCTGAACTCAGACCCCAAGCACAGGCGCGAAACACGGGCACAAAACGCGGCCCCCAAGACAGGCATGGCCCAATCGGTGAACACCCGAAGCGCCAATCACGCGGACTCGGTTGTGTCGTCTCGCGGCGCGTCGCCGGATGCCGGCTCTTGAGCCTCGAAATCCTTATCCTGAGCTGCGGTACGGCGCGTACGCCGGACGGGCCGCTTGAGAAAATCGGGCTGGCCGTTCAGCTCGCCGTTTTCTTCGCGCTCTGCCGATCGTGACGCTGGCGCGCGTGATCGTGTCGATCGCCGCGGGCGCGTGCTTTCACCGCTTGCATTTCGTGGGGAACGTCTGGGCCGCTCACGTTCTTGCGGCGCGCCCTCTTCGTCGCCAGCAGCGTCTCCGTCGCGCCATCCTGCGCGCGCGTCGGGTTGGTCGTGTCCATTTGCGGCACCATTGAGCCGTGGTTCGGCCTCACCATCAGCACCAGCCGTAGCTTCGCCTGCTTCGCCCCGGTCTTCCGCTGCCGAATCGTCGTGTTGCTCGTCGTCATGGGACCGCCCGCGATGGCCGTTCATTTGCTCCGGCGCAGGGCCTTGCTGCTCGCGATAGGTCATGATGATGCGATTGTAGTGCTCTGCGTGCTGGAGATAGTTCTCAGCAAGC
>JBCDAH010000217.1:0-4765 GCA_039186015.1 Pseudomonadota bacterium
CGTCTTGCTGAAAACTCCAAAGACAGCAACTCATACACCCAGCAAGTCCGCTGGCATCTCCACCGAAGATTGTCAGGCGGCAAGCCGAACCTTGCAAACATAGCTGAGGATATGGCTGTCAGCGAGCGATCGCTGCAAAGATACCTTCGCCAAGAGGGTTATAGTTTCCAAACCATCCTCTCAGAAACTCGACACGAGCTGGCGAAAGAGTATCTGGCTCAATCAAACTTGGAGTTCTCGGAAATCGCATTCCTTCTGGCCTACGAAGATCAAGGCTCGTTCTTCCGAGCCTTCCAGAGGTGGGAGAATCGGACACCCTCAGAGTGGCGCGAAGCTAACAAGGCAGATTCAGGCCATCAGTGAGTCGAAGCTGCCGTTCAACTAAGCCGCAGCATCGAACATTCCGGGCTCGAAGCAGTCGTAAGCGGCGAGGTGTTCAAAACGAACACGGCCTGAGCTTAACGGCATGGTGCGGCGCGTATCGCTTCGCAAAACTGATCACTACAGCGCATCGGGCATTGATCTCATCGTAGTGCTATAGCGAAGGAATAGTTCGCATTATCGACTCGCGTGGCCCCAGATGCTGTTCCAAGGGGAGGGCACCGGGCTGACACCGATCATGCCCACATCTCTGCGATGGGTAGAATGGTGGGCGGTACTGGGATTGAACCAGTGACCCCACGCGTGTGAAGCGTGTGCTCTACCGCTGAGCTAACCGCCCGTAAGAGGTCGGAGCGTATCGCTGCCGAGGCTGCCGGTTGTCAAGCCCAGATCAGCGCGCCCGCTTGAAACTTTCAGCCATTTTGCGGAATTCCGGCATGATGCGCGCCCCGTCCGTGGCTGGCGTTGTGCCGACCATCCGAAAATAGCCGCCGGCCGGATCAAACAGGACGACATGCAACATTTCGATCTTCTCGCCGGACTGCGTCCAAACCGCGGAAATGCGATGAATCTGGCCGTTCAAGCCATCAATTGTCACGGGTTCACCCTTGGCGAAGGTCAGATCCGAGTGGCCGCGACCGAGGCTTTTGACCATACGCTCAACCAGCGCATCATCGACACGCGTCACGCTGCGATCGTAAGACTGACTGGCAATGAACGAGGTACTCGCCGTCTTCAGTTTCGTGCGGGGCAACGTCCCCGACATATTGAAAATCGCACCGGCTCCGACAAAACCCTCAACCCGCTTGAACGGACCGACATAGCTGATCTGAAATGCCAGCTTGATTTCCGCGGGCTTCGCAGCGATCTCCGCCGAGGCGAAAGCGCGACGTACGCCGTCCGCCAGGGGAGACACCTTGGCACCCGCCGGAACCGGCAGGTTCGCTGAGATGAGTGCGGTCGCGGCGTCTGTGCTGACGAGCAAGATCAGCTTCTGGAACGTACCGAGCGGAGTTTGCTGGCGTCCTTCCAGCGCGACATGCGTGTCACCGCGTTTGAGGTTCATGGCGGTCACATCCACCACGCCACGCGTCTTCAGGTTTGACGCCGTGAGGCCCGGTGCCATTTTCGCATACGCAAACCCCGGTGCTTCCAGAATAACAACCGAAGCGCCTGAGGTATGCTCAAAGCCCGTAAAGCGTTTTGCCGGCGCGAACCCGTCGGGCAGATCGAGCCGAACCCGGCTTCCAGGCGCCTGCAGGACGTCTGCGATCGCCGGACCAACCCAACCCAGCCCAAGCGCCAAAACGAAAAGCCACGCCCTCAACGGGTGCGTGAACAAATTGAGCACATTACGCATGTCGATCCCTGTCGATGTCTCATGATCCGGTGGTCTTTAGGCAGGTGGTGTGCCCTTTTTGAGAACCAGGACGAGGACGCCGTCGGTGACCGCGTGTGAGAGAATCTCATGATCGCGGGCGGCTGCGAACGCCTTCAACTCGTCCAACGTCCGGGGATCCGTTGCGTGAACCTTCACAGTATCGCCGGAATCCATGCTGCGAAGCGCCTGTTTTACCTTCAGTGTCGGCAGTGGACAGCTCAAATGTCGCGCGTCGACCACTCTATCCGCCATCAATACGATCCACATTCGGGATTGATTTTGCGCCGAGAAACGTCCAGGTGCACCAGCAGCATTATGGCTACAGTTCTGAAACTCCGATACCTTTTTAACTTTCGAGCATAGAACTTGTATGCTGATCGCGATACGGGCAAGGTCACGCGCGCTCCCGCCTGAGTCGCAGAACTTGTGGTCGCAGAACTTGTGAAGGACCAATGCACGACGAGACCGAGACCCGCCGTTTCCGACTCACATTCGGACTGGAACGCTTGGGCTTGATCGCGTTAGCCGCCCCGCGTGTGTCCCTGGCGATCATTGCGCTGATTTCCGTGCTGGCCGTTCTCGGCGTCTCGCGGCTGCAAGTTGATGACTCGCTGTCGGAGTTGTTTCGGACCAATACAAAGGAATTCCGCCAGTACGAGGCGATTGACCGCCGCTTTCCATCCAGCGAATTCGATGTTCTGGCCGTTGTGGAAGGGGACAATCTTCTGTCGCGAAAGGGCATTCTGGCCCTGACGGAAGCCGTCATCGAGCTTCAACTAACCGACGGCGTCGACGGCTTGGTGTCGATGCTTTCTGCGCGCGGTCGTCCCGATGCGTCGGGATATGCGGCCCCAATTGTACCGGACGCCTTGCCAACGGGGGCGGCGTACGATGCAATCATCAAGAATCTGCGTGAGAACGAAATCGTCAAAGGCAAGTTCCTGTCTGAGGACGGGCGTCTCGCTTTGATCGTGATGGCGCTGGATCGCGAGATCGTCCGGGAGCAAGGCACGGACGCCGTTATTGGTACGATCGAAACGACGCTCCAGAAGATGCTGGAGGGTTCAGACCTTACCGTCAAACTCACGGGCGCACCGGTTATGCAGCGCGAGATCCGCAATGCGGTTTCGCGCGATCGCATCATTTACAACGGCCTTGGCCTGTTGCTTGGGCTAGCCGTGGCGCTGTTCTTCTTTCGCAAGCTGTCGCTGACGCTGCTGGCTGTCGCGGGCCCGACGGTCGGGATCCTCTGGACGCTCGGCGTCATTGGTGGGCTGGATTATCGACTCAATCTGTTCATCAACGTGCTGACGCCGCTCATCCTGGTGTCCGGGTTTTCAGACTCCATGCATTTGGTGATGGCGATCCGCCGTGATATCCGCCGCGGCGATGATCGTCTGAGCGCGGCCAAGAATGCGGTTCGAGAGGTCGCGCCGGCCTGTCTCTTGACCGCGATGAACGCGTCACTGGCGCTGCTATCGTTCTCACTTGCGGAATCGGCCCTGATCCGGACGTTCGGACAGGCCGCGATCCTCGCCGTCGCGATCTCTTATCTTGCCGTGGCCGTGGTCGTGCCGACGTTGGCGTACTTCGCGCTCCGATGGGAAGAGCAGGGCGTGGCCGACGCCGACCAGCGCGAAGACGACACGGGAATCGGTGCCGTTCAAAGGGCCACCATCGGCATTGTCGATGCGGTCTCAGCTAGGCCAGCGGTTTGGCTCGGAGTGGGCGTTGCCGCCGTGCTTATTACCGGTGCTGCGTATGCAACCTTGGAGCCGCAATACAGATTGGCCGATCAGGTGCCGGATAAGGAGCAGGCCCTGGCTGCGACGGACCGGCTCGACAAAAAGCTGACCGGCGCCAACCCGGTCCATGTCATGATTGAATGGCGCGGTGACCAGTCGCTGTTCGACGACAAGTCCATCGCGGTCATTGGCGCTGCTCATTCCGTCCTTGAGAAGACGGCGGGCCTCGGTAATGTCTGGTCGCTTGAGAGCCTGCGGCGGTGGCTCGAAGAAGCTGGCGAAGCCGACGCCGAGACCATGAAGAAATACGTCGGCATCTTACCGACCCATCTGGTGCGCCGGTTCGTTGCCGAGGACGGCAAGGCCGTTCTCGTAACAGGGCGGCTGCCTGATATCGACGCGAGCGAGATCCTGCCGGTCGTCGAAACCATTGACAATGCACTCGAGCCTGTGCGGCGGGCCAACCCGGATTACGAGATCTCCGTCACGGGTCTGCCAGCGATTGCCGCCCGCAACTCCGCCAAACTGATCGGCGAGCTCAACTGGGGGCTGCTCGGCGACATGTTTGTGATCTTCATCTTTCTTGGCATTGCGCTGCGCTCCATGCTCGCGGGTGTCACAAGTATCCTGCCGTCGCTGTTTCCGATTTATGCAACAGGCACCCTTCTTTGGCTGGGTGGCACGGGGCTTCAGTTCGCGTCGATTATCGCAATCACCGTCGCGTTCGCGTTGGCAATCGACTCGACCATCCACTTCATCAATCGCTTTCTGATCGAGGAAGGCCGGCCCGAGTTGCGCGATCAAAACGTGCGGGTTGTTCTCCGAGCGACAATGCAGCACATCGGCCCGGCCGTTGTTCTGACGACAATCGTTCTGGCGCTGGGGCTTGGCGTGACAGTGTTGTCCGACTTGCCATCACTGCGGCAGTTCGGGTTGCTGACCGCCGTGTGCCTGTCGGCGTCCCTGGTCGGCCAGCTGGTCATTCTGCCCGCTGCCATTGCAGTCTATCGCGGATTTTGGCCGGCCCGACCGGTTGGTCAGCCCGGCGAGACCGATCTCGCGCGCGCGCCGTCGTAGATGGCGTGTTTTCGCTCTGGTTTGTTTTCGCTCACGGGCTATTCCGGCCTGCGGCCGGGCCCCATCGAGATGGCGAATACGCCATCTCGACATTTGAAATGCCCAACGCGGGTGTTCCCGCGTTGGGGTGGGGGCGGCGCAACGCGCCGGGCCGCATTCGCGGCCTGGAACGGAGCCAAGC
>JBCDAH010000218.1:0-4616 GCA_039186015.1 Pseudomonadota bacterium
CCCATCGCAAGTGCCGATCATCAACGCAGCGTTCACACCGGACGACGACCAGATCGCCTGGGCACATCATGTCACAGCGGTGTTCCAGGATACAACCACCGGGGTTGCGTCGCTCCACGGAGAGATGCTCGACCGGCCGCACCTGAAACGGGCCCAAACGATACTGGCACGCGCCGACGCAGCTGCCCGAGGAACCGATACGCTGTCGCCATAGATAGCGTATCCGAACGTATTCGGGTTTGATCGTGTTTGGCGTCGTCTCATGCGTGGCGCTCTCGCTTACTTTCGCTCACGGGCTGTTCCGGCCTCCGGCCGGGCCCTCCGCGGGGGCGCCGCAACGCGGCGGGCCGCAGTCGCGGCCTGGGGTGCTCACGGCTAATCCGCGCCGGTTGTTGATTGCTCATGGCTGTTCCAGCCTGAGGTTGTCCTCGCAGGATAGCCAACGCTCGAGCCGCGAGCCTGCGAGCGCGCGAACAGCGCAAATTCAAGACTCTTCGCTCACGGCTGTTCCTCGCTTCGCTCGGGCCCCATCGAGATGGCGTGTTCGCCATCTCGACATTTGAAATGCCCAACGCGGGAACACCCGCGTTGGTGGGGTGAGGGCGGCGCAACGCGCCGGGCCGCAGTCGCGGCCTGGGGTGCTCGACGGCTAATCCGCGCCGGTTGTTGATTGCTCATGGCTGTTCCAGCCTGAGGTTGTCCTCGCGGGATAGCCAGCGCTCGAGCTGCGAGCGTGCGAACAGCGCAAATTCAAGACTCTTCGCTCACGGGCTGTTCCGGCCTCCGGCCGGGCCCTCCGCGGGGGCAGCGCAACGCGCCGGGGCGCGGTCGCGGCCTGGGTACCGTCCGACCAGGATAACCCGCGCTCAAGTAGCGAGCGCTTGTCGCGAGCGGTAGCGCAACGCAAAGACGCGCTCGAGCCGCGAGCCTGCGAGCGTGCGAACAGCGCCAACTAAAGACTCTGCATTCGCCGCCTTGATTGCGAAGCTGATTTGGCGGCATTCAAACGCTTCATGGCCGAGGTAGAGAGAACGTTGTATCTGCATTCACTACGGCATAATCCATGTATCCCAGCCGAGCGATCGGTTGCATTGCGGATGTGTCTACTTTCCCATCTTTCACAAACGCATCGTCGATATAGACCCCCGCAACCGTACCGATCACGAGCGTATAGCCTGGCGGTGCCCCGACTTCGACCGCTGGCAGATCGATAGCTTTCCAGAAACGACACTCAAAGGCCGCCGGTGCGCCGCGCACGCGCGGCGGCTTAACCAACGTCGATGCCGCCGCCTCGAGCCCGGCAGTATCGAACTCGCTGACATCGGGGGGCACTGCAGCCGATGTGACGTTCTGCTGGTCGCGCATCCCATACGTCGCCAGCGAACAGACGAACTCTCCGGTTTCTTCGATGTTACGCACACTGTCCTTACGGCCGGCGGACCCGAAGACCACATACGGAGGGCGGTCGCTCATCGCGTTGAAGAAGCTGTACGGTGCAAGGTTCAACTGGCCGTGCGCATCGAGACTGGAAACCCAGCCGATCGGACGCGGCACGATCAGGGCCTTGAACGGGTCGTGTTTAAGCCCGTGCGCGTTTGATTGTGTGTCGTAGAACATGCGATCCCCAATGCACTAAGCCGACCACCGGCTGACAACATGAGACAGATCCGGCCGATCGCGATCGGCCTGCCGCTCTGATGTTGATCCGATGTAAATAAAGCCGGCCATGCGCTCATGTGCTTTGAGGCCGAGAACGCTGGCGACGGCAGGACTATAGCTATACCACTCCGTGATCCAGGCTGTTTGAAATCCCAGCGCATTCGCCGCCAGGCACAAGTTAAAGCAGGCCGCTCCGCACGAGAGGATCTGTTCGAGTTGCGGAACACCCCGATCCGGCACCTCGGACGACACGACGCCGACGACAACGGGCGCGCGCAGGAATCGCGTCCGCTCCGTCTCGAGCCGAACGTGGGACGGCGCATTCTCATCCTCGGCCTTCAATGCCTGCGCAAGCTGCGCGCCGAAATCGGCGCGAGCATCTCCGGCAAACACAATAAAGCGCCAAGGAACGAGCTTCTTGTGATCAGGAACGCGGGCCGCTGCAGCCAGAATGGCGTCCAATTGATCGGTATCAGGTCCGGGCTCGCTTAACATCGCGGGCCGAGCCGATCGGCGCTCGATCAAGAAACGGTAGACTTCTTCGGACACGCAGGACCTCCACATGTTCGCCTAATTGCATCACGGCGTGAACGAACACGTAGTCATAACCACGGCGCAGCGCCAGTCTTCAAACCCAAGCGCCTCTATACCCAAGCATCCCTCTACCAAGGCGTCCTGCGACAGAGATGCTCGCCAATCGCTAAAGTGCAGACGCCAATAGGCAGTGACCCGTCGGCGGATCATAAGACACGATCAGCGCTAGCTGGCTCGTTTCGCAAGCTCCATCTCACCAGAGAACGCCGGCGCGGCTCAGTGCCCCTCGCATGGCCGGAACGGCATTTTTGATGTTTCGAAGTGCTGGCACCGCAACTTTGACCACGGAGTTGGCATAGACTGCACCCGCAACCGTCAAGGGATGCACATAGTCACAGACCGCAACTTCACCATCGGCGATGGCGGTCTTGTAAGATGCGCTCGGCGGCAGCAGGTCATAGCGAGAAATGCCCTGCGCACAGCAGTGGGCGATCATGTCATCAATCAGGAGGATGCCCGGGCTGTAGCTGCGGTATGTTGGATCATACGTTCCGATGTGCGCCAGATACCCGCCGTGACACGTCAAACCGACTTCGCGTGCAATCACCTTGTCGCCGCTGACCAACAGCGAAACCGAGCACGAGATCGCCGGGTCCGACGAGGTCGCAATGGACCGAAAAAACGCGCGAAAGTTCGGGTCCGCGATGGCGACGGGAATGGCCGCCTCGCGTTGAAGTTGTTCCAGCTTCTCCTCGATCGTTATGGCCACTTCCCGCGCGGCGTCGCGCCCGGGCTCAAGGTGTAGCAACCGCAGCGGCACATGCGCGGCCAGGCGCCGACGACGGCGAAGCCGCTGCTTGCGTCCGTTCCTCGAAAACCGCTTTGCATAGTCATCGTAGCAAGACGCAGCCGACAGATCGATGTACGGCGCACTGGTCTCGTTGATGGCACTGGCACCCTGGCTCTGCAGCACCGGGGCAACCTGCGCATCCGCGCGGACCTTTTGGAGATTGAAGATATCCGCACCGGTCTGTGCAACGGCAAACGCCAGCGCCCGCCCAATCAGCGCTTCGCGATCCGAAACGTCCGCCACCAGGACATCACCATACTGGCCGACCGGAGCACCCATCCAGCGAAGTGTCATAAGCCCCGCGCGACGATACACGGCCAACGGGCAGATCAGGACCACCCGCCCATGTCGACGCGCGATCACAACCGCGATCTGTTCAGGCCCCCATGTCCCGGTGCCGACATAGTACGAACACCAGTGCCGGCTCCAGGCATGCGATTGGAAACACTGATGCGCACGGCCGTGGCGCTCAAACAGCTCGTCCCACTCGCTCTGCAGCGTCATGAGACCAATCAGATCCGTAACAAACTCAAACGTCAGCCGGTCGTCATCGACGCACTCGGAAGCCAACGTTGGCGCCGTTCGCGTCTCAGGCTTGAACTGCATTGACCGACTCAACACTGGAGAAAACATGCGCTGCGTACCTACTCAGTGAGCGTGACGGCGACCTTACCGACCGAACCAATATCATCATCCGGCACAACCGGCGGATGAGCGGAGGGAATGGCGGTCCAAGACAACCGCCATTCATGCATGCTGCGCTACGCTTGGTGGATCGGGCGCCAGTCACGTTGCTGTAGGTTCAAGATCGCGCCAGGTGTCGTCGTGTCGAGCGCAAACGACTGGATCATTTCGCGCTCGTTCTGGCTATGGACACCGACCTTCTTGAGCGCCAGGGCCGACGCGCACTTGGTCAGAGCGCCCAGGCCTTGCGTTGCCGTCGACCGCGGCTGAATACCGAAGCGACGCCGCATAAGCCCATTTGCGTAATAGACGGCGTACTTGCGCTGCGCGGCCGGTGTAAAGAAGTCCGTCGTAATCGAAACGTTCAATCCATCGAGATTGTCGACACGGTGCGGTGCGTTCTGCGGCCAGCTGAGAGCCCAGCCGGGCTCAAGGTCGATCGCCTGTGCCTCCGCATCCCACGCGGCGTCATAGGGAATCTCTTCTTCGGTTTCGCGCAAAATGACACCTTCCAAAACCTCGTCCGGCAGGTGCTTTGGATTTGCAGCGTCATAGAGCCATACGCGTTTGCGGCCGCGTACGTGCCATAGCGCGATCATCGGAATGTCCGAGTGATAGAGGACCCGCGCACCGGGAGACGAAATCAGCAAGCTCGATTTCCGGCGACTGGTGCGCAGATCCGGATTGCGAGCTTCTGCGTCTGCGAACGCATCGTTGACCAGGGCATCATACTCCGGCGCAATCAGATCGAAGCGACGGAGGCAAAGCCATAAGCAGCCTTCGCGTATGGCGTTAAGCGTGAAATCTCCGGAAGCGCCGTTGAGATCGCCATTGCGCCACGCCACACGATCGCCGGACTCGTCCATCGTCGTGATCATATAGTATTCGC
>JBCDAH010000219.1:0-4610 GCA_039186015.1 Pseudomonadota bacterium
TCAAGTAGCGAGCGCTTGTCGCGAGCGGTAGCGCACGTAAAAACTCGCGAACAGCACAATCAAAGACATGAATTCTAGGTAGATGATGGCCGCGGCGCACCGCTTTCGAGCGCCAAACCCAGCCGGCGTGCGGCATCAAGTGCTGCCAGCGGCAGTCCGCGCAGCAGAACCGCCAGATGCTTCCGATCTTGGAAATCACCGTTGAGTGACAGACGCGGCATGGCAAGCGGATCAATGAGCTTTCGATTCGATATCAGTCCCTTACGCGTCGTGACAGCTGACTTCAGGCCTAATCCGCGGGCAATTTCAAAGTCTCGGGGCCCTGCACTGGATGCATCGCCGTACGGGTAGCTGAAGTGTTCACAAGGCGCACCCAATGCTACGGACACGCGCGCGACGCTGTCTGCGATTTCTGAGCGCACCTCATCCGGGCTGAGCTTTGCCAGCGCGTAGTGGCGAACGGTATGAGCACCAATTGTGACAAGCGGATCGCGGTTGAGCTGGCGGACTTCATCCCAAGTCAGCAATTGATCTGCGCCGTAGCGGCGGGCATCGAAACCGCACGCCGCGCTTTGGCCAGTAATCCATGCTCGTGCGTCCGCCTCCGGCCAAGCGCGCAATGCCCAGTAGATCTCATGAAACGCTGCATTCTTGGCGGCAACGTTCTGCAACGTGAAAACGCGGTCGCCTGCTGTGTCCGGGAACGCAATTTCGTCTCGGCAGCGAAGGATCTCTTCGAGCGCCAACCACCACAATTGTGCGTTTCCGTCGCAAAAATCCGAAGCGACAAACACGGTAAATGGCACACTGAGCTCTTGGAACACCGGATAGGCACACGTTGCGTTGTCGCGGTAACCATCGTCGAGTGTGAAGCACGCAAACGGCACGACGGAGTTGCCGCGCTGGATTTCGGCGAGACGGCGACACGCCTCATCAGACGAGACACACTCAAACCCGGCTTTGCGCGCTTCTTGAATGGCTTGGCGCAAGAACTCCGTCGTAATCCGCAAGATCCGGTTTGGATCGAACGGGCGAACGGGTTCCGACGAAACCTGATGTAGCATGAACATGACGCCGACCGTCCCCGTCGCCGCAGGAGGAATGCGATCTGCTCCGAATAACTGGGCTGCAGACAGGGCCGTCTTCAGCATTTGAGTCGACATGCGGCTCATGTGACAAGCAATCTTCTATCGCGATCCCTCGGCACTAATGAGAGATGCCGCAGGCCTCGCTCGAACACGAAACAGTCTTAGAAGAATGCCGCTAGGCCATTGCCGGTCTATTACCGTTGCAACGACACGCTTCGTTTCGACCATTATTTCCAATTTGAGGTATCTAAAAGGTTGCTGCGCGCGCACGGTCACGGCCACCGGATTAACGATGGCGGCATAGCCGGCCAACGCGAAAACGCGGTCGACCAGCGAACTTGGATGGGCTTTTAGGCTGCCGCAGGCGGCTCGATAGCGTGATCCGCCAATACGGCGCGGATTGCCGCCGAGTCACTCGCTCTGCGCAGTGCGTCCAATGCGGCCGGTGCCCGCAAGAGGCGCGAGATTCGCGCAAGCGCCTTCAAGTGGTCCCCACTGGCGTGCTCGGGCGCGACCAGCAGGAAAATCAAATCCACCGGTTCGTCATCAAGAGCTTCGAACTCGATCGGCGCGTCCAGACGCGCAAATAGGCAAACGATATCCTCAACGCCCTTCATTTTGACGTGTGGGATCGCAATGCCGCGACCAAGACCTGTCGAGCCAAGACGTTCACGCTGCAACAAGGTGTCGAATATGTCGCGAGCGTCTAAGCCGGTAATCCGACCTGCAACCTCAGCAAGCTCCTGAAGCGCCTGCTTTTTACTGCCTGCGGCCAGTCGGGGGAGAATACCGTCAGGACGAACGATGTCTCCGAGATCCATCTGTTCCCTCGCGCCTGTTCAAATCCGGGCGTCACTTGCAGTTAGAAGATCTGACACAAATGTGTCGCATCAACCGTTGGTCTACTAAGAGTTGGCTGTCCGAGGCTCCGGGTCGATCCACCCGATATGGCCATCTTTGCGCCTATAAACAACATTCAGTCGACCACTCGCGGCATTGCGAAATAACAGAACCGTGTCGTTGGTCAAGTCCAGCTGCATAACGGCCTCGCTTACTGACAACTCTTCCATCATGCGCGCCGTCTCTGCGACGATCAAGTGGTCACTGCCATCTTCGGTTGTAACGTCGTCTGCGGCAGCGTCATCTGCCTGGACAATGAAATCATTGACAAATATCTGATTTTTCGCTCGCGCCCGCGACTCGGGCGTGTGGTGATCCTTCAACTTCCGCTTGTACCGACGCACGCGCTTTTCCAAATGCCGAAGGGCATCTTCAGCACTTGCATAGGCGTCGGAGCCAAAACCTTGCGCTTCGAGCAACAGGCCGGTGTTCAATCGGATTGAACAGCTGGTCTGAAAGCCCACTTTCTCTTTTTCAACCCGGACATGGCCGGATATCTCGGGGCCCGTGTATTTTTCAAGAACACTCCGAGTCTTCTCGATGACGAAGGTCTGGAACGCTTCGCCAGTCTCCATATGCTTGCCAGTTACTTGGATCGTCATGGAGGTGTTGGTCGAGCCTGTTGTTGAAACCAACGAGTGCCGGCGCTGTACACTCGACAGCCTACCAGTGAACTCGTCCCCGTCACACACGCCCCGCTCGTTGACGTTACGCGTTAACTTTTTTCGAAGTCAAACACTGATGCGGATTGTCAGTGTGATTGCTGATCGCATTTCCTGATTTGGGTGTAGTGCCGGACATTGGCGAGATTCGGCCCGACTGGCTAGCGCGTTTCGACTGCGCTGGCCCCATTCCATCGCTGCGCCGGGCCGTTCCAAGTCGTTTGTGTTTAGGTCGTCCGCAAGCTTCCCATCTGCTCTGCCAGGCGCTTTTCGCGCCGCCGCTGCACCGATGACGGAATCCGCATTGCTTCCCGGTACTTCGCGACGGTACGGCGTGCGATATCGACGCCTTCGTCGCGCAGTCGTTCTACAATTTTGTCATCCGATAGCACTGCCGAAGCCGTTTCTCCGTCGATCAGGGCTTTGATCCGATGTCGCACGGACTCCGAGGAGTGCAAGTCTCCGTCGGCTGCTGAGGCGATGGCTGAGGTGAAGAAGTACTTCAACTCGAAAACACCACGTGGCGTAGCCATGTACTTGTTCGATGTGACCCGACTGATCGTCGATTCATGCATCGAGATCGCTTCAGCGACGGTTTTCAGATTTAGCGGCCGCAAATGCTGTACACCGTGCGTGAAGAATCCGTCTTGCTGCCTCACAATCTCTTCGGATACGCGCAGGATCGTCCGCGCGCGCTGATCAAGGCTCTTCACCAGCCAGTTTGCGGTTTGCAGGCAGTCCAGGAGGTAGTCCTTGTCATCCGGCTTTTGCGCCGTCTTGGCGACGCGCGTGTAGTACGTGCGATTGACCAGAACCCTGGGAAGCGTGTCGTTGTTCAACTCGATCAGCCAGCTTCCGTCCTTCGCCGCGCGTACGATCACGTCAGGCACCATCGGCTGGACATGCGTGTGGCCAAACCGCAGGCCTGGCTTCGGATCCAGCGCCCTGATCTCCGAGATCATCTCGCTGATTTCTTCGGCATCGGCACCGATCGCGCGCTTCAAGCCGGCGAGATCGTGCGCCGCCAACCGATCTAGGTTGTCGAGAAATGTCGCAATAACAGGATCATAGCGATCCCGCTCCTTGAGTTGCAAGGCTAGGCATTCGGAAAGGCTCCGCGCAAAGACGCCCGCCGGTTCACACGTCTGGGCTTGCGCGAGAACGTTCTCAATGAACTCCGGCGCGGCACCGAGCTTATCAGCCAGTTCGCCGAGATCAGCCTGCAGATAGCCCGCGTCATCCACGAGATCCAACAAATGCAACCCGACCATGAGCTCCGACGGGGTCTCAAAAAGCAAATGCAACTGGTTGGATAGATGGTCTTTCAGCGTGATTTCGTCTGAAACGAAGGACTCGACGTTGTAGCTGTCCTCACCATCCCCATACCGCGCGCCATCACGGACCGAAGCCCACGACGACTGATCCGTCATGAGGTCGCTGGGTGACGTGTCGGGATAGACTGTGTCGGGTTCTGCATCGAGCGAATGTTCCGCCTCACCGTTAGAGCGTTGTAGATCCAGCCAGTCGTCATCTGCGTCGGTTTCCGTTCCCGCGTCATCATCAGACGCGGACTCGCTCGGCGCGGCCTCGTTCTCCTCACGCTCAAGCAGCGGGTTGCGCTCGAGTTCCGCCTCGACAAAGGCCGTGAGCTCCATGTTCGAAAGCTGCAGCAGCCGGATGGCCTGCTGCAGTTGCGGTGTCATGACGAGCTGCTGCCCCTGGCGCAGCTCAAGTTTTGCCGACAGTCCCATAGCGTTCCGTCGTCCTACCCCAACGCGACATCGCTCGCCTGAGCGCGTTCCTGTGCCAGTCTAACCGAACATGTCGCCAAGGTAGAACTCACGCGCTGCCTCATCATTTATGATTTCTGAAGGTTCGCCATGAGTCAGTACACGACCTTCATAAACAATGTATGCACGATCAATAAGATTCAGGGTTTCGCGCACATTGTGATCGGTGA
>JBCDAH010000220.1:0-4556 GCA_039186015.1 Pseudomonadota bacterium
GCACGCCGACGAGTTCAGCCATGCCGTCCAGATCGGCAATCCGATCGAAGAGAAACGCGTGCTCGATGCGATCCTGCGGGCACGTGGCAACGACGAGGCCTCGTGCCTGTTCAGCGCGATTACTGACTGCGGAGCAGGCGGGTTCAGCAGCGCGATCGGTGAGCTGGGCGAAGCGGTCGGCGCCGAGGTCGATCTGGAACGGGCGCCGCTCAAGTACGACGGCTTGACCTACACCGAGATCTGGATCTCCGAGGCTCAGGAGCGCATGGTGCTCAGTGTGCCGGTCGCAAACATGCCGGCGCTGCAGGCAATCTGCGACGCCGAGGGCGTAGAACTGGCCGACCTCGGCCGCTTCGGCGTTGAGGGCGAACAAGGGCCGGAGCTGATCCTCAACTACCGCGGCAAACAGGTCGGCCGCCTGCCGATGGGCTTCCTTCATGAAGGCTTGCCGATGCCGACGCGCGAAGCCCGCTGGAGCGTTCCGAAAACGACGGACGCACGAACGGCGACAGTCGGCGTGCGAGACCGCCTTCTCTCCGTGCTTGCAGATCCGAACGTCGCGAGCAAGCGATGGATCGTTCGTCAATACGACCACGAAGTGCAGGGAGCGACGGTGGTCAAGCCCTTCGGCGGGCTCGGGCAGGCGGGACCGATGGATGCCGCGGTCGTTGAGCCGGTCCCTGGCAGCGGCCAAGGCCTCGCGATCGGCTGCGGGCTTGCCACACCGACCGGCGATCCGTTGCTCGGCGGCGATCCCTACGCGATGGCGCTCGAAGCGATCGACGAGTGCGTACGCAACCTCGTATGCACCGGCGCTGATCCGGAGCGCATCGCGATCCTCGATAACTTCTGCTGGCCGAGCTGTAAGAAGCCAGAGAATCTTGCCTCGCTGGTTCGTGCATGCGAGGGGTGTTACGACGGGGCGAAGGCGTATCGCACGCCCTTCGTCAGCGGCAAGGACAGCCTCAACAACCAGTTCACCACCGCCGACGGCACAACCATCGAGATCCCCCCCACGCTGCTCGTCACCGGCATCGGCATCGTCCCAGATAGCACGACGTGCATCACAAGCGACCTCAAACAAGTTGGTTCCAAGCTCGTGCTTGTTGGTCCGGTTGGCGCTAAGTCGACACTGCCGGAAGGCCCGCGGATTGCGCGAGCGGTGGCCGGCTTGATCCGTACCGGATCGGTGCGGTCGGCCCACGATGTCTCGGACGGCGGCGTGTTGACTTCACTCGCTGAAATGGTCATCGGCGCCGGCGGGGAGTAGGAAAAATCTTTTACGAAGTTTGATACCATGTCCACGGATGAGAACGGGATGATATGCACTGCGCCTTGTACGTCTCGCAATGTAACCGAACGGATCGTCAGTTTTTCAACCGTACCGGTTGTCCCGCTTGCTGTGATCACGTCGCCTACATCAACAGCATCTTCTAACTGGATGAAAATACCCGTTATAATGTCCTGCACGAGCTTTTGTGCGCCGAAGCCGATCGCGAGGCCCAGGACACCCGCTGAGGCGATGAGCGGCGCGATGTCGATTCCGATTTCTGAGAGCACGAACATCACGATCACAACGGTAAGTGCGATGGTGGCTGCGTTGCGCAGCAGAGTGAGCAGCGTTGTTTCCCGCGCCGACGGTCTTGCGCTGACTTCCGAATTCAGCCGGTAATCGATCCACGAGACCAGCACCAACCAAAGCGAGACGCCAAAAATTAAGATAAGGCAGACAGCCACAAAGGTGCCGACGAGCCAGCTGCCGAACGGGCTTTTCAAAAAGCCTGTGATATCGATGAAGGCAAACGCATGAACGATGAATGCGGCGACCGCGATGCCAATAAAACCGCGCAGCAGGGCGAGCACCTGCGCGATCAGACGATTGACTCGCATCTCCAGCGTGGGCATTCGCGCGCTGACCGTCTCGGGCAGCGTGATGTTACTGCTAGCAAAGCGCGAGAGCGCGCCGGTCGCAAAGAAACCTGCTACGATAACGGCAATGACCTCTGCTGTGTTTCGCAAAAGGGGCCAGATCAGCCCATCAGGGCGCGCCGCCACGATCAACGCGAGACTTGCAAGGTAAGCCAGGACCGGAAGATGCCAATTGCGTGACAGGAAGCGAATGAAACTGGACCGTTCCTCTGGCGCGTAACCAAGAAACCAGGCGGCGGCGTCATGACGTGACCGAATGACCAAAATGGCGGCAATTGCGATCGCAACGAAAGCCAGAAGTGTAGATGCGCCGCGTCCGGCAGCGAGCGAAGCCTGCTGGTTGACGATGGGTACAACCAGCAATTGTCCATAGCCAATGATTGATATGATAAGCCCAATCCAGACCGACATGCGGCGTGCTGCCCGATCGGAGATATCGGCAAATCTCAGGGCCTTCGCGCCAGGCGACAAAATTGCGCGCAGCACAACCCTGCTGAGACCAACAAGAAGGAAGGCGTTGAGGTAAAGGGACTGGCGGAGAGCCATCGAACCCGCA
Organism: Pseudomonadota bacterium; assembly: GCA_039186015.1. GTDB lineage: Bacteria > Pseudomonadota > Alphaproteobacteria > Rhizobiales > Hyphomicrobiaceae > JBCBWG01. The sequence goes on from JBCDAH010000220.1 coordinate 2,486, forward strand.
TCGCCATATAAATAGAGCGCTGCAAAGTAGCCCAAACCCCATGCTGTAAACACGACCAAGGCGTCAATCAGCACAGTTGCGAACAAAACCGCGAGGGTGCGTGCGAATCCCCAGTCATGTGCACGTTCACCCAGACGGCGAAATACTATCCTGGCGGCAGCGCGCAAAACCACGTACGCGGTGACAGTCACAACGATCACCAATGCTAATGCGCGCAACGCATCGATCAGAATGGCAAGCTCATCGTTATCCAGCGACCTAATCGTGTCCGGCAAAGACGAAATCCCGGTGAGCGCGGCGGTAACCGCAGCAGCGGCGTTTTCGAAAAACGTCTGTGTGAAATCAGCCAATTGCCGCCCAAAGGATTGCTCGAGCGTGGTGGTATCTTGCTGTCCTTGCTGTCCTTGCTGTCCTTGTTGCTCTGCTACCTTTTTTAGGCTCGCAATCAATGCGTTGCGCGTGTCGTCGTTTTCGAGAATTTTGATCAGCGTCTGAGCATCTGTTGCGGGTGTCGTGTCCTGAGCAAAGGATGTGGTGACACACAAAAACCCGATCAGTATTCCTGCAGCCAGGCGCGCAATATACAGCATGTTCCAAGTCCCATTTGGAAGTCAGTGGCTGCGCGTCCTAAAATGCGATTGCTCAAAAAGCAACCGGGCGGTGCGTCTAAATAAATGTCTTGGGCGTGCAAATTGCTCTGTCGTACAGTCCGGTCGCATCGGATCAAGATGGTTTCAGGTAGCCCCGGATAATAGTCGCGGTTTGCTCGACGCTCATCACCGGTGGCATCAGTGTCAGAACTGTTCCGTCTGCATCCAAAAGGTGGATAAAGCTGCCATGGGCATAGATCCAGCCGTACTCCGGGTCCTGAAACAGCGGTTCGCGCTCAACAGAGAACGCATCATAGGCCACTTGCAATTCAGTCTCCGAGCCGGTCAGGCCGATAAAGTCCGGGTGGATTGCCTCCAGCGGCGCGCCTATGGTGTCGATGCGGTCCTGCTCTGGCGCCACGGTAATCATGACCGGAGTGATCTTGATCCCCTCGGCGCCAAGTACATCCACGACACCTCCCATAACCGGCAAGGCGGCAGAACAGATGTTCAGACAGTTTGAATAGCCAAAAAACAGCATTTGTGCCTGGCCATTCGAGCTCTGCTCTGTGCGCGTCTGGCCGTTCTGATCGGTCAGTTCAAACGGGCCGCCGATGTCGAAAGGCAGCGGGGGTTGTGCCGCAACTGGGGCAGCGGATAAACATGCCAGCGCCACTATGAATGCAAATCGCATTAGAAGTTTTCCTCGGCGTAGGCCGCGTCTGCATCGGCGCCAAGCCCGAGATAGCCTTCCTCTGCAGTAATGGCATTTACGCGCGGGTCACGCCGAAACCAAGGACCCTTGCCAGCCGATTGCGGATTGGCTTTCGTCCATTTCTTCGTCCATGTGTTTGCTTTGATCCAACCCGCGTCTCCGGCCTTGATGCGCTGGACCAGATAGACGTTGTCGACATTCAAATCCTCATCCGTGATCATCAGTCCATCGACCTCGATCGTCTGGCCGCAAAACGGCAGCAGTTCAAGGGCGGCACCGGTGAAAGCCGGCTGACTGTTTTTGTTCGGAAAAACGAGCACGTCGTCTGCGACGCGCAGCAGTCCCAACTGCCGTTTCCCGTCACCACAATTGGCCGGGCAGTCGCCAGAAAGTTCACAGAGAATATCAACGACCTTCGCTTCAAAGCGTGCGGGCACCTCGGCGTAAAGGTTCCATGAGCGCGCTTCGGACCCTTCGGAGAAATCCTGAGCAGCAAGCGGGCAGGCGGCCATCGCCAGTATCAGAACAAGACGTTTCATTTGTTTGGATCCGGAAAGGAAAAGGGCGGCACTGTGCCGTAGTCCTCATGCGTGGCGTTCACAATATCCATGTCGCTGACGACTTCACTGACCACGATATAGTTGAGACCATCTCGTTCGTAAAACAAGCCGTCCGCGGTTACGGTATGAGCCGCAAGGCTGAGCTGGGTGTCGCCGCTGGCCGAATCCGCGTCCTGTTCGATCTTGAGCACCATGTACACCGTGCC
>JBCDAH010000221.1:0-4471 GCA_039186015.1 Pseudomonadota bacterium
ACTTCCCCGGCCCCGTTCGCCCGCCGATTTGCCGCCGCCTTTTGATACGCCTCGGACTTGAAGCAGGCGACGCCGGCTTCGAAGGTCGGAAACTCGATCACCACGAAGCGATGAAAGTACTCGGGACCTTCCATGATCTCGTAGGCCCCGCCACGTGCCAGAACTTTCCCGCCGTGATCCGCGATAATGGCGGGTACGAGATCAGTGTACTTTTTGTACGCGACCGGATCGTTGATCTTGGCGCGCGCGACCCAGTAAGCCGGCATGATACCTTCCCAACGCTTTACATCAGAGTTTCCGGGAGCCAGTTGGCGATTTCGGGAAACGCAATGAGCAACACGGCCGCGAACAGCATGATGGCCCAATACGGCACCGAGCTTAGAAAGATCTCTTGAACGCCCACATCGGGATCTTCAATCGCCGCCTTGACCGTATAGACCAGGAGCCCGAACGGCGGCGTCAGCAGGCCGGCTTCGATCGCCAGGATGCCAACAATCGCGAAACTCAGGCGATCGTATCCGAACGCGACGGCGATTGGCTCGACGATCGGTACGGTCAGCAGCATGATTGAGATGCTGTCGATCACCATGCCGAGGATGAACCAGATCAGCAGAATGATGCCCAAGACCTGCCAGGCCTCAAGGCCCGAGGCGAGGAAGAACTCACGAATGGACGTCGTCACGCCGGTCATCGCAAGCGTTCGCGAATAGAGCGCGGCTGCAAACAGCAGGATCAGGATCGGCGCCGCCGTCTTGCCGACCGCAAAGACGGCATGCCGGAATTCCGTCCAGGTCATGCCCTTGGCGAATGCGAACAAGAGCGCTAGAGCCGCGCCTGCACCGGCGCCCTCGGTCGGCGTAAAAATTCCAAACCAGATGCCACCCAGAACGGCCAAGATGATGCCGAAGACGCCGACCACGCTTGAGGCAACTTGACCAGCCGGAAGCTCCATCCGGTCTGCCGCTGTTTTGCGAACGGTTGCATCCTGGTCGCTCTCACCGACAACCTCCGGCCTCATGACAGCGACGGTGACGATGTAGCCGAGAAACAAGGTTGCGAGCAGCATGCCCGGCAACACACCGGCAAGAAACAAACGCCCGATGGATTGCTCGGTGAGGATACCCCAGACGATCATCAGGACGGATGGCGGGATCAGCATACCGAGACAACTCGATCCCGCGATTGCACCCAGGGCGAAACCGCGTCGATAGTTGAACGTCTTCATTTCCGGGTACGCGATGCGCGAGAACGCAGCGGCCGAGGCAATGGACACGCCGGTCACAAACGAGAACACGGTGTTGCCGAGAACGGTCGCCACAGCCAGGCGACCGGGCAAGCGGCGAATCCCGCGATTGATGCCGTTGTAAATGTCCGTAATCGCGCCCGACCGGCCGATGAATTCGCCCATCAGCATAAACAGGGGAATGACCGCGAACGTAAAATCCCGCAGCGCCTCGGCCGCCGTCGAAGCGATCATCGCTTCGGTGATTCTCTGGCTTCCGGTGACGAGGTAGATCCCGAGTGCGCTCGCGACGCCAAGCGCCACGGCCACGTGCACGCCTAGCAACACGAGGACGAGGAGACTACCGATCACCAGTGATGCGGTTCCGACATCAAACACCAGATTTCACCCTCACCGGAACCGCCAGCGATCGGACAGATCGAAGGCCTCGATCAGCGCAAGAAGCAGATAGTTGATCGCTGCCAATCCGCTGCCGAAGATAATCATGAAACGCGCCGGCCAGACCGGAACACGCAATGCGCCCTCGCCATCAAACTCGTCGTTTGCGAACGAGCGCAGCGCCGGGTTGATGCCGGCCTTCATCAGGAAGAGGAAGAACGCCGCGCCCAGCAGCAGCCCCAGAACAACAGCCACTCGGCGCGCCCTTGGCCCGAACGCCGCCAACAAGAAGTCGGCCTGCAGCATCGAGCCCGAGCGCACGGCAAAGCCCAACTGCAGGAAAACGATCATCACCACCGAGTTCGCCACGACTTCCTTCGTGCCCTGAAGCGGCATGTTCAGCGCCCGACAAATGATGTCGGCGAGGATGAAGAAGCACAGGATAAAGGACCAGGCTGCCGCCAAAATCATCAGGAGTTTGGTGAGTTGGTCGCTCGCCCGGATCAGCAACATGGTCAACCCATCATTGAGACGACGTCAGCCGAGCAGAGCGCCGGCCGTATGCGGTAGGGAGTTGGCGCAGCGGCCCGGATCACAATCGGACCGCTGCGTCTCACGTTGCGTTGCGCGCTACTTGATCACACGACTTGCACGCTACTTGATCGCGTAGCGAACCGGCCATGTGTAGCCGCGCCTTTCCGCCTTATCGAGCACGAGGTTGAGAACCTTCTTGGCCGGCAGCCCGTCAGCTTCCAATTTGGATGCGACTTCTTGTGGCCAGCCCGCGAGGCTTTCCGCCCATGCTCTGCGAACCGCCGGATCGATCTCGGTGACCGTAATCAGTTTCCGCAGTTCTTTGACCAGGCGATCATACTCGTTCTTATTGACGATGCCCGTTTGCTCTTCATAGTCCGCGGCGACTTCGTGAAGGATTTTCTTCACGTCATCGGGCAGCTTGGCGTAGGTGTCTTTATTGATGGTGAGACCGTGCCAGGTCATCGAACCAAAGCCGACAAGCGTATAATATGGGCCCGGCTCATAGAGTTTGAGGTTCACCCACGCCGAAGGGAACATAATCCACCCTTCATAGACGTTGGTATTCATTTCGGTATAGGCGGTTGCAAGCGACGACTGCACCGGTGAAACGCCAGCATACTTCAGCCAGTTGAGATTAAGACCGGCGCCGGCAATCTTTTGATCTTTGAGGTCCGAAAGCTTTTTCCACGGGAACGACGTGCCGAGATTGTAGCCGCCGTCTGCAATACGCGAGAGCAGGATCTGATTGAACTTCTCCGTGAAGACGTTCGTCAGATACGGAACTTCTTTGTAAACGTCCTGAGCGATCTTGAGGGATTGCACCGGGTCCATGGTCCCGAACGGCATCATAACCTGGAACGCATGAAGCGGGAGGTTCGACGGCTCAAAACAAAAGCAGAAACCACCGATATCGATGATCCCGTCCTGTACGCCCTCCAAAACCTCGGTCACCTTGACGATCGAACCGGAATAGCCCTCGACAAAGTTGATCTTATGCTGCGTCCGCGCTTCGACCCGGTTCTTAAATTCTTTTTGGAAGTAGTTAATCATGAGGCCGGCATAGACAACACCCGGCGGATGGCCGGAGCCAATGCGCAACGTAATCGTATCTGCACGTGCCGAAACCGTAGCGGCCGCGAGACAAAGCGCAAGCGCACCGCCTGCCAGTAATCTCTTCATGGTTTCCTCCACCACATTGTCGTTGTCTTCGCCTCAGACAACCGAGGCGATTGGAAGCCGTGCCCTCATTTGCGCGGGGCCGATCTTCTCATGCGTTATGCTGCAGACACGTCCGGTACTTTCAGTCTGACGCCATCCGGCACAGGCAAAGCATCGTTCGGTCCGTCAAGAAACTCGACCGTCGTGAACAACAGCTCGGTATCACCAATGTTCTCGACCGAGTGCAGCATGTATTCGCCCTTGCTGTAGTAAAAGTGCTTTGTCTCCCCTGCATAGTGTTCAACGTCTTTGATCTCTCCGCTGGAAAAGTATCCGCGGGCTTTGCCGGCATTGTGCGCCGTCCAAAAGTACGGGTTCACATGGCGGTGAAATGCGCAGCGGTAGCCAGGCGGCAGACGCAAGTGCCAAACCCGCAAGCGATCGGTTTCGGATACCAACGTCGATCCGACAACGCCGCTGAACTCATTTGCGAGCATGTCTGCATGACAGCCTTCGGGCCAATCTGCAAAGGCTGCGGGATCGGTCGCAGTGGCAACGTGGTCTCGGCCAGGGTTCGTCGATTCAACCGCAGACATCAACTCCTCCCATTGTTCGCGGACACCGATCGCACCGTGACGGCCGCACCTGTTCTCCAGCGTTATGACTGCCCTACTCTGCGGCAACAGCCGCCGCATGAACCTCGCGCATCGAGACGACCACTTTGATTGCATCGTCAATCCGCTCGCGCGCGTAACGCAGAGCCGTCGGCAAGTCTTCCATCGGGAATGTGTGCGTGTGGATCTTGGTTGCGTCGAAGCGCTTTTCGGCCATGAACGCCATGGCCCGATGCGTCGCCGACTTGCCCTCGCCGCGAATGCCAAAGAGATAGATGTTGTTGACGGCGAGATATCCCAAATCGAACGCGACCGGCTTCTTTGGAAAGGCTGCAAGACAGACCTTGCCACCGCGGTTCGTCATGTGAACCGCCTGATTGACAGTCGCTTCATTCCCGGCGCAATCGACAACGTAGTCTGCGCCCTTGCCACCGGTCAGTTCTTTGACGCGCGCGACAACGTCTTCGGAGCGCGCATCAAGGGCGACATCCGCGCCCAATTCCAACCCGATTTTGTTCCTGTTCTCCCGCGTACCGACGAG
>JBCDAH010000222.1:0-4376 GCA_039186015.1 Pseudomonadota bacterium
AGACCAGTCGGGTTGTTCTGACCGGCAACGTGCAGCGCCCAGATGTGCAGCAACACAAGACCGAAGATCACGAATGGCAGCAGATAGTGCAGCGAGTAGAATCGGTTCAGCGTGACTGCCGTCACCGAAAACCCGCCCCAGAGCCACGTCACAATCGTGTCGCCAATGAGCGGAATCGCCGAGAACAGGTTGGTGATCACGGTCACGGCCCAGAAGCTCATCTGCCCCCATGGCAGCGTGTAGCCAAGGAACGCGGTTGCCATCATCGCCAGAAAGATGAACACGCCAAGGATCCACAAGACTTCGCGCGGCGCTTTGTATGAGCCGTAGTAAATCCCGCGAAAGATATGGAGGTAAACGGCAACGAAGAACATCGAAGCGCCGACCGCATGCAGCGGCTGGATGAGCCAGCCATAATTCACGTTGCGGCGAATGTTCTGCACCGAGTCGAACGCGCCAGCCTCAGACGGCACGTAGTGCATCGCCAAAACGATGCCTGTCACGATTTGGGAGACCAGGAAGAACGTCAGGATGCCGCCGAACGTCCACATGTAGTTGAGATTGCGTGGCGTCGGGAAATCGACGAATTGGTTGTGCATCATCCGCATGATCGGAAGACGCTCGTCCATCCATTTTGAGAACGGCCCGGACGGACGGTAGGTATCGGCGTGTCCACTCATCGGTGAGAATGCTCCAAAGGCGCGCTTAGCCAATTCTAATGCTGGTATCGGTCAGGAAGGCGTAGGGCGGCACGTCCAAATTGCGAGGTGCCGGGCCCTTTCGGATCCGACCAGCCGTATCATAGTGCGAACCATGACAGGGGCAGAACCAACCGCCGTACTCTCCCTTCACATCGCCCACTGCTTGCCCCTTTGGGATACACCCGAGGTGCGTGCAGATCCCGATCATGACCAGCCAGTTTTCCTTACCACTTTTCGTACGCTGGGCGTCCGACTGTGGATCTGGAAGGTCAGCTAACGGGACGGCCTTGGATTGACTGACTTCTTCCTCGGTACGATTTCGGATGAAAACCGGCTTACCCTGCCACATCACCGTAATCGCCTGCCCGGATTCAATCGGCGACACGTCAATTTCGATCGTGGAAAGTGCGACGGCATTCGCATCAGGGTTCATCTGATCAATGAACGGCCATAAGCTGACGGCACCGCCAACGGCAAAAAATGCTGGTCCCGCCAGAACGAGCATATCACGGCGCGTGACGCCCTCATGGGTTTCAGTGGCCAAAGTCTCCTCCTGCAAATCCGAATCAGCCCAGCATGGTCTACGCCTGGGTGACGTGCGATACCAAGTTATTATAGTCAATCGCGATGTATAGCGATGACGCTGATTGCCCCGCGTCTTTTCGCACTGACCCTGCGGCGGTTCAACGCGACGTTTGGTCAAGCACCGTGCGCTTTTCGAAGCGAGCACCGGCCCGCGTGCAGATGATACCGAAAGAGGCTCTGATGCGTCTGGTCCTCTATCAGCCGGATATTCCCCAGAATACGGGCACGATTCTGCGCCTCGCCGCCTGTTTTAATGTTTCAGTCGACCTGATCGGGCCCGCGGGATTTGATGTTTCGGATCGGGCATTTCGGCGCGCCGGCATGGACTATCTCGCTTCCGTTCAGTTGCAGCGCCACATCAGCTGGACGGCATTCCACCGGGGCTTGGCAACGCGAGCCGATACGCGCCTCGTGCTTGTTACCACCCAAGCCGAGATGCGGCACACGGACTTCGCCTTTGCGCCGTCCGACCTACTGTTGCTTGGACGAGAGAGCAGCGGCGTCCCGGACGACGTCCATGCCGCTGCGGACGCACGCGTCCGAATCCCGATGGCGCCGAACGCGCGCTCTCTGAATGTCGCGGTTGCCGCCGGCATCGTCGTCGCGGAGGCCCTCAGACAAACCGAAGGCTGGCCGGACGGGCACACAACGCCGGCCAAAGACGGTGGCGACGGGGCATAACAGGACTGTGTTGGCCAACCCGCATGCCATCAAGTCTCGGCGGATAGAAGCGCCCGCATGTCGCGCAGCGCCTGCTCAATGTGCGCAACGAAAGCCGCGTTGTCCGTCACGTCCGATGACTTGAAGCTTGAGACGGACAGCGCGAAACTCTCAGGCTTGATGACATAAGCAACGCCGTAGCCGTCCGGCATGACAGGCCCAAAATGATTGACGAAGGCGGTTGCAAGCGGCACTTGCGCCGTCGTCAACTCCCAGCCGAGGGTGTGAATGGGGAGCGAAAACAGATGCGGCAAATCGGCGTCCGCAATACCTGTCTCCTTCGCGATCAGAGCCAGTCCCAGCAAATGCCGGTCAACGCCGTACCCTGCTGACGCGTCACGCCCGCGGACCGAGTGCTCAGCGAAGGCGGCTTGCGCCAGTTCCTGCTTTTCACCGACCGTCCGCGCCGGGTCATCAAAGGCTGCGACAAGCGCCTTCGACTGCGGCGAGGCGACCCGGATCGTTTCCGTTCGCCCGAGCCGGCAGGATCGCGTGGATGCAGATTCGTAGGTCTTCGGCGTTCGCTGATGAAGGCGCCAGTAGGCCAACTGAAACGCCATTTGGAGGAAGGGATCCGGCCCCATCTTGAAGGTCTTGATCAGCTCCTTGCCGAAGTCCGCGAACGCGATCACCTTGAAGTCCAGATCATCAATCGCGCTTTGGAACGTTGCAACGGCTTGGTCGACCGCGTCATCAGGCAGAAGCGCCGGCATCGTGAATTGGAGCGCTCTCGGCTCCGGTTGGCTGGTAGTTGCGGCGTCGACGACCTCACCGGTCGGTGCGGCGATCCGATCCAGCAACGGGCACCAGGCGCCGGCGTCAACCGGAGAGTGCTCGCCGTGAAGCGTGAAGCGACCTTGGGTATCGACTACAAGCGTCAACGCCTTATCGAACCACCGATGTCCCGGTGCGCCATGTAGGCCGGCATGCCCAAGACTTGTGAAATCCGGGTACGACTCCCGATCTAACGCGACATGAAAGAGCGCGCGTTCCAGGGCGTCAAGAACCAGTCGGTTGTTGACCTCATGTGTCAGCAGGTCGCGCGCACGCGACCATTGCCGACGGTCAAGCGCAGTTAGCGCGCCCATCGGCAACGCAGTGCTCGCATAAGAGTCGGCGGCTTCGATAATCCGACGAAATTGCGCGATCAAGTCGGTCTGAGACAGCGGTTGCAGTTCGGCATCCAGAACATCGAACCGGAACAAATGCCCGTCCCGGTTCACGACGATGTGGCGGCTTTCCTGCGGGGAAAAGGTCGCGATCCTGTCGGTTTCCGTTCCGGCCATTCGATTGGTCGCAAAGAACCGCTTCAGTAGAGACATATCGAACGGCGCACCGTTGCGCTGAACCTCTGGCGGAAATGTCTCATTGAGGATTGCCAGATAGAAATCGATGGCGCCGCGCGTCACCGCGGCGGCGCGCGCTGCCTGGTCTCCCGTTGCAATCCGGGCGTCGCCGGAAATCCCGATTGACGAGTTGATCGGTAACGGTGTCGCCCACTTGAGATAGGCGGCATCTTCCCACCACCCGGCAAGCCAGTTGTCCCGCGCATCGGCGCGCGCTTCAAGTGCGGCCTGCAACTGCTGCCCGACCCCACCAGCAGTTTGAAGTTCGCCAACCGCGGCCGCGACATCCCGGTAAGTCTCGTCGTCGACCAGCGGCGCAACGGTGGCCAGATAGCGCTCGCACGTTTCCGACAATGTGGGCACGGGTAGCGGCGGCAGTTTATCGTAGAGATCGAACGTTCCGGGTTTATCCTGCATTCGCGTCCCTGCTCCTGGACAACTTGATCGCGCAACGTTGACGCGCACGATGCCGTGAGCAGACGCAATAGGCGAGTCGGAGATCCGTCGAAGTCGCCCTTGTGGGCAAAGGCGCCGCCCGCAGGCGAGTCTTTAATTGCGCTGTTCGCACGCGAGTCTTTGCGTTGCGCTACCGCTCGCGACAAGCGCTCGCTACTTGAGCGCGGGCTATCCTGGTAGGACGGTACCCAGGCTGAAACCGCCCGTGAGCGATAAACAATAAGCGCGGGCCAGCCGTCAGGCGCCCCAGGCCGCGAATGCGGCCCGGCGCGTTGCGCCGCCCACCCCAACGCGGGTGTTCCCGCGTTGGGCATTTCAAATGTCGAGATGGCGGACACGCCATCTCGATGGAGGGCCCGGCCGAAGGCCGGAATAGCCCGTGAGCGAGAAGGGTCTTGTGTTGCGCTGTTCGCACGCTCGCAAGCTCGCGGCTCGAGCGCTGGATATCCGGCGCGGACGCCCCCTGGCTGTACCAGCTGCGAGAAATCAACAACCGAACGGGGACCTGCCTTCTGGAACTGTTTCTGGCCGCCAACGCGGCCCGGCGCGTTGCGCCGCGCCCGCGCAG
>JBCDAH010000223.1:0-4320 GCA_039186015.1 Pseudomonadota bacterium
CGGCCCGGCGCGTTGCGCCGCCCACGCGGAGGCCCGAGCGAAGCGAGGAATAGCCGTGAGCGAAGAATCTTTGATTGCGCTGTTCGCAGGCTCGCGGCTTGAGCGAGTCTTTACGTGCGCTACCGCTCGCGACAAGCGCTCGCTACTTGAGCGCGGGCTATCCTGTTAGGACGATCCCAGGCCGCGAACGCGGCCCGGCGCGTTGCGCCGCCAACGCGGAGGGCCCGGCCGCGAGGCCGGAACAGCCCGTGAGCGAAAGCAAGCGAAAGCGAGGCGCATATAATGCGACACGCTTTAGCGCGCCAGAACTTCGGGATTGAAGAGCATGTCGGCCGAGATCCGATCCTCAAGTGCTGCAATGATGTTCTCGGCCGTATCAATCGCCATACGTTCGAGACATTCAATCGTGTTGCCGGCTGCGTGGGGTGCGAGCAGCAGGCGACTTGCGTCGACATCGAAGAACGGATGATCAGGCGGCGGCGGCTCACCATCAAAAACATCTGAGGCTGCCCCGGCGATCTGGTCCGCGTTCAGTGCCGCAATCAACGCCGCTTCGTCGACAATGCCGCCACGGGCACAGTTGATGACGAAAGCATGACCGGGCAGCGCTGAGAGTTCGGCCGCGCCAATCAAGTTCCGGTTCTCTGGCGTAAGCGGGATGTGGACCGTGAGAAGGTCGGCGCGATGGAGATGCGCCCGGAAGTCCTCAATCTTCTCTGTGCCCAATCGATCCGCCTTGGCCTGATCCATCAGCGGGTCGCACGCAACCGTTTTCATGCCAAGTGCGTGAAGCATCGGTATCAGTGCTGTGCCGATGCGCCCGACACCGATCACCATAACCGTGCGACCGCGCAAATCGACACCGAAAAACTCGGGGCGCGAGCGCACATGGAAATTGCCGGCGCGCACTTCGCGGTCCAAATGCACCAGCCGTTTCGCCAATGCCAACATCAGCATGAGTGTCTGCTCAACGACCGAGTCCTTGTTGGCATTGGCGGTTATCGCGACGCGAATGCCGTGGTCCGTACAGTAGGAAATGTCGATGTTGTCGGTGCCGACACCGTGCTTGGCAATCACCTTGAGGTTGGGCATCTCGGCCAGCATGTTGGCCGGAAGGCTTGCAATCCGCACGCCTATGCCATGTGCACCGCGGCACGCCTCAAGCATCTCCGACGGTGGTGTTTTGGGCGGTAGCATTGTGACGTCGTAGTCGCCGCGCGCCTCAAGGACGCGACGCGCGGACTCGTGCATCGGCTCGACCAGCACGATCTTGGGCATCAGTGTTTCCTCAAAGTGATTGTCGTTTTCGGAGACACTTTAGCGCGCAGACATCGCGTTGCTAGTCATTCGGCTATGCGCCTGGCGTGACCCAGGGATCATATGTACCGATATTCCAAAGATGGCCTTCCGGATCGCGGAAGCAGAACCCGCGCCCACCGTAATCCTCGTCCCTAATCTCCATCACGATTTCAGCGCCGGCTGCCTTGGCCTTCGCGTAAACAATGTCGGCGTCAGGAACGACGACATAGGCGCTTTGCGTCGTACCACCGAGCTTGGTCGGCGTTGCCTGCAGCTTTCCAAACGCGTCGTCCGCCTCGGTGCCCAACATGATCATGCCGGACCCAAGCGTGAGCTGTGCATGTACGACTCCGCCCGCGCCGTCATCGACGATGAGGTGCTTTTCGAACCCGACGACATCGCAAAGCCAGTCGATCATTTTCGGCGCTTCGCGGTACCGCAAGGTTGGGATCAAGCGCGACGTCATGGCGTCTCCTTTCCGCGCACCGGAGCCTCTCGGCCGTCGAGCCATTTGCCGTAGGCTTTCACAGGTTGCACGTCGTAGCCGAGCGCTTCGTAAAACCGTTCGGCAGGTACGTTTCCGTCACGAACCAACAACTGCATCTTCACCGCGCCGCGCGCCGCCAGCCAATGCTCGGCTGCCGCCATGATGTCGCGCCCCAACCCATGACCGCGCGCGTCGGGATGCACGGAGACATAGTACACCCAGCCACGGTGACCGTCGAAACCCGCCATCACTGAGGCAATCACCGCACCGTCACGGGTCCCGACGAGGATGGTCGCCGTTTCCGCGCCAAGCGCGAGATCGATGTCGGTGTTCGGGTCATTCCAGGGACGTAGGAGGCCACATGCATCCCACAACGCGATGATGTTGTCGCGATCGCTATCGCGACATTCCCGAATGTCCATTGCCGTCACCACCACACTCACTCTGCCGTCCAACCGCCGTCGACGAGGAGGCTTGTTCCTGTGATCATGGCGCCGGCATCCGATGCAAGAAAGACAACCGGCCCCATCAGGTCTTCGACCTCTCCGACGCGACCGAGCTTGATCTTGCTTTCGACCCAGGCGCGTCGCTCGGGGTTATCGAACGTGGCCTGCGTCAACGGCGTGCGGATAAACGTCGGCGCAAGCGTATTGACGCGGATCCCGTGCGGCCCCCCTTCGAGCGCCATGGCTTTCGTCAGCCCCTCGATGGCAAACTTGGTTGCGCAATAAACGGCACGATCGGGCCCACCGACATGCCCCATTTGCGATGAGGTATGGATGATCGACCCCTTAACGCCGGACTCGATCATGCCGCGAAACACCGTCTGCGAGACGAAGTAGGCCGCCTTCACGTTAACATCTACGACGGCGTCGAAATCTTCGACCGTGGTCTCGATCATCGGTGTGTGGCGCGCAATGCCGGCGTTGTTGAACAGGATGTCAAACGGGCCGAGCTGCTCGATCAACTGACGTGCCGCATTGAAGTCGGTGACGTCCATTTCAGAGGCCTCGGCGCGTAGGCCCTTGTCCGACAGATAGACTGCCGCCGCCTCCGTATCCTCGAGCGATCGCGCCGCAAGCGTGACATGCGCACCGGCTTCAGCCAGCGCGATCGCGCCCGCAAGGCCAATGCCGCGCGACGCGCCAGTCACAAGCGCCTTGCGGCCATCGAGCCGGAAGGATGGGGTTGTTGGGTAGGTTGTCACTCAGCTGTCTCCTTTGGATCCGCAGCAGCGCCGTACGGGACATTGCGGCCACCATAGCGACGGACGCGAACATTCGCTTGTTCGGCGTGGCCGACAAATCCTTCCAGCATACAAAGGCGCGAGCAGTACTCGCCGACCAAGGCCGACGCCTCGTCGGTGAGGACCTTCTGATAGGTGTGCGTCTTGATGAACTTGCCCACCCAGAGGCCGCCAGTGTAACGCCCCGCCTTTTTGGTCGGCAGCGTATGGTTGGTGCCGATGACCTTATCGCCATAGGACACGTTAGTGCGCGGGCCGAGGAATAGCGCGCCGTAGTTGGTCATGTTGGCCAGGAACCAGTCGTCGCGATCGGTCATGACCTGCACATGCTCGGAGGCGATGTCGTCCGCAACGGCCAGCATTTCATCGTAGCTGTCGCACACGATCACTTCACCGTAATCCGCCCAGGCCTGCCGCGCGATGTCCGCGGTTGGCAGAATACCGAGAATGCGTTCGATCTCGGCCATCGTCTCGCGCGCGAGCTTCTCAGAGTTGGTGACCAGAACAGCCGGCGACGTCGGCCCATGCTCGGCCTGGCCGAGCAAGTCGGTGGCACAAATCTCGGCGTCGACGGTCTCGTCCGCGATCACCATTGTTTCGGTTGGGCCGGCGAACAGGTCGATGCCGACCCGGCCATAAAGCTGGCGCTTCGCTTCTGCCACGAATGCGTTGCCCGGACCGACGAGCATGTCGCTGCCTTGGATCGTTTCCGTGCCAAGCGCCATCGCGCCCACCGCCTGAATGCCGCCGAGGCAGTAGATCGCGTCGGCTCCGGCGAAGTGCTGGGCTGCGACGATCGCAGCTGCCGGTTTGCCCTGATAGGGCGGGGCGCACGTTATCACCCGAGGCACGCCCGCAACCTTAGCTGTCAGCACCGACATGTGCGCAGACGCCACCATCGGGTACTTGCCACCGGGTACGTAGCAGCCGACCGAGTTTACCGGAATGTTCTTATGGCCGAGAATGACACCCGGCATGGTCTCGACTTCGAGGTCTGTCAGGCAAGCCTTTTGCTGTTCCGCAAAGTTACGGATCTGCGTTTGAGCAAATTTGATGTCTGTGACATCGCGCTCCGGCAAACTATCGACACAGGCTTGGATCTCGTCCTCGGTGAGGCGATAATCGTCACGATCGAAGTTGTCGAACTTGTTCGACAACTCCCGCACAGCAGCGTCGCCGCGCTTTTCGATGTCGGCGAGCGTGCTCTCGACAATTGCGCGGACTTTTGCGTCGTCCTCGGCGCGAGCGGCCACATCCCGGCCTCGTTTTAGATAGTTTGGCATCGACG
>JBCDAH010000224.1:0-4266 GCA_039186015.1 Pseudomonadota bacterium
CAAGTAAACCGCTGTCGCGATGCCGATCGGAAAGCTGAGCAGGAAGCAAACCAACAGGGCCAGCGCAGACCCGCTGAGTGCACCCGCGAGACCGGCCAACTCCGGAAAGCGACTATCAGAGTTGGTGAAAAGCTCCCATGTAAACGGCGTACTGATGAGACCACCCGAGACCAGCTTATCAAACCATACGAAATTGTTGTCGGAAGCAAACCGCGGGTTTCTCATCTTCGACTTACCCGTTACCGCCAGCTGAGAGAAAGCAGGCGATAGGGGTACTTTAATTCTAATCGTCGTGCCAATTAAGTTCAGATCGCTAATAACCCGCCGTTTTATGACCTCTCCGGCTTCTTTGGACGGCAGTTCCAAGTACGACGTTGACGGAGACCGTCCAAAGTAGGCTTGAACACCGCTGTTTACGATCGGCTGGAAATTCGAACCCGAAACATCGGCGCGTGACACCACCGCCGGATCCAAGAACGCATCGATTGCGATGAAGCCCTGGCCATTCTCTACAGATATGACACCGCGCTGCTTTATACTCTCGAATAGCCGGTGCCGGTCTGGGCTCAACGCATTAATCTGCCTTGGAATAATCTTCTTATAAAGCTGATCGTATGGGTCTGACACAGGGACGCTGATTTTTACCAGCTCCCCGATCTTCCCAGGGTTATTGATAACATGATCGCGGACAATGTACGTGGCTCCAGACGAGAGAATTTTCATGAGCTCCCGACGTTCCCGAGGCGCCGTAACCTCTGGGAAATAGGATGCAAATGAATCGCGAACCAATTTGCGATAGTTCGCCTTCTGCGGCTCATTACGATCTATAACCGAGGGATCCAGAAAGATACCAAGATTGACTTTCGTTGTCGTGAAGGCCGCGTAACCGGCAAACAGCAGCGACGCAAACAATGTCAGAAGCAAACCGATTGCGACGGTGATTGCTGCCAACCCGCAGGCTTGCAACCGCAGGTCGGCTGCATAACGGCGTCTGACCCGCCGCCGTGCCGTTGCACTCGTCCATCCAGAAGCTGGGTCCCGAACGCTTGAGTTCGCGGTAATGTCAGTCATATTGCTCTCTGTACTTCTGGACGATGCGCAGGGCGATGATGTTGAGAATGAGCGTCGATAGGAACAGCACCAGCCCCAAAGCGAACGCAGCCAGCGTCTTCGGGTTATCAAACTCAGTGTCGCCAATCAGGAGCGTCACAATCTGAACCGTTACGGTCGTCACCGGATCAAACGGGTTCATTGTGAGTGATGCGATAATGCCGGCTGCCATCACCACGATCATGGTCTCGCCAATTGCGCGACTGACCGCGAGAAGCACGCCGCCCATGATGCCTGGCAACGCGGCCGGCAGCAGCACCTTTGTAATCGTCTCGCCTTTTGTCGCGCCAAGGCCGTAAGACCCATCTCGCAGCGACTGGGGGACCGCCGAAATCGCGTCGTCCGACAACGAGGAGATGAAGGGAATGAGCATGATGCCCATAACGGCACCTGCCGCCAGCGCGCTGTTGGGTGCAATTTCGAAGCCGAACAAGGCGCCAAACTCTCGCATCGCCGGCGCAACGGTGAGCACCGCAAAGAAGCCGTAGACGACCGTCGGTATGCCGGCAAGAATCTCAAGCAGCGGCTTGATTACGGCACGCAATCTGGAGCTCGCATACTCGCTGAGATAAATGGCGGCATACAGCCCGATCGGCGTTGCAACCAACATCGCGATCAGCGCAATAAGCAGCGTGCCGGTAAAAACGGGTATAGCACCAAACGCACCGCCAGCTGTGACCTGATCGGGCCTGATCGCGATCTGCGGCTCCCAGTTCAGGCCTGTGAAGAAGTCCCAGACCGGCACACGTGCGAAAAATCGGATCGTCTCGTAAGCCAGAGACACGACGATGCCGACGGTCGTGAGGATTGCGATTAGCGAGCATATGATCATCAGCGTCGTCAGAATACGCTCAACGCTGTTACGTGCACGAAAACGGGGTGCCAACTTGGCTCGCGCAGCAATCATTCCGATCACCGCCAAACTGAGCGCGGATGCGACCATCGCCCAGCCAGCGAGCATATTCCAAGAGTTGTAACGCTCGGCAGCAGCCACCACTTCCGGCTTTGGCGTGCCAAACAGGTTACCTTTTGAAACTGAAATAATCTCGCTCAAAAGTAAGTCGTACTGTCCCTTATCCAGACCCTCCGTCATCGCTGTTGGAAGCGTCGACATGATCAGGTTGTTGACGACCGGGCCCTGAAACACGAGCCACAATAGCACCAAAAGGAATGACGGGAGAGCGACCCAAAGAGCAATAAATGCGCCATGATATGCGGATAACGAGTGAACCTGTACGCCGCTTTCAGTCTGAAGAAACTCTCGAGCCTTTGCATAGCCGACGTAGTACCCGAATATTGCTAAGAGCAGCAGGGCAAGGGCGAGATAAGAGAGCATCAGAAAACGATCCTGGGTGGGCGCCGTTCAAGCCGAGATCGGGCCCTCGCATAGACTGCAAGGGCCCAATTCACGCAAAACGCAACTGACCACGTTACTATTCTACCGCGTTGTCCGTGCCTTCCACAGCAGCCTCCTGAACGCCTTTGATCTTATCGTCTGGCAGGACGACGAGGCCGCGCTCGGAGAGGTAACCACCAGGACCCATTGCAGTGTCGGAAGCGTACTCAGCAATGAAGTCTTGCATCCCGTTGATGACTTTGCGGTGTGCGTTTTTGATGTAGATAAACAACGGGCGAGAGATGCCGTAAGTACCGTCGCCGATTGTGTCCATCGAAGGTTCAACACCAGCGATCTGTACCGGCTGCAGCTTGTCCTGGTTCTCGAACAGGAAGGAGTAGCCGAAGATGCCGAATGCGTTCTTGTCGGACGTCAAACGTTGAACGATGAGGTTGTCGTTCTCGCCGGCTTCAATGAATGGGCCGTCGGTGCGCATGGCGGTGCAGTTCTTTTTGATGTCGCCCTTGGCAACACCCATCTTTTTGCAAGCTTCGTGCAAGACGAGCTCCACGAACGCGTCGCGTGTCCCCGACGTTGGAGGCGGACCGTATACGATAATCGCGATATCTGGAAGTGACTTGTCAATATCCGACCACTTTTTGTACGGGTTATCAACAAACTTGCCGTCGACCATCACTTTGGCAGCAAGTGCTTTCAGCAAGTGCTCTTTTGTGAAGTTGACCTTCTGACCCTCGCGCGAATTCGCAACCGAGAGGCCATCATAACCCAGCAGCACTTCGGTGACGTTGGTCACGCCGTTCTTCTTGCAAAGCTCGGCTTCCGAAGGCTTCATGGCGCGCGATGCACCAGTAATGTCGGGGTGCGCCTCACCGACGCCGGCACAAAAAATTTTCATGCCGCCGCCCGTCCCCGTCGACTCGACGGTCGGAGCCTTGCCGCCTTTTCTGGCGAACTCTTCAGCGACCGCCTGCGTGTATGGGAACACGGTGGACGAGCCGACAATCTTGATCTCTCGCGCAACGGCGGCGCTGACAAACGCCGAAGCTGCGACTGCCGCCGAAACGGTCGCGATGATGAGACGAGTGCTCACTCTATCTCTCCTGTTCAATTGAACGTGCTTGTCGAATCCAGTGATTTCGACAGCCCCCGCAGAACGCGAGCGCCTCGGTTTAGCCAAGCGGTGTTACAGGGGAATGACAGATTCTATGTCTGATTTTATTGGTTTTTTGGCTCGCGCTCGCCTTATCGCCGACGACGCGAGCGCTCTGTCAGGCGCTTAAGAAAGACGTGCGCAAGACAGACTGGCCCAGCGGAGATGAGCAACAAACGTGCCTCCACAGTCAGCCCGCCGTGAGGCGGCGAGAGCAACCGGCGATTGAGTCTCCGGCTCCTGCGCACATCGGTTCAGCTTTCAATCAACGCGCGACACCTGAAGTTCCGAGCCATGTCATCCGCGTCGGCGCCGATCTCTCGCAGGATTCAACAAGCGGCGAGAACTTTTATCTCGTTCGGGTTCGTGTCGACGCGCAGGCCATGACAAAACTGGGTGAATTGAAACTTGTGCCTGGCATGCCGGTGGAAGTCTTCATCCAAACCGGTGAGCGCTCGGCGTTAAGCTACGTCGTGAAACCGCTGACCGACCAGTTTGCCCGTGCGTTTCGGGAAGAGCGGCCTGCGGCAAAGCCTGCTCGATCACTTCCACCATAGGCGTAATCACTCCGCCGATGTCGAAAGACTTTAAGCGGAGGCAATCTTCTTCGACATGTATAAAGTTTCAAACGTGCGCTCGACACCAAAAA
>JBCDAH010000225.1:0-4153 GCA_039186015.1 Pseudomonadota bacterium
ATACTGCTTATTGTTGGCTGGCGGCAGGGCTGGTTTCTCGAATCTGCCGTGCGCGAGAAGACCACCCGGACGAAATCCCAGCGCGCACCGGCTCAAATCAAAGCAGCTCAGCGCCGCCGCGGCGGTCGCTCAGCGCCCGTCCGTGAGCGCGCCCGCCCGCACGTCGATGACATGCCGGAGGAGCCGCGCCGCCCGAGGCTGGCGCGTGTCGGCCACCCATCAGATCCCGACATGGATGACGACCTACCGATACACCCTGCGGTTGCAGCCGCTGCGCGGAAGGCCGGTGTGCAAACCGCTGAATCAGCGCTCCCAGACCATTGGGCCGTCGACACGATCAAGTCCCGGCCCGGCTGGTTAATGTTCGAGATTGAGGATTTCCTTGGCGAAACGCCGACCGCCATCGGCTACAATATCCCTGGCGTCCGCCGTCAGGGCTCCGTCAAAATGTACCTGATCCGCGACGTTCGCGACGTCGAGAAGGGCGATAACATCGTTGCGGCCAGCCGCCGGAAAGTCATCACGTCACGATGGCGCGACCGAGCCGAGAATCGCGAATCAAAGCCCAAAGGCACCACAAAAAGTCCTAAGCTTAAGCCCGACGAGCTACCGTCACGCCCGGTTTCCGCCGGTGGATCGCGGCGCTGACGAGGTGGTATCGTCAACCGCTTTGAGCACGGTTGGAAAATAGTCGTCCGCATAACCAGCCGAGATTGCCGCCTCAAGCCGACGACGGGTTGCGTCAGCCTGTACGAGTTCCAACCCATGGGCCTCGGCAAGCTCTATCGCATAGGTCAGGTCCTTCAGCGCATACGCAGCGGAAAACGCGCGCTCCGGAAACACGCCTGGCAAGAGCGACTTCATCCCATGGTTGCGAAGCGCGAAACTGTCGGCTGAGCCCTGCGAAAGGGCGTGAAAGAGCTTGGCGTCATCGACACCGGCCCGCCGTGCAGTTGCAAGTGCTTCCGACAATGCAACAACGTTTTGGAACAACACCATATTGTTGAGTTGCTTGAAGACTTGGCCCGCACCGACGTCGCCGCAATGCACGATCTCCGCAGAAAACGCTGAAAGCGTTGGCGTCACCCGCTCGAGAAGTGGTTCATCGCCACCGAACAATGTCACCAACGTGCCGGCCTCGGCCGCGTCCCGGGTCCGAGTCACCGGCGCATCGGCAAAGGCAACGCCCAATTCCGCAAACTCAGCTGCCAGCGCCCGTGTCAGCGGTGCCGGCGACGTCCCGTGATCGACAACGGCCTGTCCGGGACGAACGCACGCCATCAGATGTCCTGGCCCACGACAAACGTCTTCCAGCTGCGCGCCTCCGGGCAGACACAGGTGGATCATGTCGCTTTGCGCAACGAGTGCGGGCACGGAGTCGACCGCCACAACTCCCAACACGCCCAGCGCGCGGGCTGCATCGCCGTTGACATCAAGGGCTGTGACGCTGGTGATTTCAGCGGAAACCGCCTTCTGTGCGATGTGGCGGCACATCGGCGCGCCCATCACACCGAGCCCGATAAAACCCACGCGACGTCCGTTGCCCTGCTCCGGGCTCTGCTCTGACATGCGCTTGCTCCGCACTGGATGAATGGCACTGACCGACTTTAGGCTGCCATTGATGGAAAGCGAACCACGCACCAACCAAACGATGCCGTGCATCCGCGTCTCCCACACTGTAACGTGGCTGAAACGCTCTCACGATCGAGGACACGCAGAATGAAGCTAACAGGCGAGCGCCAGATCGCTGCCAGCCGAGAACACGTTTGGGAAAAGCTGAACGACGTCGAAGTCCTCAGACGCTGTATTCCCGGGTGCCAATCGCTGGAACAGGTTTCACCGACGGAATTGAAGGCAACTGTCGCACTCAAGATCGGCCCGATGAACGCAAAGTTCAGCGGCGACGTCGAGTTAAAGGACCTCAACCCTCCAAACAGCTATCGGATCGAAGGCAGCGGATCAGGCGGTGTCGCTGGGCGCGCCAGCGGCGGCGCCGACATTGCTCTGACCGACGCGGACGGGGGCACGTTGCTGAGTTACGATGTTGATGCAAAAGTCAGTGGCAAGATCGCCCAGCTGGGACAACGCTTGATCGATGCGACAGCCGCCTCCCTCGCCGAAAAGTTCTTCACATCGTTTTCGAACGAGTTCGCGCCGCAAGAACCGACTGAAGAGACGGAACCGGAAGGCGCAATTGGCAGGCCCAGGCACCACGCCCCGGTCCGCTCTGCACCACGCCGCGGCAATTGGCTTTGGTACATCGCGGGTGGGATCGCACTTGCGCTCATCGTCTTGCTCATTGTTCAATCGTTCTCGAGCTAAAACAAGGGAATGCAAACGCGTCTAAACCAGCTCCGCCATAGGCGAGGTCACTACGCCGACCCACAGCGGTTCGACACAACTTGGCTGGCCACCCATGACATCGGGCCGTTGGGTGGCTTGGCCAGGATTACCAAAAGACGAGGTGTGGGACGGTTCAAGCCGTATCTGAAACGCGCTAACGCATCGGGAGGAAAACGTGCCGGATATCTCATTGGAAGTGAACGGCAAACAGGTTACGGAAACCGTCGCGCCAAACACCTTGCTCGTCGACTTTTTGCGCAGCCAACTCGGACTGACAGGCACGCATGTCGGCTGCGATACCAGTCAGTGCGGTGCCTGCGTCGTCCATTTGAACGGGAAATCAATCAAGGCGTGCACTGTCTTTGCCATGCAGGCTGACGGAACCGAAGTGAAAACCATTGAGGGCCTAGCGCCCGGCGCCGATCTGCACCCGGTTCAAGCCGCATTCAAGGAAGCGCATGGCCTTCAGTGTGGGTTCTGTACGCCCGGCATGGTCATGTCGGCCGTCGATCTGTTGAAAACCAACCCAAACCCGACCGAAGCGGAGATCCGCTCCTGGCTGAAGGGCAATATCTGTCGGTGTACGGGCTACCACAACATCGTCAAAGCGATCCAGATTGCGGCGAACAATATGTCACAGAAGGCTGCCGCCGAGTAGCGGCGCAAGGCACAAGTTTGAAAAAGGCCGACAGTAAGCTCACGGCCACCCGCAACGGGAGGAGCAGAACTCCAATGACTGAATCCGGAATTGGCGCTGCCGTAAAACGGCGCGAGGACTTTCGATTTCTGAAGGGAATCGGAACCTACACCGACGATATCAACCAGTCTGGGCAAGCCTACGTATACTTTCTGCGCTCGCCGCTCGCGCATGGGACCTTGAGCGCGCTCGATACGGCCGCTGCTAAAGCGTCACCAGGCGTCCTTGCCGTGTACACGGGCGACGACATGGCCGAGATGGCCGGTCTGCCATGCGGCTGGCTCGTGACCGGCAAAGACGAAAAGCCGATGGTCGAGCCCAAGCATCCGATTCTAGCCCACCAAAAGGTTCGCCACGTCGGCGATCCCGTGGTCGCGGTCATCGCCGAGACTCTTGAGCAGGCAAAGGATGCCGCCGAGAAAATCGACCTCACCATCGACGAGTTGCCGGCTGTTGTTGACATGCGAAAAGCCCTCGCGGGCGGCGTTTCGGTGCACGATGAAGCACCCGACAACATGTGTTTCGATTGGGAACTCGGCGACAAGGCCGCCGTCGACGCGGCGTTCGCGTCCGCCCATCATGTGACCCAACTCGACCTGGTCAACAACCGCCTAATCCCCAATGCGATGGAACCGCGGGCCGCGATCGGCGCCTATGACCTCGCGACCGAAGAACACACGCTCTATACGACCAGCCAAAATCCGCACGTTATTCGTCTTTTGATGGGCGCATTCGTGCTCGGTATTCCGGAGCACAAGCTTCGCGTCGTCGCACCGGATGTCGGCGGTGGCTTCGGCTCAAAGATCTATCACTACGCCGAAGAAGCTTTCGTCACGTGGGCATCGAAGCAGGTTGGACGCCCCGTTAAGTGGGTGGCTGAGCGCACGGAGAGCTTCACGACGGACGCGCACGGCCGCGACCACATCAGCCACGTGGAAATGGCCTTCGATGCAAACGGAAAAGCGTTGGCGCTCAAGGTCGACACCATGGCCAACATGGGTGCTTACCTCTCAACGTTTGCGCCCTGCATCCCAACCTGGCTGCATGGCACGTTGCTGGCCGGGCAATACGCCACGCCGGCCATTTACTGCAATGTGAAGGCCGTGTTCACGA
>JBCDAH010000226.1:0-4034 GCA_039186015.1 Pseudomonadota bacterium
CTCCGCGTGGGCGGCGCAATGCGCCGGGCCGCATTCGCGGCCTGGGGTGCCAGACGGCAGACCCGCGCCTGTTGCTTATCGCTCACAGCTATTCCAGCCTGGGATCGTCCTACCAGGATAGCCCGCGCTCGAGCCGCGAGCCTGCGAGCGTGCGAACAGCACCAACTAAAGACTCCTCTGCGAACAGCGCAATTAAAGACGATCTTAGGCTTCTGCGCGTCGCGCTCCGAACAGGCGGCCTTTGAGCGCTTCAAAACTTGCCGGCGGCAATGCCCATGCCAGCGCCGCGAAGCCGCCGGTGACCAGAGTCCGCTTCGGCTCTTGGGCAATGATGCCAGGATGGCAGTGCACAGCCTGCGCGAGTAACCAGAGTGCCTTGGCGCCGTCGCCTGAAACGGCCGCGCGCCGCGCCAGATAGCGGCGCATGTAGCCTTCCGCGCGACGGCCGAACCGGGCCACGAGTTCCGGTGCGATGGATTGCAGCTTGTCGCGAAAGTGCAGCCAGGCCTCAAACTGCTTTTCGACGTTGGCCGAGAGGCCGCTCGTGCTGACGCGATAAAGGGTAAGCGGCTCCTTGATCCCTTCAAAGCGCCACTGCGTTGTGGTCGCGATCCGGCACCATGCCTCGAGATCTTCGGTTTGGCGGAAACTCTCATCAAACCAGCATACGCGTGCACCTTCTGGCGCGTTGATCGCGAAGGCGATGTCGTCCAGCATTGCGCGACGAAGCACAGGAGCCGATCCGTTTCCAACCGGATTGCGGCAGAATATGTGATCGGCAGTTATGTTTTTGAGTTTTGGCTTTTGCGCGATGCCCATGGCTTTGCTGTCTTCGTCTATGAACAACGATGGCGCGTAGCTGACTCCAACGTCGGGATTTGCATCGAGGTGCGCACGATGCAGCTCTAGCTTGTCAGGCAGAAACGCATCGTCTGCGTCCAGCAAGGCGATGTACTGGCCACACGCGAGGCGGATGCCTGTGTTGCGCGCTCCTGACAAGCCTCGGTTTTCCTGAGTGACCAGCTGAATGCGAGAGTCGCGCGCTGCATACTGTTCGACGATCGCAGGGCCGGTATCTTGTGACGCATCGTTGACCACAATGACTTCGAAGTCATCGAACGTTTGCGCGAGGAGCGAGTCGAGCGTTTCGGCAATGTACCGCTCCGTATTGTACAGCGGAACGACAACCGTGAACTTTGGACCTGCACTTACGACTTTAGGCATGACGCATCTTTCCTATCGACATGATGATGCTGTGTGTGACGGTCGGCGCGACCGTACCGGTCACGGCCGCGCAGGCGATCGTGAAAACAGCAGTGGGGCTGGTCAGAAGGACGCGCGGCGCGGCCCATACAGCTTGCGCGACATGCTCGATTGGCCGCATGCCGAAACGACCGTCCCGTATCATTCGTCTGGCGAAGTAAAGGTGCATGGCAGCACGCGCGCGCGGAAGTTCGCGTGCGACGATCTCCGGTTCAAGTGTCCGGGCGTGTTGCACGAATGTGCGCCAGCCGGAAAACATCCGTTCGACGTTCGCTGAGAGCCCGCCTGCCGACGTCCGATAGCCAACCGTTGTTCTGTTATGGCTGCGCAGGCGCCAGCCGTGCCGGATAACGCGAAACAGCCACTCTTGGTCCTCCGCATGCACCATATCGTCGCGCATGCCGCCAACTGTTTCGAATACGGCTTTGCGAACGACGAGGCTTGAGCATGTTGCGGTGGGATTGCCGGCTAGTATGTCGGCAATCGCGACACCATTGGTCCATGCGCGTGTACGTTGGCCGGTCGGCAATCCGTGGTCGTTCAAAATCCGGCACGATGCGAAGGCGACACCAAGTGCCGGATCTGCGTCAAGCATTGCAGTTGCCAGCGCAAGATGATCGGGGTCCCATCGGTCGTCGGAATCCAGAAATGCGACTATGCCTCCGCGCGCAAGGCCAACGCCGCAATTGCGTGCGGCTGCAGGCCCAGCATTCGCTTGTGCATGAAGACGAATGCGCGGGTCACGCTGCGCCAAATCTAATACGACTGTACGCGAGTTGTCGTGGGACCCGTCGTCAACGACGATGAGTTCCCAATCATTGCGTGTCTGTGCCTGGACACTTCGCATGCAGTCCTCGATTGTCGCGGCGGCGTTGTAGCACGGCACGACAACCGAAATGGACGGTATTGCTTCGGTTGAGGTCTGATTCATTTCCTAGCCTCACTTTGAACCGAGGCGGGCCAGCCAAGGCTTGGCCGAAAGCTGAACGCGAGAACACCTATTGCGACCGCCAGCTGTACCCCGGCTGCACAGATGACCGCCGGGTAAAGGCCGAATGGCAGCGTGAAAACCAAAGTCCCGAACATGGCGACTGTGAGTATTGCGCTGATGGCCACATCTTCTCCGACGCGGTCATCTGCACGCAGCATTTGTGACGTCGCCGAAATGATCGGGTGTGCCAGCGACGCCAGGGACAACACAGCGACCAGCTCCGACGCGCCATTCCATTTCTCACCAAAGACAATGGGAATCAGCCAATCGGCCGATACAGCAATTGCAATGGCGAACGGCGCGACACTCAACGACATGATCGTGAGCGTCTCTGCATGCGTTCGTCGCAGCTGGCCGGATTCACGTCCACGGCGCAGATATGGAAGGATCACAGCGCTCAGGCTTTGCGACAGGCTAAGTGTGATTCCGCGTCCGATGTTTGCTGCGAACGCATACAGACCAAGCGCCAAGGGGCCGAGCATTAGCCCGACGACGGCCTTGTCGCCGTGGGCGCGGAACGTCGCCAGCATTTCCACGACGAGGACTTTTGACGCGTAAGACAGCAGCTGCCGATTGTCGGCTTTCACAGCCGGTCGTGTCATCTTCCATAGTGTTGCGCGCCGGTGATAGACCACCCAGATCATCGCAACGACCAGCTTGGGAAGGACAACGGCCCAGATCCCGAAGCCCGCAATCGCCAATGCTGCCGTCGCCAGGTTGTCGACCGCAGCCTGCACTGCGATTGCGAGACTCACGACACCCCAACGGTCAGCACGTTGCGCCAGGTAAACCTGAACCATCGCAAACGGATAAATGACGTGAACCAGGGCGAGTACCGCGACCGCGAAACCGAGCTCCGCGGCAGCGAAGTACATCGCAATTGGCCAAGCCAAGATGAGCTGGATCGCGCAAAGCGCAAGCCCCAATTGCCAGTTCAATCTGCAAATCGCGTACGCGACGGACGCAACAGATTCGTCGTCTGCGGCAACGATGCGCGTCCCGAGGCCGTTCTGAATGAACATGCGAACGAGCTCGTGGACGGTCAGCGCCGCCATCGCAATGCCGAACTCCGGAATGTCCATTGCGCGAGCTAAGGCAACGGCCGTCACAATACGTGTGATACGGTTCACAGCTTCGGCGCCGGCGATCAGCCCTGCGTGACCGATGATCCCCCCTGAAATCAGTTTCAGCGCGTACGCCAATGTGCGCTCGAGACCGCCCATTACGCGATCCTTGCGTAAGCGCGATCGAATGCACTGCGGACATTTTCGCTGATGGGTGACGGATCAAAGCCGCGGTCAGCCGTCGCCTCGATATCGGAAATGGCATCGTCCGGGCAGAAGTCGTCCAGCGCACACCCCGTGAGTCTCAGGCGCTTCTGGAGTTCGCGGCCTTTGCGCGAGTAATAGAGATTGTAGGGTTGGCGACCGCCAACGAGTCTCAGCACGGCACCGTGATAGCGCACCGCGACAACAATGTTTGCAATTGCCAACGCACCAACAAGTGTTGCGACGCGGTTATGTGTCCCAACCGGCTCGAAAAGGTCCAGAATTCGAACGGCTGGAACGCGGCGATGCAAGGCTTGCGCGATAACCGCGTCGCTATCGCTGGTGTTGACATCGGATTGTATGAGGACGGCAACCTGATGTCCGCGTGCGATCAGGAGATCCGCCAGTCGCGCCATTCTGGCAAGAAACAGATCAGGATCTTGTTGATAGATTGAATCGAACGAACGGATCGACAGCAAAACCGTTCGGGCCGGATCCAGGCCCAGGCCCGC
>JBCDAH010000227.1:0-4023 GCA_039186015.1 Pseudomonadota bacterium
AGGGCTTGGGTAGGGGCATGGTGCGTGTTCTCGCAGGTCAGCTTCAGGAAATGCAGTCGCCGTAACATAAATGTCGGGCCTGAGCTGCAGATATTTAACCGATACCTGCCGCCCTTAACCCCAAGTTAACCGTGATCGGTTGCCATGATTGTACTTGCCTCATGGTCCTGCTTGAGAGGTTGACGATGATTTTGGAAGTTGTATTGGCGACGATTGTCGCACTGGCCATTGCCCGCTGGATCGCACCTCGAGTCCGGCAGATGTTGAACGTCTGATAGTAACGGCACCGTCGGCGACCGCGTCAGCCGACGAAATCATTGACATTTGCCGCCTTCTGAACGATTGTGCGGCGCTAATCCGGCCCGCCTAAGACGAGCCGCTCCGACGTTCCGCCTGTTTCATCACGAACGGGCCGTTCGACGGGGTCAACACCCGCCAGCGAGTTTCGCCCGCGGGTGCGTTTGTGTTTGGGCGGTTTCGTATTCATATTTGGTCTAGGGCCCGGGGCCTTTCCCCGGTCATTTGGATCAGTTCGAGGACACATGTTCGAGTCGTTATCAGACCGCCTTTCCGGGATTTTCGATGCGCTCACGCGGCGCGGCGCCCTGACGGATAGTGATGTTTCAACAGCGATGCGCGAAGTTCGCCGCGCGTTGTTGGAAGCCGACGTCGCGCTCGATGTCGTCCGGGAATTTACAGAGAAGGTGCGAGAAAAGGCGGTTGGCCAGGACGTCGTCAAATCTGTGACGCCGGGCCAGATGGTCGTCAAGATCGTCCACGACGAACTGGTCAATGTCCTGGGCTCTGATGCCGACCCGATTGATCTGACGGCTGCACCGCCGGTGCCGATCCTGATGGTCGGCCTGCAAGGCTCCGGTAAGACGACGACGACCGCTAAGATCGCCAAACGCCTGACCGACCGTGAGCATAAGAAAGTGCTTATGGCATCGCTCGACACCCGGCGACCAGCTGCCCAGGAACAGCTTCGCGTTCTGGGTGAGCAAACCGAAGTTGCGACCCTGCCGATCGTAGCTGGCCAGTCTCCGATCCAGATCGCCAACCGTGCGATGGATGCAGCGCGGCTTGGCAGTTACGATGTTGTCCTGCTCGACACCGCCGGTCGCATCACGCTCGACCAGGAACTGATGAGCGAAGTGGCTCAGGTCAAGGCATCGACCGGGCCGCACGAGACGCTGCTTGTTGCAGACAGTCTTACCGGTCAGGACGCGGTCAACACGGCCAAGGCCTTCGAGGAACAGGTCGGGATAACCGGCATCGTGCTCACCCGTGTCGACGGTGACGGCCGCGGTGGTGCCGCACTTTCGATGCGCGCTGTCACCGGCAAGCCGATCAAACTGCTCGGTACCGGTGAAAAGTGGGACGCGCTGGAAGATTTCCATCCAGAGCGCATTGCCGGCCGCATTCTCGGCATGGGCGACGTCGTCAGCCTAGTCGAACGTGCCGCTGAGACGATCGACGCCGAAAAGGCGCAGAAGATCGCCGACAAGATGAAGAAGGGGTCGTTCGACCTCGACGATCTCGGCGAGCAGATCAAACAGATGCAGCGGCTCGGCGGTATGGGCGGTGTGCTCAACATGCTGCCCGGCATGGGCAAGATGAAGAACCAGCTGGCGGAAGCCAACCTGGATGACAAGGTCCTGAAGCGTCAGCACGCAATCATCACGTCGATGACCAAGAAGGAGCGTTCCAGCCCGAAGATCATCAACGGCAAGCGGCGCAAGCGCATTGCCGCCGGCTCGGGAACCTCAGTGCAGGACGTCAACCAGCTTCTCAAGATGCACCGCCAGATGGCGGACATGATGAAGAAGATGGGCAAGAACAAAGGCCTGATGGGTAAGATGATGGGCGGCCTTGGCATGGGTGGCATGCCTGAGCCAACGCCGGAGATGATCGAACAGGCGAAAGCGCTGCAGCAATCCGGTCAGATGCCAAAGGGAATGCCCGGCATGGGCGGCGGTGGTGCTTTACCGAAAGGATTGCCGGGTCTCGGTGGTGGTGCGGGTCTGCCTGGTCTCGGTGGCGGAGCGTTGCCCGGTCTTGGTGGCCCGGCGGCCGGTATCGGCAAAAAGAAGAAGAAGCGCTGATCGTGGCGACCATCCCGACCATAGAGACCGAACGGCTTCGCCTACGCCCGTTCCGCGACGAGGACCACGGCACATATGCCGCCTTCCTCGCCGATGAGGACGCTATGCGCTACATCGGAGCGACGCGTGATGCTTCGGCTTCTTGGCGGGTGATGGCAACCTTCTGCGGCCATTGGCATTTGCGCGGTTACGGCCCGTTCGCTGTCGCGGAAAAGCAATCGGACCAATTTGTTGGCTATTGCGGCCCTTGGTTTCCATACGACAAGCCTGAGCAGGAGATCATGTGGGGCATCGTGCCAGTGGCACAGCGCCAGGGTTATGCCAGCGAGGCGGCGTTAGCAGCGCGGAAGTGGGCATATGAGGAAGCCGGTTGGCCCGCTGCGGTCAGCTATATCTCGCCGGAGAACATTGCATCGCAGGGTGTTGCGCGACGGTTGGGTGCGACGGCGGGCGAAACCATTGCCTACAATGAGAAGTTGATGGTGCAGGTCTGGCGCCATCCCAGCGCCGATTCCTTACGCAACGCGAGGGGCGCGGCATGATCGAGCTTAACACAGACCGCCTGCTGCTGCGGCAATGGCGCCGTGACGACTTCGAGCCGCTCTCGGAGTTCCTGCAGGACCCTGTTCAGACCCGCCATCTCGGTGGTGGTCCGCAAACATTGGTGCAAGCCTGGAGCTGGTTCTGTGGCGCCGTTGGCGAGTGGCAACTCCTCGGCCGTGGCATGTTTGCCGTCGAGGCCAAAGACAATCAGGCGCTGGCCGGCTGGTGCGGTCTGTGGCAACCGGTTGACCTCGACGAACCCGAGCTGGCCTGGAGCCTGTTTGCTTCGGCGCAGGGCAAAGGCTACGCCACCGAGGCGGCACAACGCGTGCAACACTGGGCGGCGTTTGATCTCAAGCTGCCGCCGCTTTTCAGTTTCGTCCATCCGGACAACACCGCTTCGCGTGCCCTGGCCGAGCGCCTGGGTGCCGAAATCGAAAGCGAGACGACGTTCCGCGGACGCCCGCGCCTCGTCTATCGCCATCGTCAACTTTCGTAATTGCAACTTCAGACAAGACTAACCGGAGAACTCAACACTATGTCAGTCGTTAAACTTCGTCTTACTCGCGCCGGCGCCAAGAAGCGCCCGTACTACCACATCGTTGCTGCGTCCAACACAGCGCCGCGTGATGGCCGTTACATCGAGCGCATCGGCTCCTACAATCCGATGCTGCCAAAGGACAGCGAAGAACGCGTGAAGCTGAAGGAAGATCGCTGCAAGCACTGGCTGTCTGTTGGTGCCCAGCCGACCGACCGCGTCGCCCGCTTCTTTGATGCTGCCGGTATTCTCACACGCGAAGCCCGCAACAACCCAAAGAAGGGTCTGCCAGGTAAGAAGCGCCGCGAGCGTGAAGAAGCCGAAGCCGCTGCTGCAGCAGAAGCTGCCGAAGCCGCCAATGCCGAGGCAGAGGCACCAGCTGAAGAAGCCGCCAGCGAATAAGCGCGGCTTAGAATATGGCTGCTTTCGCTGCATTCACCTGTCGTCATCCCCGCGAAGGCGGGGAACTACGCGACCTTAATGTTATTCCGGTGCTTGTCACCGGGATACATCAAGCCACAGACTTTGGCGCGTGTAGCACCATAGATCCCGGCAACACGTGCCGGGATGACACCGGGGGTTAGCCCTCGCATGCGCATTCTCCTCGGCCAGATCTCGACCGCTCACGGCATTCGCGGTGAGGTGGTGATCAAATCGCATACCGATGATCCGATGGATATTGGTGCCTACGGTCCGCTGTCGAGCGAGGATGGCTCCAAGACCTACACCATCAAACCGCTACGGGTCGCCAAGAAGGGCGTCGTCGCACGAATTGAAGGCGTGACAGACCGCAACGCCGCCGAGGCGTTGCGCGGCACTGAACTTTACATCGAACGC
>JBCDAH010000228.1:0-4014 GCA_039186015.1 Pseudomonadota bacterium
AGTTGGATCGTTACAATCAGGCCAATCCCGATACGCCGGCCGCGCCATTCGCCGTCAACCAGATTGTGCACCGCTCGAACGTCAGGCTCGAACGCGACATCGAGATCTGCATGAAGTGGAAGGTGCCGATCTGGATCACTTCACTGGGTGCACGCACCGAGGTCAACCAGGCGGCCCATGCGTGCGGTGGGATTACGTTGCACGACATCATCAACGATCGGTTTGCCAGGAAGGCGATTGAGAAGGGCGCCGACGGTCTAATCGCGGTTGCAGCAGGCGCGGGAGGACATGCGGGGTCGTTGTCACCATTCGCGCTTGTGCAGGAAATCCGCGAATGGTTTGACGGGCCGTTGTTGCTGTCCGGTGCGATTGCCACGGGTGATGGCGTCCTTGCCGCACAGGCCATGGGCGCAGACCTCGCATACATCGGGTCCGCATTTATCGCGACACCGGAGGCAAACGCCGACGGACGATATAAGCAAGCCATCGTCGACGGCACGGCCGACGACATCGTCTATACGAACTACTTCACCGGTGTGCTTGGAAACTACCTGAAGCCGTCGATCCGTGCGCAAGGGCTCGATCCGGACGATCTTCCGGTCTCCGATCCCAGCAAGATGGATTTCACAGGCGGTTCGGCAAAACCGAAGAGCTGGAAAGACATCTGGGGGTCCGGCCAGGGTATCGGCGCTGTCAAAGACGTCCGCCCGACGGCAGAGTTGGTCGCACGATTGACGGCAGAGTATGCGGCGGCCCGGCAGCGTCTCCTCGCGACCTGACGTTGACGGGTGCGTGTCGGCTGATCTTCAGATTAGTCGTCTTTTCGGATCTCTGTTTCGCCTGTGACGGGCGGTTCGGGAGCGCCGTCGGGAACGCCGATCATGGTGCCGCTATTGGCCGTGCGAAACACGATCATCTGGACCGTTGTCACTTTGCGGCGAAACAGGTTAGGCAGCCATTCCTTGGCGACTTTTCGAGCGGCTGTCAGGCGATGCCCACCGTTGACGATCGACAGGCGTCCACGGCGGCCGAGGCGTGCAATGATCCGGTCAAAGTTATCGAAGCCGCGCCAGCGTATCGAACTGGTGACGGCCGACAGTCGGCCGCTGTCGTCCCGATGCGCATTGGTCAACGGCAGATGGTCGAACGCTTCAATCGGAACTTCGATTTCAGCCATATCGTCGACAAACACGATGCGCGCGATATCCTCCGCTGTTTCCACGCGCTGCAGGCCGGGAAGCCGGCTTTCTGATTTGCCTGTCTCCATGCGTAGTTCTCGGCCTTAAACCTTGATAGGATATATGACACATCCGGTGAGCCATCCCGACGCCGCATCCTAAATACCCGAACTGCATTGCAGTTAAGCACGCGCTGCAGGTGCCAGCTCTTGCCTGTGAATTTCGGTTTCGGGACAATCGACCGAAGCACGATCATTAAGACATACGGAACATGTGAGGAACGCCCCATGCGCAATACCGGACTCGAAACCGAGTTCCTGACTTTGCACGAGTTCATTAAGGCCGCGCGCATGAACTTGAACAGCAACGCCTGGGATTATCTGGTCGGAGGTACGGAGTCCGAGACGACACTGGCACGCAACCGCCTGGCTCTCGATCAGATCGCGTTGCGACCCCGCGTTCTCCGGGACGTCTCAGGCATTAGCACGATTTCGACGTTTCTCGGTTCCTCGCTCCGCCTTCCGGTGATCCTTGCGCCTGTCGGATCATTGGAACAGTTCCACCCTGAGGGCGCGGTTGCCGTCGCGCGCGCTGCGGGCCGGTTTGGCGCCGCCACCATGACGAGTTCCGTGACGACAAAGGCGCTTGCCGACATTCGCGCCGCGACCTCCGGCCCGCTCTATTACCAACTCTACGTCAAAGGTGATGATGGCTTTGTTGACGCCGCTGCCGACGCCGCGATCGAGGCTGGCTGCGACGCGTTTTGCGTGACCGTTGATGTGCAGCAGTATAGTCGGCGTGAGCGTGATATTGCGAAGAGATTCCAAAAATCCTGGGGGGCAAGCAACAACTCTGCGGAGCAAGACCACTACCAGGCGGCGTTCAGCTGGAAGGACGTCGCGCGGTTCAAATCCAAATACGACATTCCGTTTATGTTGAAGGGAATCGGGACCGCGGAAGATGCCCGGATCGCGGTCGAGCATGGCGTCGAGGTGATCTACTGCTCGAACCACGGTGGGCGTCAGCTCGATCACGGCCTGGGGTCAGCCGATGTCGTTCAGGACGTGCTGGAAGCGGTCGACGGTAAAGCGCGCGTTGTCGTTGATGGCAGCATCTCGCGCGGCACCGACATTGTGAAAATGATCGCACTCGGTGTCGATGCTGTCGGGATCGGGCGGTTGTACTGCTATGGGTTAGCCGCTCGCGGCGATGCCGGGATCGTGCGTATCCTGGAAATCCTTGAGGATGAGGTCCAACGCAGTCTCGGATTATGTGGTGTGACGAGCTTTTCTGAACTCGACAGGAGCTTTCTCCGGTTCGGTGCACCGCCGGTCACGCAGCCGAACGTGTTCAGCGCGTTCCCGCTACTCAACCTCGATGATCCCGGATATGGGGGACGGTAGTGCGTATCTCGCGGCACGCCCCTCGCCGCACGCCAGTGTCACCCCGGCACGTGTTGCCGGGGTCCATGGTCCGGCCGGGCACGTTGCCGGTCTTCGCCACGTTACCGGTCTGGGGCAGGGCTCCCAACTCCCAATACAACCCGTGTCGCTGCACCATGGATCCCGGGGACAAGCCCCGGGATGACCTGAACTGGCACAGAGGACTGTATGCTCATCGATAGAGCGATGGCGACGACAGCTCAGAGATCAAACTGATAGGTCAACGGGACCCAGCGGTGGGCGTCGCCGGTTTTTTCGATGAAACCCATCGCGGGGAACGGCATGTGGTAGCCGGTCACGGCAATCCGGTCGGCCGCTGCCATATCGAGAATCTTCCGCCGCGATGCAATTGCGGCGTCTTTATCCATGTCGAACACGACGTGCCACTCGGGCTTTTGCAGTGAGGCCACGTAGTGATTGCAGGCATCAGCCCACAACAGCAGACGTTTGCCGTTGCTTTCGATGTTGTAGGCCATGTGGCCCGGCGTATGTCCGAAGGTCTCAACGGCTGTAATACCCGTTACGACATCCTGGCCGCCTTTGATGTACGTCGTCTTAGGTGCCACCGGCACGACCTTGGCCTGCACGAGCTTTGAGCGGCCCTGCATGCGCTGGTCCGAGCTCTCTGTGACAGCTTTCGACGTCCAGAAGTTGTTTTCGACTTCGCCCGTCACATACCGGGCATTCGGAAACACAGGCTTTCCGTCTGTGATGAGGCCGCTGATATGGTCGCCATGGAAGTGCGTAATCACGACAATGTCGATCTGATCGGCCTTATAACCCGCTTCGGCCAATGCCTGGAGGAGTTTGCCGCGAGTCTCACCCCGGCCGCTTCCGTTGCCGGTGTCGAATAGGACGAGTTCATTGCCGGTGTTGACGAGAACGGGCGTGTAGCCGTTTTGCATGGCATTGCCCGGCAGGAAGTTCTGTTCCATGTGAGCGGCGACAATATCCGCTGACTGGTTTTGTCCAAAAATTGGAAAAACCCGATTTGCGTTGACGTATCCATCAAAGAGCGTGGTGACCTCGAACGCGCCGAGCTTAACGCGACGGAACACGCCGCCGCGAGCGCTTCCGGCCATCGGCGCTGCAGCAAACGCCGCGTCGGAGCCGGCAAACTGCGTTGCGATGGCCGCTGCGGACGCGCCGCTTGCAGCAATGAGAAAGTTTCGGCGCGATGATGCGATGTTGGTGTCGGTCATGGGATATCCTCGAAGGCAGAGATGCCGTTCAGTAGCGCGTACTGGTCTGCGATCGGTGTGGTCGCGTCTTGCCAGCTCTTATTGAGTTCAGCTTGAACCCTCCCACACCTGCGCCCGGCCACCGATGAAACCGTGCCGCGGGGTGGCCGGGTGCGGGTGTGGTCCGGTGATGCGAGTCCGCCAACAGCGGAC
>JBCDAH010000229.1:0-4002 GCA_039186015.1 Pseudomonadota bacterium
CAGGATCTCGCAGTGATCAGCCATCCACGGATGGAGTGGCTCACACCACGTGTCGCGCCTGACGGATCACAAGCCTTGGATGTTCTTATTGTCGGTGGTGGACAGTCCGGCGTTGCCACGGCGTTCGGGCTGAAGCGCTGGCGGGTCGACAATGTTCTGGTCGTTGACAAGGCACCGCGTGGTCGCGAGGGACCTTGGCGAACCTATGCACGCATGCACACCCTGCGCAGCCCCAAGGACTACACGGGGCCTGATCTCGACATACCAAGCCTGACCTATCCGCGCTGGCATGTTGCACGGTTCGGCGAGAGCAGCTGGGACCAACTTGAACTCATCCCGAGTGAGCTGTGGGCCGACTATCTTCTGTGGGTGCGCGATGTCACAGAGGTTCCCGTCCGTAGTGACACTGCAGTCACGGGAATCACACCCCAGGATGACGGTCTCCTTGCAGCAGAGCTCAGTCAGAGCGATGGGACCGTCGAAACGGTTTACGCGCGCAAGATCGTGCTTGCCACCGGGCAGGATAGTACGGGCGTATGGTGGATGCCGGCAGATGTTGCGGCTCTTCCAACGCATCGACGCGCACACGCTGCGGACGAGATCGACTTTGCGCAGCTTGCCGGCAAAGACGTCGCCGTTCTTGGCGCGGGCGCTTCCGCGTTCGACAATGCAGCCACTGCGCTTGAGGCTGGCGCACGGTCGGTCAACCTCTTCTGTCGCCGCCCGATGCCACAAGTGATCCAGCCTTATCGCTGGCTCACGTTTCGAGGATTTCTTGCGCACCTTGGCGATCTCGATGATGCCTGGCGATGGCGGTTCATGCGCCACATTCTCGGTTTGCGCGAAGGGTTTCCGCAGCAAACGCTCGACCGGTGTACCCGACACAGCAACTTTCGGATCGTGACCGGTGCTCCCTGGCACGCCGTCCAGGATACCGGACAGACGCTCAGGATCGAGACGGCGAAGGGCGTGTTTACGGCCGACTTCATCATCTCCGGCACGGGTATGGATAATGACTTCGCAGCAAAGCCGGAGCTATCGGCTTTTGCACATAACATCGCGACATGGGCGGATTGCTATACGCCACCGGACAGCGAGCGCGACGACCGGCTGGCTCGGTTCCCTTACCTCAGCCCCGACTACGCCTTTGTCGAAAAGGTCCCCGGGCAGACACCTTGGATCTCAGACATCCACCTGTTTTCAATATCGACAACGATGAGCTTTGGACCTTCGGGATCGTCAATCAATGCGATGACGACAGTAGTGCCGAAGCTTGTCTCAGCGATCACCAAGGGATTGTTTCGTTGCGACGTCGACGCACACTGGGCCTCGTTGGAAGCCTACGATGTCCCACAGGCCATCCTCGACGAGGATCTGTTGGAGCAGAAGCAAACCAAGACTGCCGTGAGCGGTGATCGCAGGTAATGCTGAGAAGATTTGGCGGAAAAGAGTGGGAGTCGAACCCACCGGACCCGTCTAACGCGTCCCACCGGTTTTGAAGACCGGGCGCCCCACCAGGGTGCGATTCCTTTCCATCTTTTTTGCTCAC
Source organism: Pseudomonadota bacterium (assembly GCA_039186015.1). GTDB lineage: Bacteria > Pseudomonadota > Alphaproteobacteria > Rhizobiales > Hyphomicrobiaceae > JBCBWG01. Next base: position 1,550 of record JBCDAH010000229.1, read on the forward strand.
GGTCGGACCGGAAGGCCCACCTCCGCGAGAGCGCATTAGCCAGGTTGTAGTTGCCGAGCCATGTACGTGGTCGCAGTCTAACGACTCGCAAAGACCTTGTCAGCAGGTTGGATGATGCGGCGGCCTTCACCTTCTCGTTGGGTAAATTTCTGTTTGTCAAAGTATTCGAGGATCTCGATTGTCATGTTGCGCCCGACACCGCTCTCATCCCGAAACGGCGCGACCATCAACAGATGATCGTCTGACTTTGCGACTAATCGCTCTGCAATGCTGCCGAGCTCTTTGAGGCTGGCTGGGGTCACGAAGCGAGTCTTGGATATACGCTGAACGAGGCCGACACGGCTGGCGCGTGTCATAAACGAGTCCATCCGCTTGAGGCCACCGCCAACAACCTGTTCGATTTCCCGCGCCGTAATTGGCCGAAGACCAGACTCCGTGAAAACCTTCTCGACTGACTGCCACAAACTGGCATCAGCGCCTTCGAGGCGGGCTGTGTGCGTTGGCAGGCGTACGCCAAAACCTTCGCGTGCCAGGGCACCGTCCTTGACGAGCTCTGCAGCTACAGCGGCGGCCAGGTCGCGCGACATGCGAATGCCCGTGCCATCCATGATGCGATTGTCGCCGAGGCCGGTGTTGTCTGGTTGTGACTCGTGCCATTCCTTGAGGCGTGCAAGTACGGCTTTGCGGAGCTGCAGCCACCGCGCGCCGGCGAACGCCACGCGTTGGCTGTCGCTGCTGACAACTTTGCCGGCGCAAGCAGTGACCAGGGCATCACACTCTTCGGCGGTCAGGTTACGATTAATCGCGAACTGCACGAGATCAACGCCGGATGGAGCAAGATCAAGCAGGTTGGTCAGAGCGGCTTTGTCATCTGGTTCGCGCACGGCTTCAAGCCAGGCCAGACGATCCGGTTTCGACCGGCCGCGCTTGGGTGGAAACAGGTCAATGACGCGACCACCGCCAATCGTGCGCCGGGCAGATTGATCGCGAATGATGAACCGGTCGCCGTGGACTGCACCGATTGGCTCGTCCAACACGAGCTGGGCCAGCCCCGTCTCACCGACCACGATCGACCGCGTGCCGAGTATCGCGACACGACCGGTGGTTTCCGCAGCACCGAGATGGACATGGACTGGTGTCCAGTTCGAAAGCGAGCGCGGTTCGCTCGGCAGCACGGTCAACTCGGCATCGAACTTCGGAACCGGCTCAGCACCCTCCGCAGTTGTCAACCACTGGCCACGTTCAATCGCTTCCTTGCGCAACTCTGGCCCAGCCAGATTGATTGCGCAGCGTTGACCTGCACGGCCCTCCTTGGCTTCGGCATTTTGCGCATGGATACCACGCACCCGTAGCTGCATATCAAGGCCCAGGACACCAAGGCTGTCACCCACGCTGGTGCGACCTGAGAAGACCGTACCGGTTACGACCAGCCCGGCGCCTGACACATCGAAGCGGCGATCTATGGCGAGACGAAAGTTGTTGTGAACTTCGCGTGGCGGCAGCACGCGCGACTGCTGCAGCAAGTGATCACGGAGCTCCTGCACACCTTCACCGGAGTGAGCCGATACATTGAAAATGAGCGGATCAGCCAAACCGGTTGGCGCGAAGACTTCTCTGATCTCCTCGGTTGCAAGCTCGATCTCGTCTTCTGAGACACGATCAATCTTGGTCAAGGCGACCGCGCACTGTGTGATGCCGAGAAGATTGATAATGGCAAGATGCTCGCGAGTTTGCGGCATCACGCCATCATCCGCCGCGACGATAAAGAGTACGAAATCTGTTCCAGCAAGGCCGCAAAGCGCATTGCGGATAAAGCGTTCATGCCCTGGCACATCGATGAAACCGATGGTCTGGCTGCCGGCGACGGGCATGTAGGCGAAGCCGAGATCGATCGTGAGGTTGCGCTTCTTTTCCTCGGGCAGGCGGTCAGTATCGACACCCGTCAGCGCTTTGACGAGCGAGGTCTTGCCATGGTCGACATGTCCAGCGGTCGCGATGATCATGGTTTGATGTCGAGCTTACTCAGTTGGTCAGTGAAGGCCGCCGCATCATTCAGGCAACGGAGATCGAGAATAAAGGTATCGTCTTGAATGCGGCCAATGACCGGAAAGGGCAGGTCGCGAAAGGCATCGGCAATCTTATTCAGCCTGCTACCGTGACCAGATTTTTCCTTACTGCTGGGCTTAACGGCGATACCGTAACTCGCGATCGTGCGCGTCGGCAATGCGCCTGAACCAATTTCGCTATCACAAGGTATCGTGCTGACGTCTGCCCTGTCGCCAATTGCTTGCTGGATGTCGTCCAGAATGGTTTCCGCCATCAATCGAATATCGTCTGCAGGTCGTGCAAGCGCTTTGAGCACCGGCAATCGTTCGGCGAGACGTACGGGATCCCGGTACAGCCGTAGCACCGCCGACAACGCGGCGATCGTCATCTTATCGCAGCGCAAGGCG
>JBCDAH010000230.1:0-3944 GCA_039186015.1 Pseudomonadota bacterium
CAACAACCGGCACGGATTAGCCGTCTGGCACCCCAGGCCGCGACTGCGGCCCGGCGCGCTGCGCCGCCCACGCGGAGGCCCGAGCGCAGCGAGGAATAGCCGTGAGCGAGAATCTCTAACTGCGCAGCTCGCGGCTCGAGCGAGTCTTTACGTGCGCTACCGCTCGCGACAAGCGCTCGCTACTTGAGCGCGGGCTATCCTGGTAGGACGGTACTCAGGCTGCAAACGATCAACAACCGGCACGGATTAGCCGTCAGGCACCGTCATAGGCCGCGACCGCGGCCCGGCGCGTTGCGCCGCCCACGCGGAGGCCCGAGCGCAGCGAGGAATAGCCGTGAGCGAAAACAAGCTACAACAACACGCATTAGCTTGCACGCGACACTTCAGCTTTCACAAGCGCGGGCGTGCCGAACAGCGGTCCCTGACCCAGCGTGACGCCGCAATGCCGCAGGCGCTCAAGCTCCTCCTGGCCCTGAATGTGGCCAACAATCGCGACAAGGCCTGACCGTCGCAGATGTTGACAAATGTCGTCGGCCGGCACGCGCGTTCCGCCAACCGGCAGGCCATTAAGGAACACGTCGGCATCGAGCTTCACGAACCGGAAGCCGGCTGCGGCAAGCGTCTCAAAGTCCATATCCAAGTCCGTCACACCATCGAGTGCAAAAACAATTCCGCCGCTGGACATCCGCGCCAACGCGGCCAGATGGGGATCGGTAAACAGACGTGCGTCTGACTGAGGCAAGGACAGGACAATCCGGCGCGGGAAGCCGACATCCCGGGCCACCATTTTCTCAAAATCGTCGGAGAACTTGCGGCTGAGGACCGCTTCACCGGAAACACCGGTGAACAAGCGCCCTTCTGCGTCAGCGCCCATTTGCCGCCAAACCAGCCGACGGGCGTGAACCAAGGCAATCGTGTCGATCAGCGGCAGCACCGCAGTGCCGGACGCCGCAGCGGAATAAGCCTCCCGCGCCACCTCTGCACCGTCGGCAAGTCGCAGCCGCAAAGTCATCTCATAGTGCTGAGCGGCTTCATTATCGAGGCTGTTGATCGGCTCGAAAAAGACGCCGATCCGCTCTGCCGCAAGCGCCTCGGCAAGCGCGACGACGGTATCGGGAAGTCGCGCTGCTTCATCACCAGGGGCAACATCAGCCAAGACCGGATCTGGCGCCTCGGATGAGCGCCCACCCTCAACAGATGCGTCAACGATGGCCTCGGGGTGATCCGGCGGCGAACCATCGACGGCCCGCGCCAGCGCTTCCGTCAGATCCGGTGCCTCGGAAATCACCTCGGCATGGCCGGTCTTCGGCGCAGCCGCCATCTCAACGTGTTGCGTGTCGTCCCCGCGATCCGCTGAGGCCGCGTCGTCCTGTGCCGCCACGGCCACGTCTTCCTCAGGCTCGTCAGCGCGGGCTCGTGCACGGCCGGCCGTAATATCTTGCGCCATGCGCCGCAGAATGGCGTTGATCGTTTCGACATCTGCCACGCTTTCGCCGGACGCCGAAACAGCCGGGCTTGCGGGACTTGCGGGAGAGCCGAGCTTCGCAACTGAACGCTGTTGCGCATCGGCCGGAGGCAGCTCGGGACCCTCAACCCGATCGCCGGGGCGCAACGTCCAGAACTTTGCGGCGTCCGCAACGCCCAGTTCCAGCTGTGGCCCAGGTTCGCCGGGCTTGTGCTCAAGATTGGGTGGCTTGCGCTGCTCGGCCGGTTCAACGGCTTTAGACGCGTTGCGCCGGCTGTTCCTGAGGTCTTGTGTTTGTTCGCTCGATCTCCGAGCGCGAACGCGGTGACGGCGCACCTTGACGGGGCCGGCCTGCAGACGCCGTAAGACCACGTGCAGGAAGATACTGGCCACGAGCAGCGCGCAGCCCAACGCTGCCGCCGTCGTGAGCGATCCATCGAAGTGTTGATTGGCTGCCGCGGCGACCGCGCACGCGAAGACAGCCATGCCGGTGAAAAATGCAAGGTCTGCGACCATCGCACCGCGCGCCGGCGATGCGATATCCGCGTCCGAAGTCGATTGAAGTGCCACACCATCCCCCAACAGCGTTGCCGCGACTCACAGCGACAAGCCTTCCTGCCGGTGCGCTCTCGGGCAACGCCGGTCTGCGGATAAACTTTGGATATCGGGAGGTATTGGCGAACGGTGTGGAACAGAATGCAAACATGTCACACATGCAAGACGGCGATCGCCGGCTCAGCGATACGCCGTACATGCATCTGCAATCGAACCCGAACGCTCTAATCCAGCGACTTGAGCACAGCTTCGATCTTGTCGCGGACCTGTACCAAGTCGTCTTGGCTCGCAATAAGTGGCGGGGCGACAATGATCGTGTCCGCAGTCACACGGCAGTAGAAGTCGTGCTCGTGATACATGCGCTCGATCGCTTCATAACCGCGCGCGCCTGGCCGTCCCTCGGCTGGTGCCAAGTCGATGCCGCACATCAGCCCGATCGGCCGGATGTCGACGACGTGGGGAGCGGACTTCAAGCTCATCATCAGTTCTGCGAACTGCGGCTCATGTGCGCGGGCGCGCTCAAACAATTGTTCGTCGCGATAAACGCCAAGCGTCGCGAGGCCCGCGGCAACTGCGAGCGGATGCCCGGAGTAGGTATACCCGTGGAACAGCTCAACCAGATAGTCCGGCCCCTGCATGTGGGTTTCGTAGATATCCGTTCGGACCAGCACACCGGACATCGGCACGGCGCCGTTCGTGACGCCTTTTGCGAACGTCAACATATCCGGCACAATGCCGTAGCGCTCGGCCGCAAAGCCATAGCCGAGGCGACCAAAGCCTGTGATCACCTCATCGAAGATCAACAGAATGCCATGCTTGGCCGTGATGTCGCGGAGACGCTGAAGATACCCTTTTGGCGGCGGCAAGCAGCCTGTGGATCCAGCGACGGGCTCAACAATCACGGCGGCAATCGATGACGCGTCGTGCAATCCGATCAACCGCTCCAGATCGTCGGCAAGGTGGGCGCCCCACTCGGGATCGCCAACAGAGAACGCCTGCTGATCACGATTGTACGTCGTTGGCAGATGATCAACACCGGTCAGCATGTTGCCGAAGGCTTTGCGGTTATTGACCATGCCGCCAACGGCCGTACCAGCGAAGTTGACCCCATGATACCCGCGTTCGCGGCCGATAAAGCGCGTCCGCCCGCCCTCGCCACGCGCCTTGTGATAGGCGAGCGCGACCTTCAGTGCCGTCTCAACGGCTTCGGACCCCGAGTTCGCGAACAGAGCCGTGTCGAGATCACCCGGCGCCAGGAGCGCCAATTGCGACGACAGCTGAAAAACGCCGGGATGGCCATACTGGAACGGCGGCGCAAAGTCGACTTGCGCGGCACATTCCTGAATGGCTTTGACAATCGGCTCTCTGCAGTGCCCGGCGTTGACGCAGAACAAGCCCGAAGAGGCATCGAGAACGCTGCGCCCATCGGGCGTCAGCAGGTGCATGCCTTTCGCGCCAGAAAACAACCGCGGACGGCGCTTAAAGGATCGGTTCGGCGTGAATGGCAGCCAATACGATTCCAACTCATTCGGCTTGACATCGAACGGCGCCATGACGCTCTCCTCCGGCGGCTTCTCTCGACAGATAACCTGTCCGACTGTGCGGATGTGCTCCGGCCGTCGGTGCCGCCACAAACAACGGACGACCGACACCGTGCCAAGGCACCGTATCAGGCAACATGTCGGCCGCAAGCGGATTCTCGGAACAGGCGTGCGCTGAGAAAAGTCGGAACATCAGAGGATGCTGGCAGGCGCCACGTCGTGTGAAGCGACCGCAGACTCTTTGTTTGCGCTGTTCGCACGCTCGCAGGCTCGCGGCTCGAGCGCTGGCTATCCTGTGAGGACGGTTCCCAGGCCGCGAACGCGGCCCGGTGCGGCGCGCCGCCCCCGCGGAGGCCCGAGCGAAGCGAGGAATAGCCGTGAGC
>JBCDAH010000231.1:0-3935 GCA_039186015.1 Pseudomonadota bacterium
CGGAGCTTCGGCGACGCCTCCGGAGGCGTCGGCTGCACCCTCCAGCGCAGCGTCGTCAGGACCAGCCGCCGCGAACGGCTATGTTGCAGTGCTGGCATCGAAGGGGAGCCGGATCCAGGCGCTAGAGGCCTTTGCAGATCTTCGTCAAAAATACGAAGGTGCGCTCCAGGGGCGCGTTCCGGACATTCAGGCTGCTGATCTGAGCAGTCGGGGCCTCGGTACAATGTACCGGGTCGTTGTCGGTCCGCCGGGGTCTCGCGAGTCCGCAAATTCGGTTTGTGCCCGGCTGCGTACTGTCGGTTACACCGAGTGCTGGGTCAAAGCCTACTAATCCGGGAACGGGGTCAGGCTCTGGGTGCGGACTTTGGGGCGCGGTGTCACGTATGTGTATGTTGGATCGGAGATAACCGTTGCGACTTGCATGCGTGACTGGACTGGCCGGCGAGCGGTTGACAGAGTCTGAGGCGCGCTTTCTTCGCGATGCCGAGCCGGCTGGACTTATCCTTTTTGCGCGAAATGTGCGCGACGTCGAACAGATGCGGCGTCTGATTGGCGATGCACGTGAGTGTATCGGCGCCGATGATGCTCTGGTTCTGATCGACCAAGAGGGCGGGCGTGTGCAACGCATGGGGCCGCCAGTCTGGCCAAAGTACCCTGCGGCTGCTGCTTTGGGTGTGTTGTTCGAACGGGATCCGGACGCTGGCCTTACGGCCGCACACCATTTGGCGTGCCTGATCGCCTCTGACCTCGGCGTCGTTGGCGTCAATACGAACTGCGTTCCGGTCGCTGACGTACCTGTCGATGGCGCGCATGACGTTATCGGGCATCGCGCCTATGGACGCGACCCCAAAATCGTCGTGCCGCTGGCGCGCGCGGTGGCCAAGGCGCATTTGGCGTGCGGGCTGGTTCCCGTTGTAAAACATGTTCCAGGGCACGGGCGTGCGCAAGTTGACAGCCACGACGAGCTGCCGATCGTCTCTGAACCTCAAGAGGTTCTCGTGGAGAAGGATTTCCGCTCGTTCCGTGATCTCGCGGACCTCCCGGCAATGATGACGGCACATGTCGTATTTACCGATATTGACGATAGCGCACCCGCAAGTACGTCGCGTGGTGTTCATGATGCGGTCATCCGCGGCGAAATCGGGTTCGACGGGTTGCTGTTTAGCGATGATCTCTCGATGAACGCCCTGGAGGGGCCGATTGGTCGTCGCGCTGCAGGTGTCATTGCGGCCGGTAGCGATTTGGCGCTGCACTGCAATGGCAATCTTGCCGAAATGGAGGCTGTAGCAAGCGCTGTTCCCGAACTGCGTGGTCGCGGGGCAGACCGGTTCCTGGCGGCATGTGGCCACGTTGGGGAGGCAACGCCTTTCGATCGCGATGAAGCTGAACATTGGCTTGGCCAAATTCGCGAAATCGCAGAGGAATCGTTAAACTGAACTATGCGGCGCGAAGCGTTGTGGTGTGCAATGGCCGTTTGCGACACTGAGCGGCAGTTGCGAATGTGGCGCGGCTTCGAGGCGTTGATCAAGTCGCACCCTTGGGGCTTTCAATGAACCAGACGACAGCACATCGCGATGCGACCGAGACAACGTGGGACACGCCGCCGCGGTCGCTCGCGCCGGATGATGAAAAGCCGCTGCTTGTTGTGGATCTCGACGGGTTTGCGGGTCCGCTTGACCTTCTACTGGCGTTGGCCCGCACCCAGAAGGTGGACTTGTCGGCGATTTCAATCGTCGCGTTGGTGGATCAATATCTGGACTTCATTTCCGAGGCGCGTGCGCTGCAATTGGAGGTCGCCGGCGATTACTTGGTGATGGCGTCGTGGCTCGCATTCTTGAAGTCGCGCCTTTTGCTGCCCAAGGCGCCGGAGGATGAGGATGCCACGCTCACCGGCGAAGAGCTGGCCCGCAGGCTTGCGTTCCGGCTGAAAAGGCTCGAAGCCATGCGGAACTCGGCAGAGCAGTTGATGCGGCAGCCGCGGCTGGGTCAGGATGTGTTCGCGCGCGGTGCAGCCCAACCGCGGAAAACCATTCGTCAGACCGTATATCAAGCCGAGATCTACGACCTGCTGAAGGCATATGCGGATCAGCGCAAGCGGACCATGCCGCGCCGTCATGTCGTCCGCCAACGGACGGTGTGGTCTCTGAAAGACGGCCGTGAGAGATTATCACGGGTTGCGAGCGACACCTGGGTTCAGCTCGACCTGTTTCTTAGTGACGCGCAAGCCGAACCAAGTCAGTCTCGCACCGCTCTGGCGGCGACATTCGGTGCGTCTCTGGAAATGGTGCGCGACGGTCTGCTTGAAATGCGTCAGGAGCGGCCATTCGCACCACTGCTGTTGCGGAAGTCGCAAAGACAGGAACAGCGGCCATGACCACGTCGCGGCGGCGTCATCAACGCAAACGTGCCCCCGTGGCCGATGGAGAGACCGAAGATCAATCGGTGGCCGCGACCGAGCCGGCTGCCGAGCCGCCCACGGAGGCATCCAGTGAGCCGCCGCATGGCCTGCCGGAGGGCATTGCGGCGTTGCCGTCAGCCGATCGGCGCGGTGAGATGCGTATTGTTGAGGCGCTGCTGTTTGCCAGCCCGACCGCCATGAAGGAACCTCAGCTCGTGCAGTATCTTCCGGACGGTACGGATGTGGCGGCGTTGCTGGCAGATCTTCAGGCATCTTATGCCGGTCGCGGCGTGGTGCTAGCGCGCGTATCCGGCGGGTGGATGTTTCGGACATCCAGTGATCTTGCGTATCTGCACGAGCAGCACACGCGGGAGGAGCGGCGGCTATCGAAGGCCGCCTTGGAGACGTTGGCGATCATCGCCTATCACCAGCCGTGCACACGTGCCGAGATTGAAGAAGTGCGCGGCGTCGGGACGTCAAAGGGCACGTTGGACGCGCTCATGGATATTGGCTGGGTTCGACCGCGCGGGCGTCGTCGCGCGCCTGGGCGTCCCGTGACCTATGGCACGACTGACGCGTTCCTGGCCCACTTCTCGCTCGATTCGGTGCGGGACCTGCCGGGTTTAGCCGAACTCAAGGGCGCTGGGCTGCTAGGTGCGGACTTGCCGCCGGACTTTGAAATGCCGTCTCCCACCGAGGTCGCCGCGCTGATGCCGGATGAGTTGCCGCTCGAAGAGCCTACCGGTGCAGAACAAGCCGCGCTCGACTTACCTTTGGCAGACGATGAGGACATCACGCATCCGTCTGACGACCTTGACGATGGTGATCCACCCGAGGCAGAGCAAGAGGATCGGGATTGAGGCGGCCATGGGCGGTTGTGGTGCGCGTTCGCACAGTGCTTTATGCCCAGTCGTGAGCTGTTCGCATCACGAATTGCCCGTGTGGGATTACCATGTGGGATTACCCGGCCCAGCTTCTGCTTTCGGAGTCTGACGTTTGCTTGAATACCTGAGCGAATGGGTGCGCCGATTTGCACCCGATTTGCGCCGAAAGCCAATCCAAGCGCAACGCGGGCCACGCGCTGCTGCAGCGTTTGCTGGTCGGCTGACGCTGGATCAAATCACCCGAGATTTCGACGGCGTTCCCGTCCTTAAAGGTGTGTCGCTGGACGTGGCGCCGGGCGAACTCGTTTGTCTTCTCGGCCCATCTGGCTGCGGGAAGACAACGCTGTTGCGCATTGCGTCCGGCGTCGATCGCCCGACAAACGGGCGTGTCTTGATCGACGATCGCGAAGTTGTCGGCCCGGCACACTTCCTGCCGCCGGAAAAGCGCAATATTGGCTTGATGTTTCAAGACCTTGCTCTGTTTCCACATCTCACGGTGCTGCAAAATGTCGGCTTCGGGCTGAAGGCACTGCCCCGCGACCTGGCGCGTGCGGAGGCGCTCGCGATCCTGACACGGGTTGGGTTGCAGGACTACGCAGATGTCTATCCTGACGTTTTGTCTGGTGGACAGCAGCAGCGCGTTGCCCTGGCCC
>JBCDAH010000232.1:0-3912 GCA_039186015.1 Pseudomonadota bacterium
AGCCGTGAGCGAAAACAACCGCGCCAGCGGCCCGGCGCGTTGCGCCGCCCCCGCGGAGGGCCCGGCCAAAGGCCGGAGCAGCCCGTGAGCGATAAACAACACAACAGCAGTGAACGCCTTGCGTGCTTCATGCGTCGATGAATAACAACGCAGGTTTTTCCAGAAACCTCTTAAGGTTTGCGACAAACGTCGCCGCAACCCAGCCGTCGATCACGCGATGATCGAAGCTGCAGGACATGTTCATCATGCGCCGTGGGACAAAGCGATCTCCGTCCCAGACCGGCCGGATCGCGATCTTGTTGATGCCGACAATGGCGACCTCCGGATGATTGATGATCGGCGTGGTCGCCAAAGCGCCGAGCGGTCCCAAAGAGGTGATGGTCAGCGTCGAACCTGTCAGTTCGTCTCGTCCGAGTTTGCCGTCGCGTGCGGAGTCGGCCAGTCGCTTGATTTCCGCGGCGTTGGTCCAGATGTCGTTTTCCTGCGCACGCTTGATGACGGGTACCATAAGTCCGGCGTCCGTCTGCGTTGCAATTCCGACATGCAACTGCGCAAAGCGTCGAATGACACCGGCTTCATCGTCGTAATGGGCGTTGAGGTTGTGCGCGTCGCCAATGGCCAGCCAGACGGCCCGAATCATGAACGGCAGGAGCGTTAGTTTTGGGCGATCTTGGCGATCGCGGTCGTTCAGGTCCGCGCGAAGGTCTTCAAGCCCGCTGACGTCAACCTCTTCAATGACGGAGATGTGCGGAATCTTGGCATTGGCTTCCGCCATGCGCTCGCTGATCCGGCGCCGTAGCCCGACCACCTTGATGTCCTCGAAGTCGGGCGTGTCATCGCGCCGCGATGGCCCTGTAGCGGCTTCGTTTGTGCGATCTCGGTCTAGGGCTGCGATGACATCATCGTGCCGAATTCGGCCGCGCCGTCCTGTGCCCTTGATCGTGCCGAGGTCCAGTCCTGCGTCGCGTGCGCGGCGACGGACGGACGGCGCTGCGAGCGGACGCGTATTGGTCGATTCCTGATGTGGCGAAACGGCAGGCGATGGTGCGGCGGCCGTCGTGTCGCGCTGGGCCGTATCGTCGGCTCCGGAGTATGGCGGGGCGAACGGCTTATCGACCGGTCCGGGCGGCTCAGGCTGGGATTGGAATGCGGCATGTCCACCATGTCCACCATCGGGCTCGCCCGACACCGCGGCGGCGCCCTGCGTACCCGGCTCGGTTTCGAACCGCACGAGGTCGCTTCCAACCGCAATCATGTCGCCAACGTCGCCGGCCAGCCAGGTGACGGCGCCGGAAACCGTCGATGGGATTTCGATGGTGGCCTTATCCGTCATCACCGCAGCGATCACGTCGTCCTCGCGCACGATATCGCCGACCGCGACCATCCATTCCGCAATCTCTGCTTCCGCAACGCCTTCTCCAATGTCCGGGAGCCGCATCGCACTTTGGACCATCTAAGCCTCCATCGACCGCACCAAAGCATCCGCCACCCGTTGAGGTCCCGGGAAGTAGGCCCATTCCTGCGCGTGAGGGTAGGGCGTATCCCAGCCGGTAATGCGCTGAATCGGAGACTCCAGGTGGTAGAAGCAGGTTTCCTGGACAATCGCTGACAGTTCCGCGCCAAACCCGGACGTGCGCGTGGCTTCATGGACGATGACGCAGCGCCCGGTCTTCTCGACGGATTGACGAATGAGATCAGTGTCGAGTGGCAGCAGCGTGCGTAGGTCGATCACCTCGGCATCGATGTCACAAAGCTCGATCGCACCAAGCGCCACGTGCACCATCGTGCCGTAGGCCAGCACGGTGACGTCGGAGCCTGCGCGGCGAACCAATGCCTTGCCGAGCTCTTCTGTGTAGTAGTCATCCGGGACATCGCCGAGCGGGTGGTTTTTCCAGGTTGTCACCGGGCGATCGTGATGGCCATCGAACGGTCCATTGTAGAGCCTCTTGGGCTCAAGGAAGATAACGGGGTCTTCACACGCGATCGCCGCAAGCAGCAGGCCTTTGGCGTCGTAGGGATTGGATGGCACAACGGTTTTTAGACCCGACACATGCGTCAACAACGCTTCGGGGCTTTGGCTGTGCGTCTGTCCGCCGAAGATGCCGCCGCCGGTCGGCATGCGGATGACGATGGGGCAGGTAAAGTCGCCGGCAGACCGATGGCGCAAGCGTGCAGCTTCGGAGACGATCTGATCGTAGGCGGGATACATATAGTCGGCAAACTGGATCTCGATGCACGGTCGCAAGCCGTACGCCGCCATTCCGATTGCCGTTCCAACGATCCCGGATTCGCTGATTGGCGCATCGAAACACCGTTGCTTGCCGAACTGCTTCTGCAGGCCGGCCGTACAGCGAAACACGCCGCCGAAGAAACCGACATCCTCGCCGAACACAACCACGCGATCGTCACGCGCCATCGCGGATTCGTGCGCGTTGCGAATGGCTTCAATCATGGACCGTGCCGTCACCGCTCAGTACCCCGCTTCCTGGCGCTGGCGCACGAGATGCGGCGGCATCTCCGCGTAGACGTCCTCAAACATGTCGCGCGGAGACGACGTGCGCCCGGAGATCATGGTCCCGATCGCCTCGGCCGTGCGCTGAGCCTCGATCACGTCGCTCATCACCTCGGCTTCCGCCTGCTGGTGCCGGTCTTCCGACCAGATGCCCCGTGCGATCAGGTGCTCCTTGAAGCGCAATATCGGATCACCCAGCGGCCAGGCGTCGCTTTCCTCTTTCGGCCGATAGGCGCTCGGGTCGTCCGACGTGGAGTGTCCACCGACACGGTACGTGACGTATTCGATAATCGTCGGTCCGAGGTTTCTGCGCGCCCGCGCGACGGCCCACTTGGCTGCCGCATACACCGCCAAATAATCATTACCGTCGACCCGCAGAGCCGGAATGCCGAAGCCGTGGCCGCGTGCCGCAAATGTGCCGGACCCGCCCCGGGCAATGCCCTGGAAGGTCGAGATCGCCCATTGATTGTTGACGATGTTTAAAACAACAGGCGCTTTGTAGGTCGACGCGAAAACCAGCGCGGCATGAAAATCGTTCTCGGCCGTTGAGCCGTCCCCAATCCAGCCTGCTGCAATCTTGTCATCGCCCCGGATCCCGGACGCCATCGCCCACCCGACAGCTTGAACGAACTGTGTCCCGAGATTTCCGGAAATTGAAAAGAAGCCAAAGTCCTTTGCAGAGTACATTACCGGCAGTTGGCGACCGTGCAGAGGATCTCCGTCGTTCGAGAAGATCTGGTTCATCATGTGCGTCAGCGGATAGCCGGCGGCGATCAGTAGTCCGGCCTGTCGGTACGTCGGGAAGTTCATATCGCCCGGAGACAGTGCGCGTTGAAACGCCGTGCTGATCGCTTCCTCGCCGAGGTGTTGAACATAGAACGACGTCTTGCCCTGACGCTGTGCCTGGATCATGCGCGCATCAAAGGCGCGCAGAACCATCATGTCTTTTAGGCCACGCTTAAGCTCGTCCTCCGCCAGGCTCTCGGCCCAGGGTCCCACGGCTTCGCCGTGTCTATTGAGGACGCGAATGATCGTGAACGCAAGGTCGCGCATGTTTTCGGGGTCTTCGTCGATGCCTGGTCGCCGGACCTCACCGGCACGGGGTACGCGCAATCCTTCAAACGTTGGCGTATCGCCTGGACGAAATGCAGGCTCGGGGATCGAAAGCGATAGCGTCATATCGTGACCTCCAACCTTTGTGGGTCTCAGCAGACAACGCGATTCCACGCCGTCATTTGTATGTCGTCTAAGGCGTCTGATCGAGGATAGTTTGTGAAATCCTGTTGCCAGAAGACAGGCGGGCACGCAGAATAGTGTCCTGTCACCCGTGGCGACACGGCCATCATCGACAACGATCGGTTAGGCGCGTCTAAAGTCGATTTTTACTGAAATCTCTCTCG
>JBCDAH010000233.1:0-3889 GCA_039186015.1 Pseudomonadota bacterium
CCGGGTTTGACGGGGCCGGGCGTGGTTGGCGGGATCAGTCTTCTCGTCGCTTTAATGGCGCTGTCGACCATGCCAGTCAGTTATGCCGGCGCAGCTTTGCTGCTCCTTGGTCTGGCCCTGATGGTCGGCGAAGCGTTCGCGCCAGGTGTCGGCATACTCGGGATTGGGGGCGTGGTCGCTTTCACGCTAGGCGCTCTGTTCTTATTTGATCCTGGCGGTTCCGACATTGATTTGGTGGTGGCGTGGCCGGTTGTGTTGTCTGCCACTCTGACCAGTGCGTTGCTGCTGATCGGCTTTCTTGGTTTCCTGGCTCGCGTGCGGCGCAAGGCGGTTGTGACCGGCGCAGAGGAGTTGCTGTCGCTAAGCGGCCGTGTTGTCAAATGGGGCGAGCAAGACGGTCAAGTGCTGATCCATGGTGAAATCTGGGCGGCGAAGTCGGCGCATCCCTTGGTGCCAGGCCAGCGTGTGCTGGTCGCCGAACGTCAAGGACTGACGCTTATCGTGTATCCGAGCGAGGAAAGGTCGTAGCCATGCCGTCGATTGATTTGTTCTCCTGGCTGCTGCCGGTCGCGGTTGTGGTTGCCTTGCTGATTTCGGCCGTTCGAATTCTACGTGAATACGAGCGCGGCGTGATTTTCACCCTGGGCCGCTTTCAGGGTGTCAAAGGTCCGGGCCTGATTTTCGTCATTCCGGTCGTACAGCAGATCGAGCGGGTTGACTTGCGCACACGCGTCTTCGACGTGCCGCCACAGGACGTCATTTCACGCGATAACGTGTCCGTTCGGGTCAACGCCGTCGTGTATTATCGCGTAATCGATCCGGAAAAGTCGATCATTCAAGTCGAGCACTTCGACCAGGCCACCAGCGAGCTGGCGCAGACGACGTTGCGATCCGTGGTCGGGCAGCATGAACTCGATCAGATGTTGGCGGAACGGGAGCGGCTCAACGACGATGTGCAGAAGATACTCGACGCGCAAACCGATGCATGGGGTATCAAGGTCTCCAACGTTGAGCTGAAGCATATCGACCTCGACGAAAAGATGGTGCGGGCCATCGCGAAGCAGGCCGAAGCCGAGCGTTTGCGGCGCGCCAAGATCATCGATGCCGAAGGCGAATTGCAGGCGGCTGAGAAGCTGGTTGAGGCCGGTGATATTATGTCTCGGCGACCAGAGTCGATGCAGCTGAGATATCTCGGCACGCTCACCAACATCGCCAGTGAGAGAAGCTCAACGATCGTGTTCCCGATGCCGGTCGATTTGATCAAGGTGTTCGGCGGCCAGGTCGGTGCCGGGTCTGACCAAGGTCGGACGTAACGTCGCGTACCGTGATCACTGTGCCGACCCCACCTCTCGTCAATCAATGCGTTGAATCAGGAGTGGGTTCGCGTGCGGCTTGCCACGTTCAATGTTGAGCATCTCGATATGCCACCGCGCGCCAGTCTCCCGATTGCGGACCGCGTGGCCGTATTGCGCCCGATCCTTGAGCGGCTCGATGCGGACATTCTTTGCCTGCAAGAGGTCAATGGCCAAAAAGTTCCAGGCGAAGGACGGCGGGAGCTGATCGCGCTCGATCAGGTGCTGGATGGGACGCAGTATGCCGACAGACATCGCTGTGCGACGGTGTCTCAGAGTGGAAAGGCCGGCGTCGGCGATACACACAACCTCGTTGTCATTTCACGCTATCCAATCGTTGACGTGCGCGAGGTGCGACATACGCATATTGCGCCGATCGGGTACGTACCCGTGACCGCGACGCCCGAGCCGGCACGCAAGTCGATTGCGTTTGATCGCCCGGTCCTTCGCGCCGTACTCGCGTTACCATCGGGGCAACAGCTGGTTGTGCATAACGTGCATTTTCGTGCGGCGTTGGCGAGCCCGGTTGCCGGTCAAAAGCGCAGTGCGTCCGTATGGAACAGCGCAAGCGGCTGGGCCGAGGGTCTGTTTGTGTCGACCATGAAGCGTTCGGCCCAGGCGCTCGATTTGCGCTTAGATGTCGATCACACATTGGATGACCAGCCGGATGCTCTAGTTGCAGTGGTTGGTGACCTCAATGCCGAAGCTTATGAGATGCCAACCCGCATCCTCATGGCCGGACCGGACGAGACAGGCAACCCAATGCTTGCCTCACGTGCGCTTCATTCCGTTGCCGATCGCTTGCCGGAGGATCAGCGCTTTACAATCGTTCACGGCACGCGGCGGCAGATGCTGGACCACATCCTGTTAAGCCCAAACTTGGCTCAACTGCTGAGCGGTGTCAGCATTCTGCACGACACAATTGTGGAATCGTCGGACCACAGTGCGTACGCGCCCCTCCTGGGATCGTCGCACGCCCCAATGGTTGCTGAATTTCAGCTTCTTTAAAGACCATCATTTCCGGGGGATGCCGCAAACGCCGCTCACCACGGCGCCGTGTCGGCCGTCGGCAAAGATGGGACGTCAGCATGTTAAATGCCGGTCAGAGGCTGTAGCAGACGACCGATCACACCTGTAAAGCGCGCTTTCTTCTCGCTAGCGATTAAGCAGATGCAGCCGACATCGGGATCGGCAACCGGCCGATGTTCGACATCATCATCAAGGTCCGCGACATCACCTGCGCGAAACTCTCCGATGTGGTCCTTGTAAGCGCCTTCAAGGATCAGCGTGAGTTCCGATCCGCCGTGGCCATGTTCGGGCATGGTTTGGCCACGCTGAACTTTGAGCAGGCGAAGATCTCCACGATCGCTATCGCGGACCGGCACGGGATAGTGCCAAACACCAAAGCCGAGGCGTTTCCAATGGATCTCATCTAATGGGCGCCCAACCAGTTGGACGAGAGGATCCATATCTGCGGACGGATCGGGCAGGTCGTCAAACTTACGCGGCGCAACATCCATTGCCGGCAGCATAATGGGCTTGCGGTCGACAGGTAGATCGTCAAACAGCGCAGCACCTATCAGTCCCATGCTTTCCACGCGGTCTCGACAGGTCTGGCACATGGTCAAATGCATCCAAACCACGGCTGACAGAGACGCTGGGAGTGAACCGGCTGCGTAGCTCATGAGTGTCGCGTCATCAGGATGATGCGTGATTTTCATTATTGCAGGTCCTCTACCGTCTCACGCAGTTTTTGATATGCAAGGCGCATGCGTGATTTCACGGTTCCAAGCGGCAGTTCCAAACGTTCAGCGATCTCACTATGTGAGAGGCCCTCAAGATAGGACAGGATGACAACTTCATGCTGGTCCTGTGGAAGTGTACGCAAGGCGGCCTGAACACGATCACGTCGCTCACCCTGGGATACGACCTCGTCCGGTGGCAGATCGCCTGACGGCTCCTCGTTCAAGCCGTCGGGCAGTTCTTGCCAAACGGTTTCGCGGCGGATCCGGTCAATGCGAAGATTGCGGGCGATCGTATAGATCCAAGTTGTGGCACTGCCCTTCTCGCCAGAGTAGAGCTGCGCTTTTCGCCACACCGTCATTAGCGTTTCCTGCGCAAGTTCTTCCGCGGTCGCAGGATCTGCACCTTGTCGGATCATGTAAGACTTTACGCGTGGTGCGAAATTCTCGAATAAGATCCGGAAAGCCTCCGCATCGTTGTGGAGAGCGATCCGCTGAAGGAGGTCGGTCATAAGCGCGACATCCAATGGCGCTGAACGAGAAGTATACCGGTCGGCGGTTGCAGTGCGGAGCATAGGGAGCCTCTGTACGACAGCGCAATCGTTACGCGCGCATTTGCGCATCGGATCTGCGGGAGACGCACTGGCCTCAACGAAGCTATCGACCTTCGTTGTAGGCAGATGGTCTAATTAGACCTTAGTATTAATTTTGCGCGACGGCCAGTCCAAGTTTGGATTTCAAAGAGGGAACAAGGAAGGATGCATGGTTTTTCACTGATCGAGGTGGCGCTTCTGC
>JBCDAH010000234.1:0-3686 GCA_039186015.1 Pseudomonadota bacterium
ATCCGTAAGCCGCTCCCATCAGGGCGCTGACCGCATTGTCGATATCGGCGTCTGGCATGATTACCGCATGGTTTTTTGCGCCGCCGAGCGCCTGGACGCGCTTCCCGTTCGCCGTCGCAGTGGTGTAGATATATTCAGCAACCGGCGTCGAGCCGACAAAACTCACGGCCTGCACGCGTGGATCGTGCAACAACTTGTCTACGGCTTCCTTATCTCCATTGACAACGTTAAAGACGCCATCGGGCAATCCGGCCTCCCGCAAAAGCTGTGCGCAAAGCATCGCTGCCGTTGGGTCTTTCTCCGAGGGCTTCAGAACAAAGGTGTTGCCACAGGCAATCGCCATTGGGTACATCCACATGGGCACCATTGCCGGGAAGTTGAACGGCGTAATGCCCGCAACCACGCCCAGCGGCTGGCGCTCGGACCAGCTGTCCATCGATGGCCCCACATTTTTCGTGTGCTCCCCTTTCAGGAGCTGCGGAATTCCGCACGCGTATTCAACGACCTCGACGCCGCGCTGAAACTCACCCATGGCGTCGTCCAGAATCTTACCGTGCTCATTCGTTATGGCCGCTACGACGCTTTCAGCATTCGTCTCAAGGAGTTCCTTGTAGCGGAACATGACGCGTGCGCGCTTCAACGGCGGCGTGTCACGCCAGGCCGCGAACGCTTCCTGTCCGGCTGCAACCGCGCGCTCAACGGTCGCGCTCGCCGCCATAGCGACCTGACGGGACACTTTCCCGGTTGCCGGATTGGTCACCGGCTGCGGCCGATTGTCATCGGCAACGACTTGGCCATCGATATAGTGACCGACAGTGGGCAGAAGGTTGGACCGATCGTCTGCTGTCATATCGGGGCTACTCAATCGCGTCGATGACATGACGCAGTCGGTCGAACACGTATTGCCAGTCATCCGGATTGGAGTTCAGAAACGGCGAGAGCTGCACGACGTCCAGGCCGTTACGGACAACAAACTGCTCGTCCCAGAAGCAACGCTTGTGCACCTCCAGGCCACGAGCACCGGGCGCACGTTCGCGCGGGGCAAGTTCGATACCGCCCATGAGGCCGATATTGCGAACGTCAATGACCTTGGGATGGTCAGCGAATGCATGCAGGTGGTCGGCAAACGTTTTCTCCAGGGCACGCGCCTGTTCGAAACTGCCCTCTTCGGCGTAAACATCGAGCGTCGCCAAACCCGCTGCTGCGGCGACAGGATGACCGGAATAGGTATACCCGTGAAACAGCTCCACCATCGACTCGGGTCCGTGCATGAACGCCTCATAGATATGCGATTGCACGAGGACGGCACCCATCGGAATAACGCCGTTGGTCAGGCCTTTGGCGGTCGTGATGATATCCGGCTTGACGCCGAAGCGTTCCGCAGCAAACGCACTGCCGACGCGTCCGAACGCGGTGATCACTTCATCGAAAATCAGCAGAATGCCCTGCTGATCGCAGATTTCCCGGAGTCGTTCCAGATATCCGACCGGCGGCGGCAGAATGCCGGTTGACCCCGCCACCGGCTCGACGATGACGGCCGCGATGCTGGCCCCGCCGTGCAGGGCACACAGACGATCGAGATCTTCTGCGAGATGCGCACCCCACTGCGGCTGTCCTCTCGAAAATGCGGTGCGCTCAAGATCAATCGTCGCGCGGATATGGTCCACGCCCGGCACCAGGTTCGCACTGTATGCAGCCCGGTTCGGTGCGATGCCGCCAACAGAAATGCCGCCAAAGTTCACCCCGTGATAGCCGCGCTCGCGACCGATCAGTCGGGTCCGCCCGCCTTCACCTTTCGCTCGATGATAGGCCAGCGCGATCTTGAGCGCCGTGTCGACAGACTCCGAACCGGAGTTCGTAAAGAAACACTGGGAGAACCCGCCGGGAGCAATCTCGATAAGGCGTCGAGCCAGCTCAAAGGACTTGTTGTTCGCAGCCTGGAAGCCTAGTGCGTAGTCAAGCTCAGCAACCTGATTGCGTACGGCTTCGACGATCTTTGGGTGACAGTGGCCAGCCCCCGACGTCCACAGTCCAGAGAACATATCGTACAGAGTCGCACCGCTTTCAGTTCGGTACCGATGCCCCGCCGCGCCGGTGATGATGCGCGGGTTTTTTTTGAAATCGCGGTTTGCCGTGAACGGCATCCAGTACGCGTCGAGATCGTCGCGGGCGGTCGCCATGCTCAGTCACTCTCCCCTCTCGCTACGCCGAGTGTAGTCCGCGACATCAGGAAAGAACACCGCGCGGCTCGCCCGCCGAGATTGGCTGCATCGGCAGACTCGGATTCGCGACCGTGCTACATGCCCGAGTAGTTCGGACCTCCGCCACCCTCCGGCACGATCCAGACAATGTTTTGCGTCGGGTCCTTGATGTCGCAGGTTTTGCAGTGGACGCAATTCTGCGCATTGATCTGAAAACGCGGCTCGCCCTCCTCCGTAACAACCTCATAGACGCCGGCCGGACAATACCGCTGCGCCGGCTCATCGAAGTTGGGCAGGTTGTAGGCAATTGGTGTGGACGCATCGTTAAGCGTCAGATGCGACGGTTGGTCTTCCTCGTGATTGGTGCTGGACAGAAACACCGAGGATAGCTTGTCGAATGAAACCACCCCATCCGGCTTTGGATACTCGATGACCGTTGCATCCGCCGCCTTGTCGAGGCTTTCATGGTCTGGCGTCGGATTGCGCCAGGTGAAGGGCAGTTTGCCGAAAAACACATTTTGGTCGACGAACGCGAATGCGCCGCCAATGAGTGTGCCGAGCTTGTGCAGCGCAGGCCCGAAGTTCCGCGCTCGATGCAGCTCCTCGAACAGCCAGGAACCCTGAAACCGCACCGGGTAGTCCTCGAGCGTGCCATAACCGTCATCGCCAGCGGCAAGCGCAGCGTCGAGAGTCTCCGCCGCCAGCGTACCGCTCTTGATCGCAGCGTGAGCGCCCTTGATCTTTGCGTTATTGAGAAAGCCGGCATCACAGCCGACGAGCAAGCCGCCCGGGAATACAAGTTTGGGCAGAGACTGCAGCCCACCCTTGTTCACCGCGCGAGCGCCATACGCGATACGCCGGCCGCCCTCCAGAAAGCGCCGGATCTTCGGATGCGTCTTCCAGCGCTGAAACTCCTCAAACGGCGAGAGGTGAGGATTGCGGTAGTTCAATGCGACGATCAGGCCGAGAAACACCTGATTGTCGGCCGCGTGATACAGGAAGCCGCCACCGTCGGTGTGATTGTCGAGCGGCCAACCGGCGGTGTGTACCACCAGACCTTCCCGATGGCGTTCCGGATCGATCTCCCAGACCTCCTTGAGCCCGATGCCGTAGTGCTGCGGATCGACACCCGCTCGCAGGTCGAAGCGCTGCATAAGCTCACCGCCCAGACTGCCTCGACAGCCTTCAGCGAAAACCGTGTACCGGCCCAGTAGCTCATAGCCGGGCACGTACGAGTCCTTGCGTTGCCCGTCCTTGCCGATTCCCATGTCGCTGGTTGCAACACCGCGCACCCGGCCGGCGTCGTCGTACAGAACTTCGGATGCGGCGAACCCCGGGAACACGTTTACGCCCAGGGCCTCAGCCTGCTCTCCCATCCACTGGCAGAGGCGCTGGGCGTAAACGTGTTCCCGGGGTTCGCCGCATCCGAAGTTCTGTACGACGACGCCGGCCGGGTGCGCGGTGTTGCAACCAGCGACATGGGAG
>JBCDAH010000235.1:0-3503 GCA_039186015.1 Pseudomonadota bacterium
AGGGCCTTTGTTCATGATACAGGTACTATCAAGAATCGTCAGTAAAATTGATCACCTGCGTCTTTGCCTGCGGATCGGCGACTTTCCTCGTCCGCAATGGCTCGAACAACCTTGACGTCTGAACCAGTTCAAATTGGGCGTGTGTCTGCGCCACCGATACGACCGGTGCGACCGCCGAAACTTGCGGTTCGAGCGCATCCGACGCCCAACCCTGTGTAACACCTTTCCTGTTTGCGTGAGCTTTGATGACTTTCTAATGCCGGCTGGGCCCGCGGCCTGGACAGGACTAGAGATTATCGCAACGGCTAGTATGATTGTGGATGCGGCCAGCTTGATCGGCTCTGACATCGTTTCTGTGTCTCTCTTAATCTTCTTTTCCAGCGGTTGGCCGGTCGTCCAGATCCGTCCTGCCAATGACAAAACGATGCCAGCCTTCGACAGAATCAGCTGTTCCGCGGGTCACAGCGATGGTTAAAGCGCATCTCCGGAAATCGACTCGGGAGCCCCGTCGTCCAAGCCCCGCAACCCGCAATCCATCTGCCGTCTGACACATACAAAGGAGAGTGTCGTCCATGTACGCACGCGCCCTCACCGCCGAGTTCATCGGCTCGTTCGTCTGGGTGCTCGCCGTTTGCGGTGCGTCTGCCACCGCCACGCCCGCCGGCGGACCGGCGCTGACCGCAGCCTGCATTGTCGGATGCGCAGTCATGGCCGCGACGTATGCCGTGGGCCACGTCTCAGGCGGCCATTTCAATCCGGCTGTCACGCTCGGCCTTGTAGCCGGCGGACGCTTCGAAATGGGCGATGCCGTCGGCTATATCGTCGCACAGGTCAGTGGCGCCGTAGCCGCCGCAACCGTATTTTTCATGATCGAACTCGGCAGCCCGGACGACTCGTCTGCGTCAGCAGCCTTGGCGAACGTCGCAAATACGTTCGGCGGCGCGAACGAGCACAGCGCGCTGAGCGCCATCACAATCGAGGTGGTGATTGCAGTTTTGTACATCAGCATCTTCATCGGCGCGACAAGCCGCGGGGCACCGGCAGGCTTCGCGCCAATTGCCATAGGCATGGCGCTTGTCGCCTTTCATGTCATCGCCGCCCCGATAACGAACGCTGCGCTGAACCCGGCGCGCGCGACTGCGATCTCACTGTTCGCCGGCTGGAACGCGATTGCCGACTTGTGGCTGTTCTGGGCCGCACCGATTGCGGGTGCGATTATCGGAGGCCTGTTCGGACGCGCGCTGCAGGACGAGTAGGCGCGCGTTTCGAGGGCAACTCTATTCAGCTCAGGCAAAGTCCGAGTTGTTGAAGCGAGATAGCTGAGATGGTGTCCGCGAATGTGTAAGATTGCGCCATCAAGCGCAGTTGAATATCTGCTATGCTGCATATCTCGGCCGCAGAGCGCTTGCCAAACAACCTTTTGGCGTGACAAATCACGGTCGTGCGCGGCTTTTTGTTGCGCGTCGCGGCGCAGTATGTCAGCACTCCGGCAATAGTGGGAGTGCGTGAACGCTCGTAACATAGCGCAACACTCACGTTGTCGATCATGCGCATTCAACGGGGCATTGCGCGTTGCCTGCTTGGTTTTCCTGTGGCTTTGGATCTTTAGCAATTCGTCAGCGGAGACAGTTGCAACTTCCAAGGATGCAGGACGCTGCGGCGCAAGGAGACTTTATCTCTTGGGCGATGTAACGTTTTCCGAATTGGGCCTGAGTGCCAAACTTTTGCGTGCCGTTGAGGCACTCGGCTACGAGACTCCGACTCCGATCCAGGAGCAAGCGATTCCGGTCGCGCTGACCGGCAAGGACGTGCTTGGCATTGCCCAGACTGGAACGGGCAAAACGGCATCGTTTACGATCCCCTTGATTGATCGCCTGGAACGCGCCCGTGCGCGAGCCCGTATGCCACGATCACTCATCCTCGCACCCACGCGCGAACTTGCAGCGCAGGTCGCGGAAGCGTTCGAACAACTCGGTAGCAATCACAAGTTGCAAGTCGCCTTGCTGATTGGCGGCGTGTCGTTTGATGAGCAGGATCGTAAGCTGGATCGCGGCGCCGACGTTCTCATCGCAACACCTGGCCGGATGCTCGATCACTTCCAGCGCGGCAAGCTACTCCTGACGGGCGTTGAGATTCTCGTGATCGATGAAGCCGATCGCATGCTGGATATGGGCTTCATTCCCGATATCGAGCGGATCTGCAAACTGCTTCCGACAAAGCGCCAGACCCTCTTTTTCTCTGCAACCATGCCAGCAGAGATTCAGCGTTTGGTGCAGCAGTTTCTAAAAGACCCGATACGGATCGAAGTCGCAAAACCCGCAACGGCGGCAAAGACAATAACACAACGCTTTTGCTTCTGCCCGGAAGGCGAGGACTGGGCCAAACGTGACCGGCTTCGCGAACTCATCCGCTCTCAAGAAGCCCTTCAAAACGCGATCGTATTCTGTAACCGCAAGCGCGACGTTGCGGTGCTATTCAAATCATTGACGAAACATGGCTTTAACGCAGGCGCCCTGCATGGAGATATGGATCAGACCGCACGCATGGCGACATTGAGCGCCTTCCGAGCGGGAACGATCTCCATCCTTGCGGCGAGTGACGTCGCAGCGCGCGGTTTGGATATTCCCGAGGTCAGCCACGTCTTCAATTTCGACGTGCCGCTGGCCGCCGACGATTACGTCCACAGGATTGGACGAACGGGCCGCGCCGGGCGCGAGGGCTATGCGGCAACGCTGGTGGGGCCGGAAGACCTGAAGCGTATACTCGATATCGAGAAGCTGACGGGCGAACCGCCGGTCTGGCTTGGAGACGTGCCCGACGACGACGACTTCGCAGACGCATCAACCAAACGTGGACGACGGCGCAGTCGACGCGGACGCACCGGCGCCGAGGCCGAACCACAACGCGCATCGCGTAGCCGCGGCCAGGGCCGGGCCACCGCCACATCCGGAACCGGCAGCCGCTCTGCCGCGCCCGCAGATGAAACCGAGGGTGCAGACGGCGCACGCAAACGCCGGCGCCGCCCTCGCACGCAAGACAGCGGCGAGCAACCGGTGGCACCCATTTCACCAACATCCGTGCGTGACGATGCGGTCGAGGCAAGAGGAGAAGCGCGCGACCAGTCACGCGCGAACCGCTCCAAGACAAGCAAGCCGGAACAAAACGCCGAGTTAGCGTTCGCCGGCAACGTGCCCGCCTTTCTTCAGCGACCGGTACGCCGCCCTTCCAAGCAGGCCGAACACACGGACTAAACGCCCAAGCATCTGTTTGGATCGCGCAGACCGGCGATCTCATTCAGATCCAGTTGGGGCACGCGCTCTTCCGTGCGCTGTTCGCAGGCTCGCGGCTCGAGCGAGAGTCTTTCGTTTGCGCTGTTCGCACGCTCGCAGGCTCGCGGCTCGAGCGCGGGTTAGCCGTCGGGCGCTGTTCCAAGCCGCGAATGCGGCCCGGTGCGTTGCGCCGCCCTCGCGGAGGGCCCGGCCGCGAGGCCGGAACAGCCCGTG
>JBCDAH010000236.1:0-3380 GCA_039186015.1 Pseudomonadota bacterium
CTTCCATGGATTTGTCACCGGGCATCAGGGTTACGTTCGTGGCACCGGGCGACGTGCCGCTGCCGCTGCGGTGCGCGCGCCCATTGGGTGCAAGACCCAATTCGCGCGCCGAAGCGCCGTCCAGAAACCAGTGCTGCAGCACACCATCGTCGATCATGTTGAGCACAGGGGCAGCTGTCCCCTCTCCGTCGAAGGGACGCGTGGCGGCGCCCCGGCGTTTGAACGGATCGTCCACCACACGAATGCCCGGCGCAAACACCGCCTCGCCCATCCGGTCCTTCAGGAAACTGGTCTTACGCGCGATCGATGCACCGTTGATGGCGCCGGTCAGGTGACCGAGGATGCTGCGCGCGGCGCGCGATTCATAAATGACATTGGTTGTTCGCGTCGAGAGCTTTTGCGGGTTCAAGCGGCGCACGGCCCGCTCCCCGGCTCGGCGTCCGATATCCGCCGGGCCGTCGAGATCCTCAAAATAGGTTCTGCTGTCAAAGTCGTAATCGCGCTCCATTCCGGTGCCATCTCCGGCCACCGCGGTCATCGACATGCCGTAGCGCGAGGTCATGTAAGCGCCTTGAAAGCCGTGGCTGGTGGCCAGCACCACACCTGCAAGACGCCAGGAGGCTCCTGCTCCGCCGGATTTGCTGACGCCAGGCACCGCCAGTCCTGCGGCCTCGGCTTCCAGCGCGATCTCCGCGAGCGCGTCGGCGGTCATTTCCTTGCTGTCGAGAAGTTCCAGCTCCGGCAACTGCCTGACAAGCAGACCATCGTCGGCGAGGCCCGCATAGGGATCTTCCGGCGCGACCCGCGCCATGGCGACCGCACGTTCGGCCAGCGAATCAGGGTCATCCAGCTGATTTGCCGAAACGGCAGCGGTTTTCCGGCCGACGAACACGCGCAGGGTGACATCGTCCCCTTCCGCACGCTCCGTCTCTTCAACCTTGCCTTCCCGCACATCGACGGAGAGCGACACGCCTGTCACGGCGACGGCATCGCAGGAGTCCGCACCGGCTTTGCGTGCCGCTTCGACGAGGCGTACCGCGCGCGACTGCAGGTCGCTCTGATCAATCATTTCCGACATTCATTCCGCCTTGATGTGTCTGTTCCGTTCGCCCCGCTTCGGCTGTTGTTTACTTCCAGCGCCGTGGCTCCGCAACAATTTGGGTTCACTGGATAACATAGGAACATCGCAAGCATATTGAAGCGTCTTTGGAATTTCGTCTTCGACCCATTTGCGACACAGGCATGAACAGATGGTTTCCAACACGCTTACATTCCGGTAACCCTTTTTGAAATCAGAGTTTTTTAACTCTATCTCTTAAGTGGTTCACGACTTTTCTCAGATAGCTTTCACCGCATCAAGAGACCAAAAGGTCCGACGGAGAGTCATTTGAGACGTCAAACAGAACAACAGGTGCCAGCGGCAGCCGGGAGCAATGCAGAAACACAACTGCACCCCGGTTGCCTGCCGGTCCAATTCACGCAAAGACTCGAATCCCGCCCCGGTACACCTTCTCTTCCAGCCGACATCTTTCTCGATCAGACGCGCGTGGTCTACAAGCGGCGCGTCGCCGGTGTGCCCGTGAACGTAGTCGTGCCGATCACTGGTTTCGACGGCGTCATGGTCCGCATCGTTCCAGGCCAGATGGCCGGCAGTATTGTCACGGCCCTTATCCTGAAACATCCCGACAGCGCGTTGTCGATCACGCTCGCGGAGACCGAAAATTCCGACGAACTCGCGATCCTTTGGAGCCGTTGGGCACACACCCTGAAGCTTCCGATGCTGGTCTGCGACCTCGGCGGCGACGTCAAGCCGATCGACGCCTACAGCGCCACGTCTTCGGACCGGCCCGCGCCACGCCGTAAACTGCGCCTGTTGACCGGACGCCGGCCCCGTTTCCTGAACAAGCGGTCAACGGGAAGAAAAGACGCGACAGCTGCCAATTTCGCGCATGAACGCGAAATCATCGCACGCACCTGACGGCAACCGTCCGATTTCTAGAGCGTTGCGCCGATCAACGCATCAGCGACAAAGCCCGCAAAAACGATCCACCCATAGGTGCTGTTGGAACGGAACAGCTTCAGGCACTGGTCGCCGTCGTCGATATCGAGGACAATAACCTGCCAGAGCAGATGGATCGCACCCGCGACGATCCCGGCAAACGCGGCAGGCCCCGCGTCGGCAAACGCGGCGGCAAGACCGAAGAGCACGGTTGCAAGCGCATAGAGCGCGATGAGTGCCGCCTTAGTGTGAGATCCGAAAAGCCGCGCCGTTGAGCGTACCCCCACCAGCGCATCATCTTCCTTGTCCTGGTGCGCATAGATGGTGTCGTAGCCGATCGTCCAACAAATTCCGCCGAAATAAAGCAACACGGGCGTCAGAGCCAAGGATCCGAATTCGGCGGCCCATCCCATCAACGCCCCCCAGGAAAACGCAAACCCAAGGAAGAGCTGCGGCCAGTCCGTGACGCGCTTCATGAAAGGATAGATGGCGACGGGCACAAGCGAGGCGATCCCGAGCGCAATCGAGAAGGTGTTGAACTGGATGAGCACGAGAAAGCCCAAAAGGGCCTGCACGACGAGGAAGATCCTGGCCTGCGACTTGGTCACCTGCCCGGCGGGTATCGGGCGCGAGCGCGTCCGCTCCACTTTCGAATCTATATCGACATCGACGATGTCATTGTAGGTGCAGCCGGCTCCGCGCATAGCAACCGCGCCGACGAAAAAGAGTACAAGGTGCCAGAGGTTCGGCAAGGCGTTTCCCGATGCAACGGCAGCAAGCGCCGCCGACCACCAGCACGGCCAGAGCAGTAGCCACCAGCCAATGGGCCGCTCCCAACGGGCGAGCCGGGCGTAAGGCCGCAGTGCTGCCGGCAGCTTCGTGTCGACCCAGTGCTGCTTGACCGCATCCGCGACCGGTCCGGTGTCCCTGGTTGAGAAAAACATGAGCTGCCCTTTTCGTATGCGCCCTTTCTACAGAATTTCATGACGGATTACATCCTGCAAATGGTCACAGCCCTACCGGCATTCCGCTGCCGATCTCCGCGACCGACGTGTTTGCGGCAGGCGATGCTCCGTGATAGACCGCGATCTCGCATGGTCGACTCAGGTCAAGCCCGGTCGGCACAATGGCCCCTTTGAAGAGATCCGCTTGACATGAAACTCCTGCTTATCGGCTCCGGCGGCCGTGAACACGCTTTGGCATGGGCACTCGCGAAGTCCCCGAAACTGACAAAGCTCTTTGCCGCTCCCGGCAATGCCGGAATTGCCGATCTGGCGGAGATCGCGCAAATCGATGTCAGCGACCACCAAGCGGTCATAACGTTCTGCAAGTCAAACGCAGTCGACCTGGTCGTGGTCGGACCCGAAGCCCCGCTCGTCGC
>JBCDAH010000237.1:0-3330 GCA_039186015.1 Pseudomonadota bacterium
CCGGGCCGCATTCGCGGTCTGGGGGGCGTCCTCTCAGGATAGCCCGCGCTCGAGCCGCGAGCCTGCGAGCGTGTGAACAGCGCCACTTAAAGACTCTTCGCTCACGGCTATTCCTCCCTGCGGTCGGGCCCCATCGAGATGGCGTGTTCGCCATCTCGACATGTGAAATGCCCAACGCGGGAACACCCGCGTTGGGGTGGGGGCGGCGCAACGCGCCGGGCCGCAGTCGCGGCCTGAAACGGTGCTCGACGGCTAACCTGCGCTCGAGCCGCGAGCCTGCGAGCGTGTGAACAGCGCCATCAAAGACTCACGAACAGCCTTACGTCAGCTGCTTTCGTTGTCGCCCTTGGCCTTGTCGTTTGTGCAGTCTGCCCGTGCAAGTCGCGTGAGGGTTTCGCCTTCGAAAGTCCAGCGGTCGGTTTGCAGTTCGCCGTGGCCGTAAACTTCGCGACAGGGGATGTCGAATTGCTCGCGGAGTTTTCGGATAACAGCGAGGCCGGCGTTTAATTGGGCACCCGTTACGGTTTCGCGGCTGCATTTATAGGGATTGCCACGTACCGGCGCGAGCATGGGATTGCAGCCGCCGACCATCGAAATGCCGATCGTGTTGCCCGACCACAGATGTTTTGCCGTTGCCGTGCGCCGCGCGTTCTTGCTGAATTTGATGTGGTTTGTGCGGCGGCTTAACGGAGCGCCCTGATAAATCCGTCCGGTGCTGCCGACATAGAAGTGATAGCCGAACGAGGCGCCACCGCGCCCGTAATCGCGCTGATGTCCGTATCGCACAATGTCACTTGGGCGTTTTGGAAACGTAAAATGGACGACAATGCCGCGCGGTTTCTTTTTGCTGCGCGTGGCGTAGCGCGAATAGCGCGCATCCGGTTTGCCCCAATAGATGATGTCGTGACCATCAATCGTCAGAATGTCATCCTTGCCGGCCTCCTCCCGCCAGATCGCGGGCGGGTCTGGATCGAACCACCCTGCGCGCTCAAGGACAAACAGGACGACCGCAACAACAACAGCCATCGCGACGGCCAGCACGGCCGACACAAACCGGGCGGCGCGATTGATCCCTCCCTTCATGTGCATCTTGCCCTCGGAATTGCCGCTTGCGTGAGGTTCCTATTTGCACAATGGGACGCGGCTGCGACGCGCGGCGGGCAATCCACAGTCCACAATCCGGTAGGCCCGGGCGAAGCCGGGCCCACCGTCGTTATGCTGCATAGCCAATCCAGCTGAGCCAGCCGCCCACGAGGGTGATACCGATGGCGATCGGCATGAGCACGGTGATGTGCGCCAGCACGCTTCGGCCGATGGTTTGCGTTGTTTCCGGCAGCCCGACCCGCATGATGCCGCCGACGATGGCGGCCCATCCGAACACGGTGATGATCACCGGCCAATCCGTAACCCAGACGTTGTGCACGTTGACAATTGCCAAGCCAGCAACAAGCGTGAGGAGCCCCGCCAGGAACAACGGCGCACGACTGTCGATGAACTCCTTGGCGACTGATGTGATCGCGGGCCGATTGAGTAAGACCGTCAAGCCGATCACAAGCAGAATCGGGCCCATCAGCTTGGCTAGAAAAATCGAGGTGTCCATGGTCTCAGATCCTTTCTCTTGAACCCAAACAGACCAAGCTGCGCAGCCCTGCTTTGTGACGTACCGCGTACGTCACGAAGGCCACAGCCCCGCTATTGGTCCGCCATCTGGCGGCCGCGGAGCTGAGACAATAATGTGGTGATGCCTGCATTGCAGAGAAGAGAAAATCGGATCTTCGGCATCCGATTTTGGATGTGCAGACGCAACTGCGTTTTGTGGCATAGTCGACCTCATGAGAACGAACCAAGGGGGGCATTGTGGCTCACATCCGCTCAGTCGAAACCGGTCACTATCGTATTCCGCTGGACGTCGCGCTGACGGACTCGACGCACGGGGTCATGACGGCTTTTGAAGTCGTCACGGCCCGTGTGACGGATGCGGACGGCCAGGACGGCGTCGGCTACACCTATACAACCGGGCACAACGGCGGGGCGATCGCCGACATTATGCGTCGGGAGATTCCCGGGGTTGTTGCGGGCCAAGATGCTGAGCGCATTGTTCAACTCTGGGAGCGGGTCTGGTGGGCTCTGCACTACGGCGGCCGTGGCGGCCCGACCGTTCTGGCGTTGTCGGCGTTCGATATGGCGCTGTGGGATCTCAAGGCGAAACGAGCCAACCTGCCGCTCTGGCAGTTGCTTGGCGGCTATGATCCTGAGGTGCCCTGCTATGCCGGCGGCATCGACCTGGAACTCTCGGTGGACGATCTCCTGCGCCAAACCGACGGGAACCTGGAAAAAGGGTTCCGTGCGATCAAAACCAAGGCTGGTCGCGATGTGATGAGCGAAGACGTTGCGCGCATTGCAGCGATGCGTCGCCATCTTGGTGATGGGTTCCCGCTGATGGTCGATGCCAATATGAAGTGGACGGCCGATGAAGCGATCCGGCGAGCGCGGGCGTTTCGCGAGTTTGATCTGGTCTGGCTCGAAGAGCCGATCATTCCCGATGATGTCGATGGACATGTGCGCGTTCTGCGCGACGGTGGTTTGCCGATCGCGACAGGTGAGAATTTCCGCACCCTGTGGGAATTCAAACATATGATTGCCGCCGGCGGCGTCACCTATCCGGAGCCGGACGTGACGAACTGCGGCGGCATCACGCCGTTCATGAAAGTCGCGGCCTTGGCGGAAGCGTACAATCTGCCGGTCACGTCTCACGGTGCGCACGACGTGACCGTGCACTTGCTCGCTGCCTGTCCGAACCGCAGTTTCATGGAAACGCATGGTTTCGGCTTAGACCGCTACCTTGAGAGCGCGCTTGAAATGCGTGACGGCAAGGCCATCGCCCCGGACCGGCCTGGCCATGGTGTCAGTTTCCTATGGGATAAGCTGGATCAGGTGCGCGCTTGAGGTTGGGGGGTTATGTTTCTCGCTCACGGGCTGTTCCTGCCTTTGGCCGGGCCCTCCGCGGGGGCGGCGCGACGCGCCGGGCCGCATTCGCGGCCTGAAACCGTGCTCGACGGCTAGCCAGCGCTTGTTGTTTATCGCTCACGGCTATTCCTCGCTTTGCTCGGGCCTCCGCGTGGGCGGCGCAACGCGCCGGGCCGCGTTCGCGGCCTATGACGGTGCCAGACGGCTAAACCGCGCGTGTTGTTTATCGTTCGCGGCCTGGGAACCGTCCTACCAGGATTGCCAGCGCTCGAGCCGCGAGCTTGCGAGCGTGCGAACAGCGCGCGTAGACTAACGTCAGCCAGTGCCCGCATTCGGACCAGTGCGCTATTAGCACTAGTTCAG
>JBCDAH010000238.1:0-3290 GCA_039186015.1 Pseudomonadota bacterium
ATGTTTGTGGTCCAAAGAGAGGACGCAAAGCGGTGCACGATCGCTGGGGATATCGACCCCAACTACTCGGAAGCGTTTGAACGTTCCAGAACAATGCTCTCGGGGGAAACACGGCATCGATAAGCCATCGCTTCGACCCCGGCGGCTCTGGCACGTTCAAACGCTTCCGCGTAGTTGGGGTCGATATCCCCAGCGATCGTGCACCGCTTTGCGTCCTCTCTTTGGACCACAAACATCATCACCGCCCGATGTCCGTCTCGCACCATTTCAGCGAGTTCGTCCAAATGCTTGGCACCGCGCTCAGTCACGGAGTCCGGAAACTCCGCCAGGCCGCGCTTGCGCAGCAGGTGTGTGTTCTTGATTTCGACGTAGCAGCGGCCTTTCGCGTCGTCCTCCAGGAGAATGTCGATCCGGCTGTTTTTGCCGTACTTCACTTCCCGCCGCATGGACCCATAGCCTTTCAAGGGCGCAATGCGCCGCGCCTCCAGCGCCTCGAATACCAGGCGGTTGGGGTGGCCGGTATTGATCCCAACAACAGCAGGGCCGTCGCCAATGTCTGCTTCGACCATTTCCCATGTGTGGCGGTATTTGCGCGTCGGGCTGTCGCTCGTGGACAACCAAACTCGGCTGCCAGGCGTCGTCAGCCCCTTCATCGAGCCGGTATTCGGGCACGACGCGGTGATCGATTGGCCGTCGTCAAGCTGGACGTCAACCAAGAAGCGTTTGTAGCGCTTCACAAGTGTGCCACGTACGAGTGGAGACTCGAATTCCATGGTCGTATTCCATCTTTGATGACAGCGATGACGAGGGGGCGGCTGGTACGACGTTTGTCTTTCGTTTGACGCCGAGGCGTCGGCACGACATGGGTGGTGCTTGCGCTGGGCCACCGTATACACACCCCTCAGGTCCTACCATCCTCACGGGATATTCAGTAGCTTGCACAAGTCCATTCTCATCGCGACACAGTGTTTTCCACCGGATGTCGGAGGCATCGAAACCCTCGTTGGTGATTTGAGCATTGCGATGGCAGCGCAGGATCATCGTGTGACGGTGTTGGCAGATGCGGCCAAGCGCACCGAGGCCGATCCCGCAGCAGGTGGGGCTGTCACGGTGACGCGTTTCGGAGGGCCGAAGTTCCTGCGGCGTCGCATGAAAGCGGCCAGCGTTCATCACCACTTGAGGACGCAGACTTTCACAGGCTTGATCTGCGACAGCTGGAAAAGTTTGGAGCTGATTGATCCGGGCGATGTTCCTGTAGTGGTTCTGGCCCATGGCATGGAGTTTCCGCCAGAAGCATCGTCGCGCAGGCAAAGGCGCACGCGCCAAGCGCTCGGCAAAGCGCGAACGGTGGTCGCAAGCTCGCAATATGCGGCCGCACGCGTCGCCCACCTGGTGCCAGCGTTCGTTCCGATTGTGGTCATCAACCCGCCGATACATCCGCAGCCAGAGCCAAGCCCGGCGGCCCTGTGGGATCTGAGTGTCCGGGTGGGCGCGGGCCGCCCTTTGATCGCAGGGCTTGGGCGCTTGGAGCCGCGGAAAGGCTTCGACAAGGTGATTGCCGCTCTCTCGCAATTGACGGCGCGGTTTCCTGACGTCACGTTTGCACTGGCCGGTGCCGGCGACGATCGCGATCGGCTGGTCGCACTCGCAGCGGAGCACGATGTTGCGAACCACGTTGCGTTTCTGGGTCGTATCGATGATGCGACCAAGGCCGCGCTGTTGGCGAAAGCCGATGTGTTTGCAATGCCGACCCGGCGGGTCGGCGCTTCAGTGGAAGGTTTTGGTATCGTCTATGCCGAGGCAGCCTGGTACGGGACACCGGCCATTGCAGGCCGCGACGGCGGCGCCGTTGACGCTGTCCAGAATGGCGCAGCAGGGCTGATTGTCGACGGCGAGAGCACGGACGACGTTGCCGATGCGCTCGTTCGGCTGTTGGCGGACGAGGACATGCGCGCCCGCCTCGGGCTGGCGGCGCAAACGCATGTTCAAACAATGGGCACCTGGGAGCGCTGCCTCCCACGATATCTGGATGCCCTGGAGAGAGAAGCATAACCGATGACATGGCCTCGGCCGTGCGACGGTATCCGACTGGAGAGCAAGAATGACTGAGCAGCCCGCGGAGCGCGACATCGTCACCGCAGCCATACTCGTGATTGGCGATGAGATTCTATCCGGCCGGACCAAGGATCAGAATATCGGCTACATTGCAGAACACTGCACGAAGGTCGGCATACAGGTTCGCGAGGTTCGCGTTGTCCGGGACGATGAGGCGGAAATCGTCGCGGCCATCAACGCGCTGCGGGCGCGGTACACGTACGTGTTCACGACCGGTGGCATTGGCCCGACACATGATGACATCACGGCGGATAGCGTGGCCAAGGCCTTCGGCGTGTCGATTGATATTGATCCCCGCGCGCTGGCGCTGTTGCAGCCGTACTACGAGAGCCGCGGCGTTGAGATTACCGAGGCGCGCTTGCGCATGGCGCGGATTCCGGATGGGGCGGATCTGATCGAAAATACGGTATCGATCGCGCCGGGCTTCATGCTTGGCAACGTCGTCACCATGGCCGGTGTGCCAAAGATCATGCAAGCGATGTTGGACGCGGCAACGCCAAAGCTGCGAACCGGCCGCAAGATGCACGCGCGTGCCATCGACCTCGGCGTGCCGGAAGGCACCGTCGCGCACGTTCTGGGCACGCATCAAGAGGACTATCCGGACGTGGCAATGGGCAGCTATCCGACGTTCCGCGACAATCGTCCGCAAGTGCAATTGGTGCTGCGCTCGATCGATGAAGCCAGATTGAATGAGGCCGAGCAAGCCCTCCGCGAAAAGCTCATCGCCCAAGGCTGGCTCGACGCGGAGTAGATGGGTTTTGGTGCATGGCCTCGCAGTGCGCGAGGTTGTTGTTATCGCTCACGGGCTGCTCTGGCCTACGGCCAGGCCCTCCATCGAGAAGGCGTGTTCGCCATCTCGACATATGAAATGCCAAACGCGGGAACACCCGCGTTGGGGTGGGGCGGCGCAACGCGCCGGGCCGCAGTCGCGGCCTGGAACTGTGCTCGACGGCTAACCCGCGCTGATTATCTATCGCTCACGGCTGTTCCAGCCTGGGGTCATCCTCGCAGGATAGCCCGCGCTCGAGCCGCGAGCCTGCGAGCGTGCGAACAGCGCAATTAAAGACTCTCGCTCACGGGCTGTTCCTCGCTTCGCTCGGGCCCCATCGAGATGGCGTGTTCGCCATCTCGATATTTGAAATGCCCAACACGGGAACACCCGCGTTGGGGTGGGG
>JBCDAH010000239.1:0-3194 GCA_039186015.1 Pseudomonadota bacterium
CTCCGAACCCGATGCCGAACAGTCGGATGGGACGGCGACCAATATCGTTCGCGAGCCGGGAGCTATAGCGACGCGCGGCCACGGGCGCAAGCGTCTTTACTTGCGCTACCGCTCGCGAAAAGCGCTCGCTACTTGAGCGCAGGCTATCCTGGCAGGACGATACCCAGGCCGCGACCGCGGCCCGGCGCGTTGCGCCGCCCCCGCGGAGGCCCGAGCGAAGCGAGGAACAGCCGTGAGCGAGAGTCTTTCGGTTGCGCTGTTCGCACGCTCGCAGGCTCGCGGCTCGAGCGCTGGCTATCCTGATTGGCCGGTACCCAGGCCGTGACCGCGGCCCGGCGCGTTGCGCCGCCCCCGCGGAGGGCCCGGCCGCAGGCCGGAACAGCCCGCGAGCGAAAGCAAGCGGGACCGGTTCAATGGCGTCGATCATATGCACGGTTCGGAGAAAAGCGGAGGGCGCCGCCCGAGAACACGACACTTACCAAGACCTACAGGCGCGCACGCGGTTGTGCTTGAGAAATCCTCAACTCAATGCACTGTCGATAACATCATTCATTCACTGGGTGTTGCTGATTTGACCCTATCAAGTTCTAGTTCATCGATCGGATGATCTTTTCCACATCCATGCGACTTGAGACGAGGCCTTGGCGCTGCGCCGTCGCGTGCCAAACCCGGTACCAACGCGCAGCTTGGGCCACGTCATGACCGGAATTCGCGTTGGGTACGGAGCGCAAAAACCGTGGATCGAAAGAGCGCGCCAGCGCCCAGGCGACATCCGGGGACTGCTCCGGACGTGCGGCCGTCAGAACCGTGCGGCCTTCCTTGATCTTGCCGCTTGCGAAAAGCTCGCGCGCGCGATCGAGCGCCTTTCCTTTTGTCGGTGCTGTCGCAACAGGACTGGCCCCCGGTGTGGTTGTTGGCACCGGCGGCGCCGAAGACGATGGCGGCAATGCCGCGACCTCTGTTGAAGCGGATTGGGTCGGTTGAGCCGTGCTTGGCTGGGGCTGAGTCTGTGCCACAGTCGGGTCTGGCGCGGGTGTTCTTGCCGTGCCCTGTGGCAACGGAGAACCCGCAACGGCGGACGACTCGCTTGAAGAGGCCGGCGCAGATGATGAGGTGTCGGATCGCGAGGTTGCCTCCGTTTCGGCGACAGCCGACGTTGCCGCAGTCGACGTCGCGGCAGTGGCCGACGCCACGCCCGTTGCTGTTCTCGCTGATGTCGTTGCCGAACTTTCGTTCATAGCAGTGACGCTGGCTGTGGGCTGCGCCGAACCTGTGCCGTTGGTCCCCTCGGGTTGTGCTACGCCAAGTGCAAAGGCGATGACGGCGGCGGATGCCGTGCCGGCAGCTGTGACGGCGAGTGCGGCTGGCAAATAGTTGCGCGGAGGCGCGGCCTGCTCGGTTGTGCTGTCGGTGGCGATAAGTGCTGTCGCTGCCGTTTGCTTGGCAGGATCAATCCACAGGCGACTGGGCTGGGCTTGCGGCCGCGGCTCGTGCGCTTCAATTTCCTGCGACAGGCGCTGCAGCGTGTCCAGCGCGCGCCGTACCTCTGCGATTTTTTCTTCGCGGACGCCGGCTTCGGCCATCGTTGGAACCCCCATCACCGAGACAGAACGATCTAAAGCGCTTGTGCCGCGAGATTCATAGATGCAAATTGTTACGTTGTCATTATGCTGATGAGATCAATTAATGCATGCGCTCCTGCGGATGATCATAACCACCATCTTGTCGCAAAAACGGCTTACTCGGGCACGATTGGTGGTCACGAGTGTTGCAGGCTGTCCGAAAGCATTTCATACAAGGTTGCAGACCGTCGACGATGGGTCAGAGCGATGGATCGTAGACGGTAATTTGTACTGGAACTGGTATGGCGTAACAGGACATTGCCGGTGACGGGCGAACATGTGTCGCCGATGAGTGCCGGGGGGATCATCGCGTTGGAAAGCGTACCGCATGCCAAGAGCCCGCTTGCGAACGGGCCCGAGGTCAATTCATTTGGTCGCGGCCCTGCCGTGCCGCGGCGGCTCGGAGCGGTCGGTGTCGACAAGATCGCAGCGACCCTCGAAGATAAGCGACAAAGGCTCATCGATTGCGCTGTGCGCATGCACGAGGGCTTGCCGATCTCAGCGCAGCCGTTCGTTTCAGAT
The DNA here is from genome assembly GCA_039186015.1 of Pseudomonadota bacterium. Taxonomy (GTDB): domain Bacteria; phylum Pseudomonadota; class Alphaproteobacteria; order Rhizobiales; family Hyphomicrobiaceae; genus JBCBWG01. The sequence goes on from JBCDAH010000239.1 coordinate 2,145, forward strand.
CTGCGCGATGTGCTCGATCGCCTGTCCTGCCGCATTGGGATCATCGGCCAGGTCAAAGCTGGAAAGAGCACCTTTATCAATGCGTTCGTGCAGCGCCCGGATTTGTTGCCCACCAACATCAACCCGTGGACGACGGCAATCACGAACCTGAATTTCGGGTGTCATCGCACGCCGGAAAATCTGGGTGCTCGGGTTGAGTTCTTTGACCCGAACGAGTGGGATAGAATCTGGAATGCCGATGGTCGTTTACGCGAGCTGACGGAGCGGTTCGTGCCGGGCTTCGAGTCTGAGCTGCTCAAGCGACATGTCGTCGAGATGCGGCGCCGGACGGAGCAGCGTCTCGGAACATCGTTGCATGAGCTGCTGGGCGGCACGCACGAGTTCACCGATGTCACCCCTGCCATGCTGGAGCAGTATGTCTGTTCCGGTCAGCCGGTTGATATCGACCCGACCGCGCCGCAGGCGACGCAGTATTCCGATATCGTACGGTCGGCTGACATCTATTTCGATATGGATGGGCCGTGTTTCCCGACCGTCATCATGGATACGCCAGGGACCAACGACCCATTCCTCGTTCGCGACGAGATCACCCGGCGCGCACTGGATGCTGCAGACATTCATATCGTCGTGCTGATCGCGCGTCAGGCGCTGTCGAGTTCGGATGTCGCGCTGCTACGTATTCTTCATGGTTTGCATAAGGAGCGCGTCGTCGTCTTCATCAACCGGATTGATGAACTCGGCGACGTCGTTCAGGACGCACCGCAAGTCATCGACTATGTCCGACAAGGATTGCGGCGCGAGTTTCCTGGCGTCGAAATTCCGGTTATTGCCGGCAGTGCGCTATGGGCACAGACGGCGCTCGTCGGAACGGATCTCGAAATCCAGAAGGTGCTGGCATCCAGTGCACGCGCCTATGCCGCGAACGTGGCGCAGGTGGATCTCAACACGTCGAGCGAAGGGGCGCCGGTCAGCCCCCCGCGGACCGAGACGCAAAGCCGATGTTGCGGGTTTCCGGAACACACCCCCGGCGTGTCAACCAAGGCGATGGGA
>JBCDAH010000240.1:0-3175 GCA_039186015.1 Pseudomonadota bacterium
ATGCTGGCCGATCATCATATTGACCGTCATTCATACTGCATCGCGATCGGCGGTGGTGCCATGCTCGACGCCGTTGGTCTCGTCGCGGCCACCACGCACCGCGGTGTCCGCCATATCCGGATGCCGACAACGGTCTTGTCGCAAAACGACTCCGGCGTCGGCGTAAAAAATGCGGTCAACCAGTTCGGCCAGAAGAACTTTGTCGGGACGTTTGCGCCGCCGTTCGCCGTCCTCAACGATCTCGACTTCATTATCGGCCTTCCGGATCGCGAGAAAATCGGCGGCATGGCGGAAGCCGTGAAAGTCGCCCTTATCCGCGATCAGGAGTTCTTTGCATGGCTTGAGCAGAATGCGGATGCACTCGCGACATTCGAAACGGACGCTATGGCGTACATGATCCGCCGCTGCGCGGAGTTGCACATGCGCCAAATCGGGCAAGGCGGCGATCCGTTTGAAACAGGCAGCGCCCGGCCGCTCGACTACGGCCACTGGTCCGCGCACAAACTCGAAGGCATGACCAACTACCATCTCCGCCACGGCGAAGCCGTCGCGATCGGCATTGCGTTAGACGCGCGCTATTCCGTCCTGGCAGGTTTGTTGGACGCAGGCGAAGACGACAGGATCTGCTTTTTGCTGGAGCATCTTGGTTTCAAGCTTTGGCATCCCGTCATCGAGAAGACGACTGCGGATGGCGTACTGGTCGTGCTGAAAGGGCTGCGGGATTTCCAGGAGCACCTTGGCGGCCAGCTGACGGTGACCTTGCTTTCGGACATCGGCGTTGGCGTCGAAGTGAATGACATGGACGACGCGCACATCCGCGATGCGATTGCCTGGCTGAAAAACCGTCAGTCCGATCGTGCCGGCGCACGATAGCAAAGGTCGCAGCAGTTATGCAGTTCCCAGGACATCCTCAGCTCGGTCATTTGACCTATTGCACAAATATCCACGCCGGTGCGGATTGGCCGGACATGATTGCGGGCCTGCGTGCCTGGGTCCCGTCGATCAAAGCGTCGGTCTCGCCGAACGACCGGTTTGGCCTGGGATTGCGCATCGCCGCATCCGCCGCCGAGACCTTGCGCACGGACGAAGCATTCAACGAGCTGCAGACCTTTCTGGCAGAGACGAACGGCTACGTCTTTACGATCAACGGCTTTCCCTACGGCCCGTTTCACGGCGAACCCGTGAAAGAACAGGTCTACGCGCCGGACTGGCGCACCCCGGAGCGCCTCGCTTACACCAACACGCTGGCTGATCTCCTCGTCAAAATCCTACCCGACGGGATCGACGGAAGCATTTCCACGGTTCCCGGTTCCTTCAAGGCCTGGAGCCACGGCAACGAAGCCGCGATTGCCGACGGCCTGCTTCGGCATGTTGCGCACCTGATAGACCTCAAACGCGCGTCAGGCCGCACGATCCGTCTCGCCCTCGAGCCGGAACCGTGCTGCATGTTGGAAACGATTGCCGAGACCGTCGCGTTCTTTGAGACGTTCCTGTTCTCGCACACCGCAACCGCCACCGTAGCCCAGGCGACAGGGACCACAACGGCGGAGGCCGAAGCCGCGATCCGGAACCATCTCGGCGTCTGCTACGACGTCTGTCACGCCGCGGTTGAGTACGAAGACCCAAAGCAGAGCGTTGCCGACCTCAAGTCGGCCGGCATTCGTATCCCCAAACTACAGCTGAGTTCCGCGCTGCGTATCGCGACCGTGGACGCAGCCACATCGGCGGCGCTGGCCCCGTTCAATGAACCGGTCTACCTTCACCAGGTCATTGCCCGTGATCCGCGTCGAGCAGGCGCACCCCTGCAGCGGTTCGTCGATTTGCCGGACGCGCTGTCACAAGCAGACGCTTTTGAGGGTCAGGAATGGCGCGTCCATTTCCACGTCCCGATTTTCATCCCGCAGCTCGAGGCCTTCGATACGACACAGTTCTTCCTGAGTGAGATACTCGAACTCCACCGCAAGGCCCCGATCTCAGATCACCTCGAAGTGGAAACGTATACCTGGGACGTGCTGCCGGACACTTACCGCGAAACGGACGTCGGCGGTGCGATTGCACGGGAACTCGAATGGGTGAAAGGCAAGCTTCTGGCATGAGTGCAGTCCCGTCCGCAGGCGTGCTTTTGAGTCTCGGTCGCGTCTCAAATCTCCCAACAGTTTGGACCAACACCATCGCGGCGACCGTTCTCGCCGGCGGCTCCCTCTTCGATGTGAGAGTCCCCATCCTGCTGCTTGCGATGACGTTGTTCTACGTCGGCGGCATGTATTTGAACGACGCGTTCGACGCCGAGATCGATGCGCGCGAACGCCCGGAACGCCCCATTCCGGCCGGCCTGATCTCCCGACAGACTGTGTTTACCGCAGGCTTTGCCATGCTCGCTGCCGGCATCCTGTTCCTGGCTCTGGTCGGCCTGGTCTTTCCAGGTGAAACAGGATCGGCGCCCATGTTCGCCGGACTGGCACTCGCCGCCGCAATCATCTTCTACGACTGGTATCATAAGGCGAACCCGCTCAGCCCGGTCGTCATGGGGCTCTGCCGCGTGCTCGTCTATATCGCTGTCGCCACAGCGTTTGTCGCGACACCGCCCGCGCCGGTTCTGACCGGCGCCGTGTTGATCTTGTGTTATCTCATCGGTCTCACGTACGTCGCCAAGCAGGAGAACCTCGGCCAGGTCGAAAACATGTGGCCGCTTGCGTTTCTCGCAGCACCTCTCTTCTGGGGTCTCTTTCCGGTCGGCGAAGCCCCATGGTCAGCCGTGATCCTGGCCGGCCTCACAGCCTGGATCCTCTACGCGCTGCGGTTCGTTGTGCGGCGCGGCCCGGGCGATATCCCGAAAGCTGTCGTGTCTCTGATAGCCGGCATCAGCCTCCTCGACGCCCTCTTGGTCGCCCAAGCCGGCCAGTTCGCAGTCGCCTGTCTATGCATACTCGGCTTCATCGCAACGCTCGTATTCCAGCGCTACATCGCGGGCACGTAGTGGAGAGTCTTCATTGGCGCTGTTCGCGAGTCTTTAAGTGGCGCTGTTCGCACGCTCGCAGGCTCGCGGCTCGAGCGCTGGCTATCCTGTGAGAACGAGCCCAGGCCGTGAGCGATAAACAACCAGCGCGGCCCAGCCGTCTGGCACCCCAGGCCGCGAATGCGGCCCGGCGCGTTGCGGCGCCCACGCGGAGGCCCG
>JBCDAH010000241.1:0-3169 GCA_039186015.1 Pseudomonadota bacterium
CACACATTCGCCACAACCGATGCAGCCGCTAATGTTTTTGATCGTCATTCCTGCGCTCCAACAGTTACAATCGCGGTTTGAATGCAGAGAGCTTTATGAAACACCGGTGCGGATCGAGCAGGTCTCTATGCACCGTCTCGATCCGGCCATCACTGGCGCCACCCTAGCGAAGCCAATGTCGAATGCGCCGGCGAATGCCGCCCCACAGTGTTGCGTCGCACGGCTGTGCACCGCCCTCAAAGACGCATCCCGTCTCGCCCTTATGGCAACCGAGAATGGCGTTCTCGCCCGGATGCGCGACGTGATAGTGATACCCAAGGCCGTCGGTGGCGTGGCCGCGGCAGCGATCGAGGCCGGCGGGTTTTTTGCCGTCGGCGTCCAAGCGCGCATATAGCGGATAACCGTCCATCGCAATGCCGATGAGAGGTGCGTGGGCCGCCGTCGATTTGATTTGTTTCAGGCAGTCTGTCACGGCGTGGATGTGATAGCCCACGTGCAGATTGACGTGGCCACCGCAATCGTCGAAGGGCGCCAGCGTGTGGGCGCGCAGGATCGCATCGACCGGGGCCGGTGCTTCAAGTTTTGCGCCATTGAAACTGATCCCGACACCGATCCGTCCGACTCGTGGCTCAGGCTTGGCGACGGGTACCGGCCGCAGCGGGATGACGTAGGTCATGGTTGCGCCGGACTTCATGTAAGAGGTTTGGCATTCGACGCAGTGATTGCGATACTTCGGGTCCACATCCGGACGGGCTGCGGCCTCGCATGATTGTTTGCTGTCGGTCACGCGGACTTTGCCCGTTGCAGGATCGAACATCTGCCAGCGTTTATCTCTGTAGAGGTTCGGCAGGTTCTTTATGAATGCGCCATCGGCATCGTAGACCTTTCCGGCATGCAACCAGATGCCGGATTTGTCGGGACCGTCAGAAACATGCCGCGGGCACCACGGGCCGGTTTTTACGCCGCTGGGCTCAGGCTTCAGCGTGATCGAAAAACACTTGGTTTTGCTGCCACCGGACAGCGTGCAGTCGACGAGATGCGGCCCCGATACGATTGCATCTGCCTCGAACCAGGACTTGATCTTTTCAAGCGCGGCGCCAGGCGTGGTGTGGCTGTGATGGTCATGTGCCGACGCGTTTCCTGCGGCACAGAGCACTGCCAAGATCGAGACCGTCATCATCTTTCGCATGCTGAAGTCCTCGCTGCGTGGCTTACTTGACATCGGTAGTTAGCATGTAAACTGTTAGCACTCGAACTCAACATACGTATCAATACTTGCTTCGTCTTGCCGCACTCTGCTGAACTGCGATGCGTCGGTAAGACAGCGTTCGAACGCCCGTGCGGACGATGTTCAGCGTTGCCATGACCGGGGCGGAAAGCTCTGCCACGTCCGCATGTGGCCACGCGCGGCATGAGAGCCCGAAGCATATCTCTCCGCTGCGTGCATCGGCTGTCTTGCTGATCGATATCTCCGAAGGGGGAGAGCGTTCAGGCGTAGTCGAGTGACGTTGGGGGTTTGCGATTGGCGGTCGCATGCCGAAGCCATAAAGCGCAGCGACGCACCTACCGTCTTTGCGCAACGCGGACCGGCGGTACGTTTTGTCGATATTGCGACTTTGGCATGAGGTAAAATCGACAAAAATTGACTCCTTCCACTGGTTTGCCTACCATCGAACGATAGAGGTGGCCGCGAAATCTGGTGGAGGAAGCAAGTCGGCATTCGGTCTCCCGTGCGAACCATCGGCAGCGGTCGCCTGCGTGACGCAAGGTGGTCGTGTCGCGAATGCGACTGGTCACATCCGGAGCCGGTTCAATGTGTCAGCGTTAAAGGCAGGTACGTCCTGGTGCAGCTGGCAGCTCATGACCGAGCGCCCCTGATCCTGTCACGCGCATGGCGCGATCATCGATTGATCAAGTCACCACCAGCAGGCTCGGTAGCTCAGTGTCAGGGCACCACAGGTTACGGGTATGAGCTTAGACTGAAGCCGCGCATGCGCAACTGGACGGATGAGAAATCCGATGGAGGACGAACGGTTTGCGTAATTCGAATGCAAGCCGGGGACGCGAGCGAGCAAGTGGAGGCACGAATACCGGCGCAGACCTGGAAATCAATAATGATGTAGAAAGGGATGGAAATGAAACGGACAACTCTTGCCAAATGGTCAGGAGCAGCAGCGGCTGTTGTCGCGTTGGCGGCTTTGGCATCGCCTGCGTGGTCGGCTGACTTCTACAAGGGCAAAACGCTCAACGTCATCATCAACTACGGCGCCGGTGGTAACACAGACATTACGGCGCGCACACTGATGCAGCATATGCAAAAGCATATCCCCGGCTCACCTCGGATTGTCGTCAAAAACAGGCCGGGTGCCGGTGGTATTGTCGGAACCAATTTCTTCGGAACCGCCGTGCGCAATGACGGAAACACGATCGGCGTGTTTTCGGTCGCGCTTATGCCGGAGATCATGAAGGATCCGGCCCTAACCGTATCGCACCGCGATTTCATCTTCGTTGGCGGTATTCCAGAAGACACCATTTTCCATGCCCGCAAAGGTGTGGGGCTCGAAAAGGCAACGGACCTGTTCAATCTCAAGGACCCGATTAAGACGGCAGGACATGGTCCGGCCAACATGAAGGACCTGATGTTGCGCGCCGCGATGGATCTTTTGGGCGTTCCATATCAGCATGTTGCCGGCTTCAAATCATCGGGCAAAGTCCGTGGCGCGATCTTGAAGAATGACGTCGACATGACAGCCGACTCGATGACCGGCTACGCCTCACGCGTCAAACCGAATTTGGTCGACAAGGGCCACTCCATTCCGTTGTTCTCGTTGGGCATCCCGACAGACGATGGCGGTCTCGGCCCGGCGCCGGGCACAATCGACGGTGTGCCGACGTTCGATCAGTTCTACGAAGCCAAGTTCGGCAAGAAGCCGTCCGGCCCGAAGTACGACGTGCTGCGGACCATAGCCCGCATTCGTTCCACGTCGCTGCGCGCCATCTTCCTACCCAAGGGCTCGCCGGATGAAGCCGTCACCGCATTGCGCACGGCGTTCGCTGCATCAGATCTATATGTGGTAACTTCGGACTGCGGAACATCTATATCCGCCATCAAGGCAGACAGACCGCGCCCAAGGCCGCGACCGCGTGTGGGCTTTTCGGACATGGGGAC
>JBCDAH010000242.1:0-3121 GCA_039186015.1 Pseudomonadota bacterium
CCCCCGATGATGCCAATGCCAATCTCGCGCGTTTCCATTCGTTTTTGATCCATTTTTGCAACCGCTTGCAAAACAGCTAAACACCCATTAGCTTTCACAGTCAAGAGCCCCTCGGGGCGCAGACGAAAAATCCGTTTCGGGAGGTTAAAGAGGCCCATGGTCCAGAAAACGGTGCGCCTGACAATGGCGCAGGCTCTTGTTCGCTATCTGGCTGCACAATATGTGGAGATTGACGGGAAAAAGCTGCGGTTCTGCGCCGGGGGATTCGGCATATTCGGGCACGGCAACGTGACGTGCCTCGGCGAAGCGCTTTACGAGCACAGGGAAGAGCTGCCGCTGTGGCGCGGTCAGAACGAGCAATCCATGGCGATGGCGGCTGTCGGCTATGCCAAGCAGCAGCTGCGCCGGCGTTTCATGTTCGCCACCTCCTCGGCGGGACCTGGAACCACCAACCTTCTCACCTCTGCGGGGATCGCGCATACCAACCGCCTGCCGCTGCTGATGCTGGCCGGTGACGCCTTTGTCACACGCCTGCCGGACCCGGTGTTGCAGCAGGTGGAACATCCATCCAATCCCGGCCTTTCCGTCAACGATGCCTTCAAGAGCGTGACGCGGTTCTGGGATCGCATCACGCACCCGGCTCAGCTGCTGCAATCGCTTCCGGCGGCGATCAACACGCTCGTCGATCCGGCGGATTGCGGTCCGGTTTTCCTCGGTCTGCCGCAGGACGTGCAGGGGTGGGCCTATGACTATCCGGAAAAGTTCTTTGAGGAGAAAACGCACCACCTCCGGCGGCAGCTTCCCGACACGCGCGAACTGGCCGCCGCTGCGGAGGTGCTCAAGACCGCTGAACGCCCGCTGATCATTGCAGGTGGCGGCGTGCAGTATTCACTTGCAACAACGGAGATGCAGGACTTTGCGCGCACGCATAACATCCCGGTGGTGGAGACAATTGCCGGGCGCGCCAACTTCATACATGACGATGCGCTGAACTGCGGCCCGGTCGGCGTCACGGGATCAAACTCCGCGAACAACCTCGCCAAGGAGGCCGATGTCATACTTGCCGTCGGAACGCGCCTTCAGGATTTCACCACCGGGTCGTGGACGGCGTTCGCGGCAGACGCCCGGATCGTTTCGGTCAATGTCGGCCGGCACGATGCCGCCAAGCACATGTCGCTGCCCGTCGTGGGCGACGCGAAACTGTCGCTTCCCGTTCTCTCCGAGGCACTTGGTTCCTTCGCCGCACCGGGCGCATGGGTCGAGCAGGCCGCGAAAGAACGTGCGGAGTGGGCGGCCTATGTCGATGACAACACCTCGCCCGTCACGAAAGACGGCAGCAACCGGCCGATGTCCTATGCCCAGGTGATCGGCGCGGTCAACGACGTCTGCGATCCGGACGACCGCGTCGTTGCGGCGGCAGGCGGGCTGCCGGCGGAAGTCACAGCCAACTGGCGTACCAAATCCCTCGGCAGCGTCGACGTCGAATTCGGCTTTTCCTGCATGGGATACGAGATTTCCGGAGGCTGGGGTGCAAGGCTCGGTCACATGGAAGATCATCCGGACAAGGACACGATCATCTTTGTCGGCGACGGTTCCTACATGCTGCTTAACTCCGATATCTATTCCTCGGTCTTGTCCGGTGCGAAAATGATCGTCGTTGTCTGCGACAATGGCGGCTTCGCAGTGATCAACAAGCTGCAGAACAACACCGGAAACGAGTCCTACAACAATCTCATTGCCGACTGTAAGTTAGCCGTCGAACCATTCGCCGTCGACTTCGAGGCGCATGCGCGCGCGATGGGGGCAAATGCGGAAACCGTTTACTCGATCAGCGAACTCAAAGAGGCCTTCGGCCGGGCCAAGCAGTCGGACCGGACCTATGTCATTTCCCTCAAGGTCGACGCCTTCGAGGGATGGACGCAGGAGGGTCATACGTGGTGGGAAGTGGGCACACCCGAGGTCTCCAACAGTGAACGGGTCCGCAAGGCACACGCGGACTGGGAAGCGGGACGCGCGCCGCAGAGAAAAGGCGTCTGACCGTGTCTGCCTACCTCAACTCGAAATCAAGATTTCTGGTGCTCGGGCGCGCGGGCATGGATTTTTATGCCGATCCGCCCGGAACGGAAGCCGAGCATGCGACGCAGTTCACCACCGCGCTTGGCGGATCGTCCGGCAACATTGCCGCCGGTATCGCGCGGCATGGACTTTCGGTCGATCTGCTGACATGTGTTTCCGATGATTCCATTGGCCGGTTCGTTTTGAACCAGCTGAGACACTACGGTGTCGGAACCGGTCATGTGCGCGTTCTGAGCGGCGAATCCCGCACGTCTCTGGCTGTCACCGAAACCCGGATCGAGGCCACCCAGAACACGCTCTACCGCAACAATGCCTCCGACCTTCTCATGAGCGTCGACCAGGTGCTCGCAGTCCCCTTCGCCGATTACGAAGCCCTGATCGTGACGGGCACGGCGCTTGCCGCCAATCCGTCGCGCGAGGCGACCTTGAGGGCTATGGAACATGCGCGCCGGGCAGGTGCTGTTGTCGTGGTCGATCTGGATTACAGACCCTATTCCTGGCCAAGCGCGCTCGAGGCGGCGGAGATCTACCGTGCCGCGATCGAAACTGCCGACTTCGTGGTCGGCAATGATGACGAGTTTGCAGTTGTTGCCAACGGAACCCATGAAGACGGTCAGAAGCTCGCGAGCGGGCTCGGGACAGGCGACAAGGTGATCATCTACAAGCTCGGTGAGCGCGGATCCGTGGTCTACGCTGCCGAGGGACCTTTCGAAACCGGTATCTTTCCCGTGACCGCCATCAAGCCGATGGGCGCGGGCGATGCCTTCATGGCCTCGCTCATGGCTTCACTTGCCGCCCGGCATTCGCTGAAGGAGGCCGTTTTAAGGGGATCGGCCGCTGCAGCGATGGTCGTGTCGAAATTCGGCTGTGCGCCCGCCATGCCGACTCCGTCCGAACTCGATGTCTTTCTTTCCAATCACTCAGCCCCACAGTCCTGAAGAGATAAACCGATGCACTTTCCTCCCTATGACAATGAGAACAAGGCCATTATCGATGTCGAGGACAGCCGGGTTCCGCTGAACTATTTCAACATCGTAAAGCTGAG
>JBCDAH010000243.1:0-3005 GCA_039186015.1 Pseudomonadota bacterium
CCATGCAAGATCAATTTGGCCAAGACCGTCAGTTCAAGCTCATCCGTCATGCTGCGAACCGGGGCCTTGGTGCCGCCATGATGACAGGCATCTCTGCGGCGGAAACCGAGATCGTCGCCGTGACAGACAGCGATTGCAGCTACGATCCGTCAAAGCTCTGGGACATGTTGCCAGCGCTTGGTCCCGGCGTCGCCGCTGTGACGGCATCGCCCTACCACAAAGACGGCGGCGTTGATGGCGTCCCGGAGTGGCGGTTGATCCTGTCGAAGGGCGCCTCTGCGCTTTACCGCTTGGTTCTAAACAACAAACTCGCGACCTATACCAGTTGCTTCCGTGTCTACCGCCGGAGCGCGGTCGAGCGCGTTTCGGTTCACAATGATGGCTTCATTGGGGTTGCCGAACTGCTCGCTCGGCTCGATTTCGAAGGATGGCGGATTACCGAACACCCCATGGTGCTGGAGCAACGGTTGTTCGGACGCTCGAAGCTAAAAATCCTGAAGACAGTCGCAGGCCACCTTCGCCTGATACTCGAACTCGCCCGACATCGCCTGACCGTGGGAACACCTGCGGACGGCGCAAACCTATCACGTAATGATTTGGAGAGACTGCCATGAACACCGCGACACCGGCTGGCATTGAACTTCCCTCGATGCCGTCAGACCAGAACGCTAGTGGGCGTCTCTTGGGTGACGAGGAGATCGCAAACTTGATCGAGGCGATCAAGAGCGGCACGCTGACCAGCACAAAAGGTACATTCACAAAGCGCTTTATCGCAAAGTTTGGCGAGATGCTGGGCGTGGAAGAAGCGCATGCATGCGCGTCTGGCACGGCCGCGATTCATGCCGCTGTGGCAGCTGTGGATCCTGCGCCGGGCGACGAGATCATCACCTCGCCAATCACCGATATGGGTGCAATTACGCCGATCATATATCAGACGGCGATCCCCGTTTTCGCGGATGTTGACGCAAAAACCGGAAATGTCACAGCCGAGAGCATCTCGCGCGTGATCAGCCCGAAAACAAAGGCGATCATCGTAACCCACCTCTTCGGCAATCCGGCCGAAATGGGCCCGATCATGGAACTCGCCGATCGCCACGGAATTCCGGTGATCGAGGACTGCGCGCAAGCATATGGGGCGTCCTACAAGGGCCAAAAGATCGGCACCATCGGCGCCATCGGCTGTTTCAGCTTGCAGCAAGGCAAGCACATCACAACGGGCGAAGGCGGTATGGTCGTAACGAACGACGCCGAACTCGGCCGGCGGGTGCGCCTCTTCATCGACAAAGCGTGGGGTTATGGCGATCCAAAGCCTGACCATTATTTTGCGGCGCTGAATGCGCGCATGTGCGAACTCCAAGGCGCTGTTGCGCTTGCCCAGCTCGACAAGCTGCCGCACAGCATCAGCCAGCGCCAGAAGATGGCAGCGCGTCTCGATCATGCGTTGCGCGGGCTCCGCGGCGTTGAAATTCCGATGACCAATTCGGAATGCGGCTCGGCCGATTGCGAGGCGAATTGCTGCGTCAACGGCTACTGGAAGTACATCGTGCTTGTTCCCGAAGAAATGGGCGGACCAGGCGCGCTGGCAGAGGAGCTCAAGACGGGCGGCATCGCATCTGCACCGCGCTATATCCAAAAGCCAGCCTTCGAGTGCCAGGTCATTCGCGATCAGGTCACGTTCGGCGGCAGCCGCTTCCCTTTCAACCTCGCACGTCCCGAAGCTGTGGATTACGCGCCCGAGAATTTCGAGGGGGCTTACAAGTACCTAAGCCAGGTCCTCGTGATCCCATGGAACGAAAACTACGAAAACGTCCATGTGGACCACATTGCAACGCAGATCGCGGCCTTTGACGCCGCACATTTTCAGGAGGCGGCAGAATGAGCGAACGGATGCGTCTAGGACTTGTTGGGGCCGGCGCCATTGCTGGTGCCTATGTGGACGCGATCGCGGCGGGCAAGTCTGCCGAGCTGGTTGCCGTTGCCGACACCAATGCCGAAGCCGCCAATGCCATGGCCGAGAAGGCCGGATGTGTCGCGTTTCCGTCGCACCTTGCGCTGGCAGAGTCCGGACTTTGCGACGCGGTGATCGTTACAACGCCGCCATCGACCCACGAGCAGGTTGCCGTCGACCTCCTCTCGGCGAAGCTGCCGGTTCTCTGCGAAAAGCCACTGAGCGTTGACCTCAAAAGCGCGTTCAACATGACCCGCGCGGCAACCGAGAACGGCGTTTTGTTGTCGATGGCGTCAAAGTTCCGCTTCTGCGACGACGTCGTTCAAGTGCATGACATGCTGAAGGCCGGTGAGATTGGGACACCAACCCAACTCGACAATGTCTTCACCGGTGTCGTCGATATGACCAAGCGCTGGAACTCGGATCCCGAGCTCTCGGGCGGCGGTGTCTTGATTGATAACGGCACCCACTCCGTCGACATCGTGCGGTACTTGCTTGGCTCGATCACAGAGGTACAGGCCATTGCTGGCCCCCGCATGCAGCAAATGCTCGTCGAAGACAGCGTGACGCTCATGGCGCGGACCGAAGACGGCAAGCAGGCACGGATCGAAACGTCTTGGAGTGTCCACAAAGACTTGCCCTGGTTCATTGCAATCTACGGCACGGAGGGCTCCATCGAGATTGGCTGGAAAGGTTCACGGATCCGGCGCGGCCGCACAGGCGCCTGGGAGAACTTCGGCACGGGCTATGACAAGGTTGCCTCTTTCAAGCGACAGATCGATCACTTCGTCGGCGTTCTCCAGGGTGGCGACTATATGTTGCCCGACGCGCATGACGCATTGTCCTCGGTTCTTGTGATCCAGGCGGCCTACCGATCAATGACCCGCGGAGCTTGGACCCGTGTTGAGCATTGGCCGCGCCCGGCAAACGTTCCCGTGGCTGTTCAAGTCTCATGAGCGCAGCCCGGATCCATCCCACGGCGATCGTCGAAGACGGAGCCCAGATCGGCGATGGTACGTCGATTTGGGACAACGTCCACGTGCGTGCGCCATCGCGG
>JBCDAH010000244.1:0-2967 GCA_039186015.1 Pseudomonadota bacterium
CCGCCCTCGCGGAGGGCCCGAGCGAAGCGAGGAATAGCCCGTGAGCGATAAACGACACGCGCGGATTAGCCGTCAGGCACCCCAGGCCGCGACTGCGGCCCGGCGCGTTGCGCCGCCCTCGCGGAGGGCCCGAGCGAAGCGAGGAACAGCCCGTGAGCGATAAACGACAAGCGCAGACAAAGCCGTCCGCCCTGTCCATGAGCACTAACGCAAAACGCGCCGACATCTGAAACGATGCCGACGCGCATGTGCGTCCGTAGAAGACTTGTCTGCCCACACCCTCAGTTGGATGTGCCCGGATTCGCAGTCGGCGTCGAACCTGTCGTGGTCGTCGACGAATCCGAGGCTGCCGGAGCCGCAGGTTGCGGCGCTGGCGCCGTCGGTGACGCAGTCGCAGCCGGTGTGCTGGAAGTTGCCGGCGCATCCGCAATCGCCGGGCTCGGTAACGCCTGCTGTGTTTTCCAGAACCGTTGCAGGTGGCGTTCCACAATCCGCTCGAACTCACCGGACGACTTCAAGCGCTGCAACCCGGCATTCACATAGTACAGCATGGTCCGCGCGAAGGGATGGGTCTTTGAGACGACCACATGCAGCGTATCAAGCGCCAACGGCTCATCAATGGACCGGATCTGGTCTTTCATGCCGAGCGATACGGCACTCGCTAGACCGACCATCTCAGTCATCGCGACACCATCAACAGTTCCCTGAACCAACAGGCGGAAACACTCATAGATGGTGGCCGGACGGATCAACGTGACTTTGCCGTCCTTCAGCAGATTACGCCCGCCGGCATCCAACATTTGCGTGGAATAGCCATTCGGCCGGCAAAGGGAGCGCCCTTGAAGCTGGTCCGGATCAAGCGAGTTCATCGGCGAGTCCTTCAGCACGAAGATGCGCGTGATGATCTCGTAAAGAGGCTCGGAGAAGAACAGGCGCTGGCACCGGAACTGCGTTTCCTTGTCCATGTTGAGCGCTGCGGTACAATCCGGCTTCACCCACGGAAAACCGAGATCAAATGCACGGCTGACCAACAAGGGGTTCAAGTGGGCAGACCAATCGTTAACCCAAGAAATCCCATATTGCAGCTTGCCCTTCGAGTCATCCTTGATGATGTCGAGCGCAGACGAGAGGACCTGGGTCAGCATACCGCCGCCCTCAAGCTCCCGGCCGGTGTAGGGCGCATAACCATCCGCAGTCAGAAACTCGATGCGCCGCAACATCGAAGATACGATGACGCGACGATTGTTGCTTGCGGTTCGCGCTGGAGCTGCCGGTGCCGGTGCAGCTTCACGTGTCGGCGCCGGTGCTGCTTGGACAGGAGGCTGGCTCGCTTGCGGACGCCCGATGCAGGGCAAGCGCAGCGCAGCGCCGGGCACCAGAAGGCTCGCATTGTTCCCGAGTCGATCTTGGTTTGCGTAGAAGATCACCGTCCACTTGCTCGGATCACCATAGGTCCGAGCAGCAATTTCTCCGAGGGTTTCACCCTCCTTGATCGTGTATTCGTCGCCACACGTCTGAGCACTTGCTGTTACAGCACTCGCGCTGAGCGCGAGCAAACCGAGACATACGGCAAGGCCGCGAGCGAAAGGAACTCGACCAACAGAGCTTTTGCGCGAACCTAGCGCGGCACTGTTAGTACGAACGTTCCGTGTAGTTATGGAAAAAACGCGCATCATTCTGCCTCAACGCTCCCACCCTCGACGCAGGAACTTACCGACCATTTTGCAGGCAAGCAACATGCCACTCATACGTGCATCGCCCGAAGCGTATTATAAGATGAATCGATCAGAACAATGGCGCATCTGAAATTCTATCTGCCGAAATTTATTCCTGATTCCAGTGAGATAACGCCATCGCCTGACGGACATCAGATCGGACCACGGTTGCTGGCCACTAAAAACAACATTGTCCATCTAAAGCACAAACAACCGCGAAGTGCTTCGGCGCAGTCCGTACTCGTGCCGAATAGCTCTCGCAGGTCAATGTATCAAGGCCGGCATCAGAGGTCGCCGCAAGCGGCCTAACCTTCCGATCTGCGCCCGGTGAGAACATCATAAGCCACATTGATTTGCGCAAGCCGAGCATGTCGATAACTTCGATCGGCCTCCGTTTGCGCAAGATCGGGATGCCAGCACTGGCGTAGGGCGCGAACGAGACGGCTAAGAACCTGATCGTCGGCACCTTGGCTTGCACCAAGAACGAGCAAAGCCTCTTCGCGCGTGCGCGGCATCTTCGGCTCATGCCCCAGATGATCTCCAAGCGTCTCAACTGCGGCTTCGGCCGTCGCCAATATCCTCTCCAGATCACGTGCCGTGCCACGAAGGCGCTGACGGAGCACTTTCCAATAATCGGTGGCCTGCCGCGTGGTCAGCGCACCACCCCTCATCGTACTGGTATTCACATCCCGCGACAGCCTTTGCTCCACTTTGCGCAATTCACCGAGCAGCAGCGCACGAATGGGGGCGGCATGATCCAGCCGGAGAACCGAAGCCTCAGCGCCCCGCCACAGTGACGCGGATTGCTCAACAAGGATCAAACAGGCCTGGCGGTCATTCAGATCCTCCGGCAGCGACGCGCGCGCACTGGAGGCTTTCGCAGGTGGAGGCAGCCAACGCACGGATCCAATGGCTGCGATCAATCCGCCGACCAGCGAGGCCGCTACGACGCCAACAATGCCGATCAGTGCGATGTTGGCGTCATGCAGCCACACTTCTGGCACCAAAGGACGGTGCATTAGAGGAATGGATGGTGACGTCGGCATACCTTGCGGCGACCTGGACGGCAGAGGTGCGTCAGCTGCGGGGCCCGGGTCTGGATTGCCTGATCCTGGATCAATCGCGGATGCAGCGCCAAAATTCAATCTGTCATCGCCGACGCGGCTCTCGGCAACAAGCGTCGTCGCCGAGCGCCCGAAGAGGTCGCCGGAGCCAGCGACGGCAAGGTCGTTGACGATCGGGTAAAACGAAA
>JBCDAH010000245.1:0-2805 GCA_039186015.1 Pseudomonadota bacterium
CCTCAAGGGCCTGGCTGAAGAAGGCATTGCCGAGACGCACATCCTTGATGTCACGTCCACCCAGTCAGTCGACCGCACAGCCAAGGAGATCGGTAAGGTCGACATCCTGTTCAACGCTGCTGGCTTTGTGCATCACGGCACGGTCCTCGAAACCTCGGAACAGGATTGGGACTTCTCGTTCGATATCAACGTCAAGTCGATGCACCGTACGATTACCGCGTTCCTTCCAGGCATGTTGGAAGCCGGCAGCGGTTCCATTGTCAACATCGCATCGGTGTCCGGCTCCGTCCTGGGTGTGCCCAATCGCTACATCTACGGCGCGACAAAGGCAGCCGTCATCGGCCTGACCAAGGCGGTGGCAGCCGACTACATGCGCAAAGGCATCCGCTGCAACGCAATTTGCCCCGGCACAATCCAGTCGCCATCTCTTGACGTTCGCATCGCCGACCAGGCCAAAGCACTCGATCAATCCGAGGAAGAAGTGCGGCAGGCATTTGTCGATCGCCAACCGATGGGCAGACTCGGCACAGCAGAAGAAGTCGCCGCCAGCGCTGTCTACCTGGCGTCAGACGAAAGCTCGTTCACTACCGGCCACATCGCACTAATCGACGGTGGTTTCGCATTGTAATGTCGGCATCGCCGAGTGCCAGCTTTCTGCCCTGCGGAGACACCGCTAACGCACCGCGCTTACGGCGGGCGACAGATAACGACCGCAACCGCGTTGTCGAAATCCAGTTCGCGGCCTACGCAAAGAACCGCAAACTGCTTGGGCTGGAGCCATTACCACTGCTGGTGGACTACGAAGAGATCTTCGCAACGCATGAGGTCTGGTTGTTCGACGCCGACGATGGTAACGCCATCGCATCCCTCATCCTGGAAGTACGCGACGATGATTTGCTGATCTTCAGCGTCGCCACCGACCCGGATCGGCAAGCGACGGGCTTTGGGCGAAAATTGCTCGCTGCGAGCGATATCCGGACCAGACAGCTTGGCCACACGACGGTTCGGCTTTATACCGGATCTACGCTGCAACATCTGGTTGATTGGTACGGCCGCCACGGCTTTGCCGTCGAACGGATCGAGCAACTCGACGACCGCGCCATCACCCTCATGGTCAAGCACCTTAACTAAGCCTTCCGCTATCGGGACGAAGAACCAATGCCGAAGTTTGCCGCCAATCTCTCCATGATGTTCAACGAGGTCGATTTTCTCGATCGCTTCGAAGCCGCCGCCGAGGCCGGCTTTAAGGGTGTCGAGTTTCTGTTTCCTTACGACCACGAGCCGGCCGAGATTGCGTCACGCCTGAAAAACAATGGTCTCACGCAAGCGCTGTTCAACTTGCCACCCGGCAGCTGGGAGAAGGGAGAACGCGGCCTCGCCAGCCTGCCGGGCCGCGAAGCCGAATTCGAAACAGCCGTTGCAAAGGCCCTCGAATACGCGGAAGCCACAGAATGCAAGCTGCTGCATGCTATGGCCGGTCTGCGCCACCACGGCGCGCAGTGGAAGACTTATATTGCGAACCTGCGCAACGCCTGCCGCATGGCTGCCGGCAGCGGCGTCAGCATCATCATCGAGCCCATCAATCAAGTCGACATACCAGGCTTCTTCCTCAACACAACTGCGTCTGCCAGAGCGGCGATCCATGAGGTTGGCGAACCAAACATCGGCCTACAGTTCGATCTTTATCATCGCCAGATCCAGGAAGGCGACGTCACCCGGGCGATCTATGAGTTTGGCCCGCTGGCCCGCCACTATCAAATCGCCAGCCCCCCGGACCGCGGCGAGCCTGACGACGGCGAAATGAATTACCGCTACTTGTTCCAGGAGATCGATGTGATGGGCTTCGACGGCTGGATTGGTTGCGAATACAAACCGCGCGGCAATACGGTCGAGGGCCTGGCCTGGGCGGAACGCTGCGGCGTGCGGCTTGGCTGATCGAGGGCACGCAAGCCGTAGATTCGAGAGCAAGAACAAGAGACTTAGAACACCCAAGGGACGGTAATTATTATGAAGATATTGATCATTGGCGGCGCAGGAATGGTCGGCCGCAAACTCGCCGAGCGCCTCGCAAGTGAAGGCACCCTGGATGGCAAGGCCATCACCGGCATGACGCTGTATGACGTCGTTCCACCCGCAGTTCCGGAAGGTGCAGGCTTTCCTGTCGCCACCCTGACGGGTGACCTTCCTGCCGAGGGCGAAGCGGAAAAACTGCTGGCCGACAAGCCGGATGTGATCTTTCACCTGGCGGCGATCGTCTCCGGCGAAGCTGAATTGGACTTCGACAAGGGTTATCGCATCAACCTTGATGGTACGCGCAATCTGTACGATGCGATCCGCGCCGCCGGTCACGGACCACGTATTGTATTCACAAGTTCCATCGCCGTCTTCGGTGCGCCATTCCCTGAGGCTATTGCCGATTAGTTCCACCTGACACCGCTGACGTCCTACGGAACGCAGAAAGCGATCGGCGAGCTCTTGCTGGCGGATTACACACGCAAGGGCATTTTTGACGGTGTCGCAATTCGCCTACCAACGATCTGCGTGCGGCCTGGCAAACCGAACAAGGCAGCATCGGGCTTCTTCTCCAATATCATACGGGAACCGCTTGTCGGTGAACCGGCAGTTCTGCCCGTGTCGGAGGATGTCCGCCATTGGCACGCCTCACCAAGGTCTGCTGTCAATTTCCTGATCCATGCAGCAACTATCGACGGCAGCGCGATCGGACCGCGCCGCTACCTCTCAATGCCAGGCGTCTCAGTGACCGTGGGCGAGCAAATTCAGGCCCTTCGAAATATCGCAGGCGAC
>JBCDAH010000246.1:0-2801 GCA_039186015.1 Pseudomonadota bacterium
CGAGCATCAACGTTGCCGGTGTGCTACCGCGTAGCCGGTGCATTCTTGGGCGTGTCAAGCTGTCTTTCTTGCCGACCGGGTCAACGCATCGGCCCTTTCGCGCATGATGGTATGGTCTGGATGGTCGGCGAGGTCACGATTTGCTAGTGCCGCGAACAATGCGTCAAGAGCCAAGCTAAACCTTGCTTCGCGTTGGGAAAAGCCAGGTATGTTTGTCCACCGCGATCTTGGATGCGGCAACGATGACCAGTGCGCACAGGGCCGCCTTCGATACGACGCCCATCGTTCCCTCAATCAGCACGGCATGGACCACAGTACCGGCCACGATGAGCATTGTCAGCAGCAGGTGCAATCGTCGCCACAGCGCCATCCGGATGCTGCGTCGAAACGCGGCGAGCACAGCGACGGCGAAAACTGCCCACATGGCAACCACGCCCCAAACCGAGAACGGCGTGGGCGAGCGAAAGAGAAGCGCGTCGACCACGTCTGGTGGGCTGGTGATCCAGAGGCCGGCAACGTGGATGCCCACAGCCGCCACCAGACCAATGCCAAACAACCTGTGGAGCCAGCGCGAGCGCCGCAGCGCGATACCAGGCAAATAGCCGCCCGCCAAGAGCGGCTGGACGAGAAGCAACGCCAGCCCAACAACACCTGCAAATCCCGCCGCGATATAAACAGGCTGTCGCCATTCAAGCAGCGGGCTCGTGGCCGCTACCGCCATCGGCACCAAAAGGGCCATCGCCAGACCGCTCCATATCAGGACCGACCGAGCCAAACCCATGGACGTTAGACTGGCTCTAGCACAAAATGCGCCGCGAGGGTGTTATCCCGTGCGCTCGGCATCACGGGCCGCAGGAACACCGTTTTGAAGCCGTTGCTGTCATGCTCAGCGTCATAGGCCAGGTGGCCGTGCGGCTGCCCGAACGCCGGCACAATCTGCGGCATATCCATCCGGAATTTACCATTGTTGTCAGTGAGCGTCGCACCATGGCTGCGCTGGTCCCGCTCATGGCCCTCGGTGGTGTGCGCCCAAATCTGAATCCGAACGCCGGACAGCGGGACACCGTCACCGGCACGTCGGACTGTCCCTGTCATGAGAAAGCCGCCGCCCCCAATCCGCTGAACGATCGGAGCACCAGGCCGGTAATTGTTCGCGCCGCCGCGCATCGTTCGCGTGGGCTCCAGCCCCTGCGCCATCGCAGGCGCAAAAAGCCCTGTGCCCGCTGCTGTCAGCGCTGCGCCGACGGTCGCAGCACCGGTCAAAATGAGGTGACGACGGGTCTGCAAGATCCTGGTCATTTGGTCTCTCCCTGCATGAACAGCTACGAGTTGCTGTTGTGCGATCCGCCAAGGGCGGCGGCTTGGTTCTGATGCCTCAACCCGCCCATGTAGGTATGGCGCGCGAATAAACATTAAACCTTGCCAAGGCTTAAGGCTGACGGTCCCACGAAGTTGCCCGCGCGGCTTACAATTGTCGAGCTTGACGATGCCGAAGTGGCCGCTGAGGGCGAAAGAAAGGAAAGTCACGGCATTGCGCTGGGGCGACCGCGCGTGACCGTCCGCCGCAGTGCATGACATCCAAAAAAATCGACAAACGAACAGACCTTGCCTTCCATCGAGACCGTCAACTCGTTGTGCCCAAGGCGATTTGTCAAAGCCCTGGGCGTGAGCCGACCACGCTGATCAATCTTCGTCTTCGTTTGCGGGTCGAAGGGGGCCAATGCCTTGCGGTGGGCCTGCCTGCGCCGGCGAGTTGAAGCAGAGGTTGGGTCATTAGGTGGATCCGGTGGCTCTGACCGATGTCGGCGTTGGTCGGGAGAACGTCGCTCGGTTCAATGAAGGTCACGCCGCTGAACGTATTTGCGCAAACCACCGATACGACGGCACCAGCTCGACCCGCTTTGTCCAGTTCCCCACAGAGAACTGAATTCTACATCGGATCGTTTTGTCTTTCTGCCGATCACGCAGATGTAACAAATTAATCGACGTCAGAAATATTCTTATCAATGCTATCTTCTTACAAAAGAGTAGCAACTCAGGTGCCCCATAAAGGTAAGCAATGGCTCATCGGCGAAAGCTAACCCGAAGCCTGTTCAGACCCGACCGCATTTTTCGGGTAGATAGCGGTTCAGCAGTTCCGTCCGTCAGCCGCGCATGGTCTTCATCGAATCAGATGTCAGCGGATCGGACGACGCAATGCGCGGCGAGCCAATCCTTTTCCGCGATCGCAATGCCAAGCGAACCCGAGGCGACAAGCTGAGCGCTGTGATACAGGGCAGCCAAGCTGGGCATCTCCTCGAAGGCGCAGGTTAACCCAGCGCCGGCAAAAACAGTGTGCGTATTCTTGCCTCCGAAGCCGAAGCCGAAGCCGAAGGTGCTGGTTGCTGTGTGCCGCACCGCGTTGGTGTTGATCGCTCCATGCTTTGCCAGAACAACATAATCGGTATGGGGGCAATCAGGCTAGGTACAACCTTCAGAGGTGAAAGGCGGAGACTGTTGGCTGGCCTGGGCCCGTACCGCTCCCAAGCGGCCGATGGCGAAAACTGACTCAGATCATCAAGTCGTGCCTCACCAGCCCGAGCGCATCAGGCGGTGCCAGCTATCTTAGGAGCGTCCGCATCGAGTTGCTTACCGCTGCGTAGCCGCCTCTTTCGCCGGCGATCGGCCGGTCTTTACCTCTCCGTTCACACGTGCTGCTAGCCTTGACCGAGATCCAAACCACGGCTACGTGTCCCGCAACGAGGGCGTATAGCTCAGTTGGCAGAGCAGCTGACTCTTAATCAGCGGGTCCTAGGTTCGAG
>JBCDAH010000247.1:0-2775 GCA_039186015.1 Pseudomonadota bacterium
CAAGCCGGTGCGTGGGTGATTTGCGCGGCAGGGCTACGCTTGCAGAAACACGTGCCGGATCGTTGGGCCTCGTTGTGGGAGTTTGATCATAATGGCGGTGCGGCAATCATCGATCCGCGCGGCGAAGTAGTCGCGGGGCCCATGATGGGCGAGGAAGGCATTCTTGTGGCCGAGGCTGACCTGGCGCTCGCCCGGAAGTGTAAAGTGTCTTCTGACCCAGCTGGGCATTATTCCCGTCCCGATCTATTCCGCCTGGAGGTTGACGGCGAAGAAGTCTATCCCGGCGATCGCGGCTGACTCATTACCTGCTTTTTAGGCTCGCGTCCGACGCGAGGTCGCTTTCAAAAGCGGGATTTTGTGCCATTTTGACCGACTGAGCGAACAGCGCGTTTGCGCTGATGAAGGGGAAGTGTGGTCGATGGCCTCGTCAGATATGCATGAGGACACCCAGACGCGGCGTTACGTCCGTTGGTGCGACGAGTATGACACGCCGCTATGGCCGATCCTTCTCGCAGCTTTGGTTCTGTTTTTACTGCTCATTTTTGCGGCTGCCGGCGTGCAAGGCAGAACGCAGAGGGCGGCCGACCGAGCGCTGGATAATGTCGACGCCGTGTGGGCACGCGCGCGCGTCTCCGGCCGTGATGTTCGCCTGATTGGTGCGCCGCCGAACGAACGGGCAGCTCAGCAAGCCTACAGTGCGGTCCAAAACGCGACATCGAGCACATGGTTCTTTAGTGGGCGTCAGCCAGCGCGCGTGATCCGCGATTTTGATGGATCGCTGCTCAGGGGCAGATCGTCGGCTTCAGCGGAAGACGTCGAGCCTCAGGATTGGTCGTTTCGGCGGGCGGGCCAAACGATTACGCTGACGGGTGAGGTGCCGAATGAAGAGACCAAGGCGACTCTGGCTGATTTGGCTCGTGCATCCGCTGCATTGAGCGGGGAATTGTCCGTGGTCGACAATCTTGTCGTGACGAGTGACGAGGTACCGGAGGGGCACCTGTTTCCTGCGCTCAGGGCTATATCCGCTGTGCGAGATTGTGAAACGGCTGAGGCGACATTCGAAAGCGGAGTGCTTTCGATTTTTTGTGAAGCCGATGAGGCGATGATTGATGACATCCGGGCGCGTCTTGAAGCGAGCTTACCCTTCGGAGGGATTGGCGAAATCGATGTTTCCGTCGCCTCGCAAGACGCAACGGTACCGATCATCATTCCACCAACAGAAGAGAATATCGCGGCGTGCGACGGCGCGATGTCAGAATTGCTCACTGAGACGCGTATTCAGTTCGAGACAAACAGTGACCGAATTGATCAAAGTAATGACGACTTACTCAATCGTGTCGCAGAAGCTGCCGGTGGGTGTCCTGGAACCTTACAAATAAGTGGGCATACAGACAATCAAGGATCCGATATTATCAACGAAACCCTTAGCCAGCAAAGGGCTGACGCCGTGAGACGAGCGCTCATTCGCCGTGGTGTGCCATCTCGGCGGTTAACTGCGGAGGGTTTTGGTTCGCGTGTGCCAATCGCCAGCAATTTTACAGAGGCAGGGCGGGCGCAAAACCGCCGTATAGAGATCAAAGTACTTCGATGAGTATTTTGAGCGATCCGAGAATAGAGACGAACATATGTTTTGGTTGATCCTTCAAATTCTATTTTTCCTGATATTCGCCGCTGGCGTTGGAGCGGCACTCGCCTGGTGGTGGTTCAAGCGGCGTTATGAAGACATTACGGAGCGCTACGCAGTCCTCATGCGCAATCAGTCTAATGCGCCAAACAACGTCACGAAGTCGGACTTGGAAGCGTCCTTAGCGGCTGGCTTTGGAAATTTAAATTTGCCAGACACTGTCTCTATCGAGGAGAAAATTGCCGGATTAGAACGCTCGGTGAGCAGTCTAGATATCCCGGATCCCGATTTATCACCTATCCTGGGGCGTCTCGAAATGATCGAAGGCTACCTCACAAGCAGCAATCCGGATATCGACGCGTTGAACTCAAGTGTCGGCTCTGTGTCTGAGCGGTTGGAGTCGTTGCAGGAACATCTAACGCCCGGCGACGATTCGACTTCGGTGTCGGATCGCGTGGATGAGCTGTCCAAAGCGATCACGGAGAAGCAGTGGGTTGATCTGCGTCCGCTGGAGGCGCGTATGGCAAGGCTTGAGGCAGCGGTTCAGTCGACTGAACCGAAGGAACCGGATCTTTCGTCAATTCACAGTGCAATCGCGGATGTCCAGCTGCAGATGGAGGGCTTGCGTCCAACTGAAGTCGATGTTGCGCCTATTCAAGGTCAACTCGACCACTTGGTGCAGACTGTCGCCGACTTGCGACAAAACCAAAGCGGTACCGACGGTGAAGCTCAGGATGTTGTGACCCGGCAGCTCGCTGCAATATCCTCGACGCTTGCAAAAATGGAGAGCCCCGACTTCGAGTCGGTGCGAGAGCGATTGTCAGGCGTCGAGCGTCTCCTTTCAGAACTCGCACTCCCGGACATGTCGCCGATCCAAGATCAGTTGCAGGGGCTTCATGTGCGGATCGCTAATTTTGAAGGCGCATTGAACGCACAGGCACAGGGTGCAGCAGATCTGGAACCAGTCCAGAGGCAGATGGAGCTTTTGGCATCACGGATGATGGTACCGGATCAGAACTTCGACGTCGTCTACGGACGACTGGCAAGTTTGACCGAAACGCTGTCGAGTATGGAAGCCGCCCTCGGATCCATCCGCGCCCAGCTCGGATCCGGACAATATGGTTCGAGCCAAAGCGTTGAGGCGATCGAAC
>JBCDAH010000248.1:0-2760 GCA_039186015.1 Pseudomonadota bacterium
CCATTGATGATCCGCATGCGTAGCCGATTTAGATGACCGTGAATGGTGAGATCCGGCAGAACGGCAATACCGCGGACATGATTTTCGATATCGAGACACTCATCGCCTCGTTGTCGGAAGGCATGACATTGGAGCCCGGCGACATAATCGCCACCGGGACGCCGGCGGGCGTGGGATACGCCATGGACCCGCCGAGTTTTCTAAAGGATGGCGACACCGTCGTTTGCAATATCTCAGGGATCGGCACGCTCACGAATTCGGTGCGCGCCGTATAAGCGATCTTCCGAAGACGCCGGTTGGACGAGGGGGATTGGAAAGAACGCGAAGGGAGGAATAAGCGTATGATGAACCGTAGGACATTCACATCGTTACTGGCGGCGGTGCCGGTCACCGGATTGTTTGCAAAGGGTGCCTTTGCACAAGGCCTGCGCGATATCACTTTTGTGCAGCCGAGCCCGTCTGCCATCAACTCGTTTCCGGTCTTTGTTGCCATCGGCGAAGGCTTCTTCGAGGACGAGGGCCTGAACGTAACTGTCGAAGCCATCAATGGTTCAGGCGCGGTTCTGCAGGCGTTGTCGGCAGGACAAGCGCATTTCGGCCGCCCGGGCCCTGGTCCGCTCATCGCGGCGCGCTCGCGCGGCGTGGATGCGGTGCACATCTACAACGTGGCTGCACGGAGCAATTTTGGCATCGCAGTCCAGGAAGGCTCCGACTATCAATCCGTCGAGGACCTGCGCGGCAAGGTTATCGGGACAGGTACGGCGGACGGTGCGGAGGTTGGCTTTGCCCGCAACGTGCTGACAGGTGCCGGAATGGTCGAAGGTACTGACTTTGAGTTCCTCACCGTCGGTGACGGTGGCCCGGCAACCGCGGCGTTTCTGAACGGCGAGATAGACGCCTACTCTGCGTCTACCGCGGATACGGCCATTCTCAATCAGCGCGGCATGAAAGTGCGTGACATAACACCTGCCGAATTCGGCCGGTTCTTCGGCAACGGCATTGCCACCATGGCCGATACCATCACAAACGACCGGGACCTCGTCGAAGCGTGGAGCCGTGCCTTCGCCAAGGGCCATGCCTTTGCGCTGGACGACGCCAATCGCGATGCCGTGCTTGCCCACCTTGCCGCAGGTAATCCGCAGGAAGGCGAAGACAAGGAGTTTCAGTCGGCCCTGTTCGACGCGGTTCGTTCCAAGACGATCGCAGCCGGCGACACGCCGCATCTCGGCTGGTATCCGGAGCAAGTCTGGGGAGAGTGGCAGGACGCTCTTGTAGCCGGCGGAGAAATCTCCGGGCCTCTGGACGATCTGAACGCGATCTGGACCAATGAGTTCGCTGAACTCGGAAGTGCGGCCGTCGACAGATGAACGCCTCGTTGGCACATGAAAATTCCGGCGCCTCATCTGACGCGCCGGTTTACGAACTGACCGACGTCAGCAAGACCTACGCGCGCAACGCGGTGGTCGCGCTGGAGAACGTGAACCTCACTTTGCGCAACGGGAGCTTCACGTCGGTCATCGGATCAAGCGGCTGCGGGAAATCGACCCTGCTAAAGATCATGGCAGGGCTTATTCC
The DNA here is from genome assembly GCA_039186015.1 of Pseudomonadota bacterium. Lineage (GTDB taxonomy): Bacteria > Pseudomonadota > Alphaproteobacteria > Rhizobiales > Hyphomicrobiaceae > JBCBWG01. Next base: position 1,576 of record JBCDAH010000248.1, read on the forward strand.
ACCCACGAAAGGCCGCGTGATCCTTCAGGAGAAGCCTGTTATAGGCCCGCGCCGGGACATCGGAATGATGTTCCAGCAGGCCACGCTCTTCCCCTGGAAGACTGCGGTCGAGAACATCGTGCTGCCGATCGAGATCCGTGACGGGAAAGCCGCCGCCAAGCAGGCGAGAGCAAAGGCGCATGACCTTCTCGACATTGTCGGGTTGAAAGGGTTCGAGAACGTTTATCCCAACGAATTGTCCGGTGGCATGGCGCAACGCGCGTCGATCTGCCGGATGCTGATTACCGAACCGGCGGTTCTGCTTTTGGACGAGCCGTTCAGCGCGTTGGACGAGTTGTCGCGCGACATGATGAATATGGAATTGCAGAGAATTTGCCGTGAGCAGGACGCCACGGCCTTTCTGGTCACGCATTCCATCCAGGAAGCTGTGATACTGTCGGATGAGATCGTCGTGATGAAACCCCGCCCTGGCCGAATTGCGGAGATCGTCCACGTTGATCTGCCCCGGCCGCGCACGCTCGATATGATGACGACACCGAGATTTGGCGAAATCGTGGATCACATTCGCGGCATGTTGGACAAGGGAGAAAACATGTGACTGATGCGCCCACCAATCAGCGGCTGGAGACCGGGGCGGCGGACGATACCGTCTGGGTACAGGAAGTTGCCTTCATCGATTCCGTGCCCCGGTCGATCGCCATGACGTTTGTGTTCGTGGTATTCATCGGCACGTGGGATCTGGTGACGCGCCTTGGGCTCGTTTCGCCGATCATTCTGCCCACACCGTGGGAGACCTTCAGCGACATGGTTTTTGTCGGAAGCAATCTTCTGAGCGGCGGCTACATGCTTGCCGCGCTTTGGATCACGATCAAAGAGGTGATCTACGGGTTCGCGCTTGCCATCGCCATCGGCTTCTCGCTCGGCGTACTCGTTGGCGAAACGGCGTTCGGGGAAAAGGCTGTCATGCCCTACCTGGTCGCCATCGACACCATGCCGAAAGTCGCTTTTGCGCCCCTCTTTGTTGCCTGGCTGGGCTTCGGCATCGAATCCAAAGTGGCTTTGGCAGCGTTTATCGCCACCTTCCCAATCGTGGTCGGAACGGCAGCGGGCCTTCACTCGGCCGATGAGAATGCCCGCATGCTCTTCAAGACCATGGGCGCAAGCCGGATGCAGACACTGATCAAG
>JBCDAH010000249.1:0-2753 GCA_039186015.1 Pseudomonadota bacterium
CGAGGAGCTGCTACACTTGATCCGTAGCGGGGGGGATCCAGTTTTACGTCTGCGCGAGACGTCGCGACGTTCAGCAGTTTCTCGGCCACTCATTTCCACCATTGCCATCTCAGAACATCGCCGGACTGTCTGTTCGCTTTCAGGTGACTTGCGATTTCCGCAGCGCCTGCGCACGATGCGGCCATCAAACACAAACAAGACCCGCAGATAAGACAAGGCGGGGTAAAGCGCCCAGCTGGTCGCCAATGAGGGAACGACTCCATGCGTTTGCTTTCATCACCGTCATCCCCCTATGTCCGCAAGGCCAGGCTTGCGGCACATATCAAGGGCCTGATCAACACGATCGAGATTGTGCCGACAGATACGCGCGCCGCCGAAAATCCTGCGTTGGCAGCCGCCAATCCGCTCTCCAAGATTCCGGCGCTTGTGCTCGATGACGGCACCACGATTTTCGACAGCGCGGTCATTTGCGAATACCTGGACGCTCAGGTGGCGCATCCGGTTTTGTTTCCGGGGGAAGGCGCCGCACGCTGGCGCGCTTTGACGCTTGGCGCACTTGCTGACGGCGTGCTCGATGCGGCGTTGCTGTTGGTCTACGAGAAGCGGTTTCGGCCGGAAGAGAAATGGCACCTGGACTGGATGGCGCGCCAACAAGCAAAAGTCGATCAGGCACTTCGCCATCTTGAGCAGGCACCACCGGAGTGGACCAATCATCCAGACTACGGGCACCTCACCGTGGCTTGCGCGCTTGGCTATCTCGACTTGCGGCAGGGCGGCGCATGGCGCACCGACCATCCCAACCTTGTCGGCTGGCTCAACAGATATGCCGACGCTGTACCGGCGTTCGCCGAAACGGCACCGATGGAGTAACAGCAATGCCATTTGATCCGCGCGTAGCAGCACAGGCGATTGCCGACGCCCATACGGCCAGAGCGCCATTCACCAATCTCTCCGGGGAACTTGAGCCCCCATCCATCGCCGACGCCTATGCCGCGCAAGACGTACTTCGCGAAATCTGGGCGAGCGAACGCGGCACGATCGCCGGCCTCAAGATCGCGACGACAACCAAAGTCATGCAGGACCTCATGGGCATCGACCACCCATGCGGCGGTATGATTTTCGCGAACTGCGTCCATCAATCGGGCGCGACGATACAGCAATCAGATTTCATCCATGGCGTCATCGAGTGCGAGCTTGCTGTGCGGTTGGCAACGGATCTGCCGGCGAAGTCTGAACCCTACACCCCGGATGACGTCCGCAGCGCTGTCGGCAGCGTTATGGCGGCATTCGAAATCATCGAAGATCGCAATGCTATCTATCGCGAAACAGATGCAAGGACTTTGATTGCAGATAATGCGTGGAACGGCGGCATCGTGATCGGCGCTGAGTTTGCCCCGCCAGTCGACATGGATTTGAACGGCCTCGCCGGACACGTCACACGCGCCGGCCAGTCCACAGGTAACGGCCGAACCGACAATCCGATGGGTGCGCTGGCCTGGGTCGCCAATCTCGCCGTCAAGCGGGGCATACCCATAACAGCAGGTATGGTGGTGATCACCGGCAGCCTTGTCCCCACGTTCGCGGCGGAAGCCGGTGACGTCGTATCCTTCACGATCGATGGCATCGGTTCGGTCGACGTGTCGATCGCTTAACGGCGGCAAACCTGGCACTCAGACAGAACGAAAACGCGGCACGGATTTAAGTCCCCGTGCCGATAACTTTCAAAATGATCCAGCTGCCAAGACCAATCATCCCGGCTCCGGAAATCCGGGCCACCCATTGACCTGCCGGCGCCAGCTTCTCGACAAGCACAAAGATCGACAAGCCGGCAATCCAGACCAGATTCATGATCCCACCGGCGAACAGCAATCCCATAAGAACCCAACAACAGCCCAAGCAGTACAGGCCGTGAATCCATCCGAGCCGCAATGCGCCGACGGCACCCGGCCGAAAGTGCGTTGAGAGGAACGCGACGGGTGATCTGCAGTGCTCCAAGCAGGCGTGTTTTAGCGGCGTCACCTGGTAGACACCGGCAGAAATCAAAATTGCAGCCGTGAGGAATGGATTCAGGCTCCACATCATCATGGCGTGCAGCAAACCGACGTGTTCAAGCGCCCATTGGAGGCCCGTCGCGATGACGCTGAACACGCCCCAAGCGAACAGGTATCCGAACGCAAAAGACAACGTTGGCGCAACGGCAGACTCGCGCTGCCCAAGTTTGTAGCCATGACGGTGCACGCGCGCGTACAATAAAACCATCGGCGCAGCACTGGGTGTCATCATCGCGATCATCATGACCCACCACATGAGAAACATGACAATCGCGTAGTTGAGGTTCCAACTAACGACCATTGCCGGCCGGATCGGCGGCGGAAACGCCCACGTGGTCATGGCAATCGTGCTCATGCCTGTACCGGCACCAATCAGAACCCACCACCACGCCAATGCGGTAATCACACCGAGACCGCAGAGCACAACTGCGCGATCTCTCCGCAAAACCAATTCCGTCCTGGTCATATCCGAAATAGTCAAAACGATCGCTAATAGTGTTTGTTTGTTTTCGACTGCGAGTCTTTAAGTTGCGCTGTTCGCGAGTCTTTACGTGCGCTACCGCTCGCGACAAGCGCTCGCTACTTGAGCGCGTTTTAGTTGGCGCTGTTCGCACGCTCGCGGGCTCGCGGCTCGAGCGCGGACCAGCCGTCGAGCGCCGTTCCAGGCCGCGAATGCGGCCCGGCGCGTTGCGCCGCCCCCGC
>JBCDAH010000250.1:0-2750 GCA_039186015.1 Pseudomonadota bacterium
CACCAAGGTCCGACCAATCCAGGTCCTCGCGCTGAAGACAGTCGGGATCGATACCGTGCGCGAGAAGTTCCCGCTCAAGACAGTAAACGGATGCAATGCGGATCAACTGCTCGGGCAATGGCGAGCCGGCACCGCCGCGACGGCAAACCGGCATTGATCCGAGCGCACCGGCATTACCCCGCCGGCCCTCTAACACCCGGCCATCCAAGACGACCCCACCGCCGATGAACCAGCCCACAAAGAAATAGATGAAGCTCAGCGGTTTACGTTTCTCGACGGTTTCACCATCGTGCTGTGTCAGCGCGAGTTGAGCCGCACACGCAGCCGTCGCGTCATTCATAACGCGCACCGGCACGTTCAGCTTGGGGCCCAGTTGTGTTGAGAAGTCGACATCCTTCCACGTCAGCAAGGCGTCTTCCGACACGCCCATCTCGTCGCACCACGACCAGATCTCCGAGGGCATCGCGACACCCAGGCCAACAAGGCGTGAGCGATCGATTTTTCGAACCATGCGGCGCGCGTGCGTCGATACAAAGCTCTCGATCTCCGCGATCGACGGCAGGGCGTAGGCCGTTTCCGACAGCGCCACGATCGCAAGGGATGCATCGAGCAAGACCAGCTCTGCACTGCGACGACCAACCTTGAGTCCAAGCGAAAACGCGCCAGACGGCTCAATTGCGTAGGGCACAGACGGCTGACCAATGCGGCCGCGCTGCGGTGCGCCTCTACGGACCAATCCTGCCGCTTCGAGCTGTACAATAATACTGCCGACGGCGGTCGGGGAAAGGCCGGTAAGACGCGCCAGCTCGGCCTTCGGCAGGGAGCCGTGACGGCGCATCAACGACAAGATGAGGCGTTCATTAAAGCTGCGCTGTGCATTCGTCGCGGCGAAACGGCCAACGGAAGCATCGCTGGCATCGGATGGCATGCGAGGCATCTCCTGCAGTACGGTTCGTTTTCACTAGACCATGTCCGTCACAGGCGGACTCACGTTACCGGCCCACACCCCGTATTCGATTCAACTTGGCCGGCCAGGAGACGAGGTGTCGGGTGGTTCCAGCGAAACCTGAAAGACTCTCGCAGGATAAAGACAACATGAAAATAAAGCAACTATATTTAATTATTGCATATTCTGCTGTTGCAAGCGCGAGCCAGCGGCCTGGCACCCCAGACCGCGAACGCGGCCCGCCGCGTTGCGCCGCCCCCCACTCCATCGCGGGTGTTCCCGCGTTGGGCATTTCACATGTCGAGATGGCGAACACGCCATCTCGATGGGGCCCGGCCGATAGGCCGGAACAGCCCGTGAGCGATAAACAAACTGCCGTGAACTTGTACATGCGGTCAGGTGTCCGCCCAGCGGCGTCTCGGCAAATTGCGTGCGTTCTGATCTGTCCGAGATGCGACGTCTGTTTGCCTGTAGGCCTCTGACAATAGGTGAAATCGTTTCGAACTTCACACCGAACGCCTGGAATGGCATGACGGTGCAACAGGAGCGGAGGCGATCCGGCGACGCACTTCGATTGTGCCACATGATGATGTCGCATTGTAGCGCTGCGATCGAACTGCGTTGTGAGGCCACCTGCTTGCTCGTTAGTATCTGACGTGGCCGTGTATCGAGACACGGATATTGGACGTGGTCGAAGCCATGCGATTGGACTGCGCCGGATTGAGGAAACTATGAGCGGATTGCTGGCCCTTCTGGATGACGTTGCTGCGATTGCAAAGCTCGCGTCGGCACAACTTGACGACATTGTAACACAGGCCGCCAAGGCCGGGACGAAAACCGCTGGCGTGGTCATCGACGATGCCGCCGTCACGCCAAAATACGTCGAAGGGCTGCCGGCGGCGCGTGAGCTGCCGATTGTATGGCAGATCGCAAGAGCCTCGCTCTTTAACAAGCTCGTCATTCTACTGCCGATCGCATTGCTGCTCAGCGTCTTTGCAAAGTGGATGCTACCACCGCTGTTGATGCTCGGCGGCGCCTATCTCTGTTACGAGGGCGCGGAAAAAATCATCCATATCTTCGGCGAGCCGGAGTCCAAGGCGCAGGAAGCGATCACAGTGGATGCGGCACATCTTGAGCGCGCGCGTGTGTCCGGTGCAATCAAGACCGACTTCATCCTGTCCGCCGAGATTATGACAATTGCACTGGCGAGCATCCAAAGTGGCAGCGTCTGGATGGATGGCATCGTGCTGGCCATTGTTGCGATTGTGATCACGGTCGTCGTGTACGGCAGCGTGGCGTTGCTGGTGAAAGCCGACGATCTCGGCGTGCGATTGGCATCACGTGGCCATTTCTCCGCGACGCGGGCGCTTGGCCGGGGCATTGTCAAAGCCATGCCCTCTGTCATGGCGACGATTTCAACGATCGGCACAGCGGCGATGCTCTGGGTCGGCGGCTCGATCATCATTCACGGTCTCAAGGAGTTGGGTGAGACGACATTGTACGCCGTGATCAAGGATGCCGGGAGCTGGGTTGCATCGCTGTTGCCGGCGGCCGAAGGACTGGCGCAATGGATGACCGTGGCAGGGCTTGATGGCATCTTTGGCCTGGCCGTTGGATTGGTTCTCGTGCCGGTGCTCGCACCGTTCCTGCATATCAAAACAGCAGGTGCCGCCAGCTCCGGGCATTAGGCCATTTCAGCCATCGGCGACCGACAGCAGCAGCACGACCGACCGAGTATTCGTCGCGCTTATTCCGGTCCACCGCAGGGTGGCTCGAGCGAAGGATACGTGCATCAAAGCTGGGG
>JBCDAH010000251.1:0-2735 GCA_039186015.1 Pseudomonadota bacterium
CGCTCATCGTGTCCCCTCGTGTGCCATTCCGTTATGCCTTCATGACATATCGATGATTTGAGCCTGCGTCACTGAGGCGAGGTTTGATGGGTTTACGGAGAAAACCGCGTTTGGCGTGCCTGCCGCGGCCCAAACGACATCATGTTGCAGGAGTGCGGTATCGATATAGGTGGCGATCGGTTGCGCGTGGCCGAAGGGTGGTATCCCGCCAATGGCGAATCCGGTTTGCTGGCGCACAACGTCAGCACCGGGCCTTTTGAGCTTAAAACCGGTTTGATCGGCAACGCGCGCCGGATCGACCCGGTTTGTCCCGGAAACCAGCAGCATGACCGGTGCCGATGTATCCACACGCTGGAAAACGAGGGATTTCACGATCTGCGCCACGCTGCAGCCGCAGGCCCGTGCGGCATCTTCGGCCGTTTTGGTCGACTCGTTCATCTCGATGATAGCGATCTTGAGGTCCAGAGTCGTCGCCGCGGCCTGCACGCGCTGAGCTGCTGGTTTGAGCATTGTCATGGTCCTGAAGCCCCCGGCAGTTGCATCGCGGCGTCACAAGCCGTTAAGAAATCGCCCGATATGCACTTCGCCGTCGTTGAGGACGGCACGAAACGCAAGGCAGCCGTATCCATGCACATCGATCAGGCGACGGTCTACCGTATTGCCCGTCTCGCGCGCATCAAGATTTCCGACGACGAAGCACAAAGTCTGGAATCCGAGCTTTCGGGCATACTGGACTGGGTCGAACAACTGGACGAGGTTGATACCTCGGATGTGGAGCCGATGACCCAGGTCGTCCCGGTCGAATTAAAGCAACGGGAAGACGTGGTCACAGACGGTGACCAAGCGGATCTCATCGTCGCGAACGCTCCGCAGTCCGAGGATCAATTCTTTGTCGTTCCCAAAGTGGTCGAGTAGGCGCCACTCCGCATCCAAACAACAATCGAGGCATCGATCGTGACCGATCTCACGAAACTGACGCTCGCCGAGGCGCGGGATGCGCTGGCGGGAAAAGACATTTCAGCCCGCGAACTGACCAACGCCTATCTCGATGCGATTTCAGCCAGCAACGAACAGCTCAACGCCTACATCGCCGTCACCGCAAACGCGGCGCTTGCGCAGGCTGACGACAGCGATGCGCGGTTCGCGCGCGGCGAAGCGCGGCCGCTCGAAGGGTTGGCGCTCGGCATCAAGGATCTGTTTGCCACCCGCGGTGTCCATACGCAGGCCTGCAGCCACGTGTTGGACGGTTTCAAACCGGATTATGAATCGACGGTGACCCAAAACCTCTGGGCTGCCGGCGCAGTCATGCTGGGCAAACTCAATATGGATGAGTTTGCAATGGGCTCATCCAACGAGACCAGCTATTACGGCAATGTCGTTAACCCGTGGCGGCGCAGGGCCAAATCGGGCGCAATTGACAATGCACCCCTCGTTCCCGGCGGCTCATCCGGCGGATCAGCTTCGGCTGTTGCCGCGGATCTCTGCCTGGCTGCGACGGCGACGGATACCGGTGGATCAATCCGTCAGCCGGCTGCGCTGACGGGTACGGTTGGTTTGAAGCCGACCTATGGCCGTTGCTCGCGGTGGGGCATCGTCGCCTTTGCGTCCTCACTCGATCAGGCGGGCCCAATCACCAAAACCGTCCGGGATGCGGCGATTATGCTGCGGCATATGGCGAGCCACGATCCGAAAGATACGACAAGTGTCGACGCGCCTGTGCCGAACTACGAGGCTGTCATCGGCGATAGCGTCAAAGGACTGCGCGTTGGCGTGCCGAAGGAGTATCGCATCGACGGGATGGCGGATGAAACGGAGCGGTTGTGGGAGCAGGGCATTGCCTGGCTCAAAGATGCCGGCGCCACGATCCACGACGTATCGCTGCCGCACACGAAGTATGCCCTGCCGGCCTACTACATCGTTGCCCCGGCGGAAGCGTCATCAAACCTGGCGCGTTACGATGGCGTTCGTTACGGGTTGCGATTGCCGGGGAACGACTTGATCGACACCTATGAGCAAACGCGGTCCGCCGGCTTCGGGCGTGAGGTCAAGCGGCGTGTGATGATCGGTACGTACGTTCTGTCTGCCGGGTACTACGATGCATACTACTTGAAGGCGCAAAAGGTCCGCTCGTTGATCAAACGCGACTTTGACGACGCCTGGTCCCAGGTCGATGTCATGCTGACGCCGACGACACCAACGCCGGCGTTCGCCGCCGGCGAAAAATCCGGCGATCCAATCGCAATGTACCTAGAGGACATTTTCACGGTTACCGTCAATATGGCGGGCCTGCCGGGGATCTCTGTTCCAGGTGGTCTGTCTTCAAGCGGTACGCCGCTTGGGCTTCAACTTATCGGTAAGCCGTTCGACGAGGAAACGTTGCTGCGGACCGGAGCCATTCTGGAACAGGCTGCCGGCCGTTTCCCGGTTCCGGACGCATGGTGGCGGGCGTGACAGTCACGTTTTTCTGTTTGGCATCCGACGTCCGGTGATGTCGCCGGCGTCGGTATTCGATTTGGTCGTGCGCCCGCAATGGGCCCGATAGCGGCATGGCGATAGGAACGGCGAGAGCGTAAAGTTCCAAATCGTGCTGAAAATGAGCAGCAGAATAGCGCGGTGCATCGGGGTCATGGATGTCTCCTCTGCGTGTTCTGGTCCTCTAAAGCGTGTCGCATCATATACGCCTCGCTTTAGCTTGCTTTCGCTCACGGGCTGTTCCGGCCTGCGGCCGGGCCCTC
>JBCDAH010000252.1:0-2669 GCA_039186015.1 Pseudomonadota bacterium
CGACCGACATGGCAAGCTGGTCCATAAAGCCCTTTGCGGCACAAGCATGTGGACCGCTCGCCAGCATCGGCGTTTTGTGGAGCAAAGGGCGCACGGGGGCCATAATCGCAACATCGACGTAGCGGCCACCGGATTGTGCAACCGACTGCTCCGAACGGACTTTGGTCTGCGGCGCGCACGAATTGCAGTCTAAGAACAACGCACCCTCTTCCAGGCTTTCGGCAGCTGACGTCGCCGCGGCCTGCGCCTGGTCGGCGGTCACCAACGAAAACACGGCATCCGCACCTGCGAGCGCACTCTCGATTGTCTCGCACCCCTCGACGCCGGCCAGGGCGTATCGCTCGATCATGATCGCGCGTTCACTGCCGCCGGTTTCGGTCTTGCTGTCGTAGGCCTTGATGACAGCCCCCGAGCGACCGTCCCAACCAGAAACAATGGCGGCTGCCGCCTCGCCAAAGCCGATAAAGGAGATCGTCGGCCTATTTCGTCCGTTCAAAAGAGACATCACTTTTGTCATGCCGAGACTCCGTCGCCCGTCTGACTAACATTAGCATTAGCATTGGCCCCAGATTGGCGGAAACGGGCCGGCCGAGACCATTATCAAACTGAATACAGCCGTCGAGTGGCATTTGACCGAAGCCGCCAGCGTCATGCAACAGGTCGAATCGTAAAGATGTGCCTACCGTAGGCGATGAGATCGTTTCCGCCTGAGCCGGATTCGCAGATTGCTGCGTGCCAGCTACGATCTCACGATACGGATCAGTCACTGCTCACGGGCACATCGGCGTGGGCACATCTGCGACGCGTGCACGGTGTTGCATGCCAAACAATCACGCAAACCTTACAGATCCTGGGATGCGCTGGACAGACGCGCGAAATGACGCCTCGAAATCGTGCTGTGTGCTGTTGTATCCAGAAGCTCAGACTTTCAAAAACGCAAGGAGAGGGGCCGTTATGGCGAGCACAAATACTGCATTGGTAATCAGCGCGCATGCGGCTGACTTTGTTTGGCGCTGCGGCGGCGCCATCGCGCTGCACGGGAAGCTCGGATATGACGTTACGGTCGTCTGCTTATCCTACGGCGAACGTGGCGAAAGCGCGAAACTCTGGAAGCAGGAGGGCATGACACTCGATGCGGTGAAAAGCGCGCGCCGCCGCGAAGCGGAGGCCGCCGCTCAGGCACTCGACGTCCACGACATTCAATTCCTCGACCTTGGAGATTATCCGCTTGTGGTGGACCGCGACGCAAAAGACCGCATTGTCGACTTGATCCGTGCCGTGCAGCCGAATTGGATGATGAGCCACTCCAAGTGGGATCCCTACAATACGGACCACATGTACACGACTCAGGTCGCACTCGAGTGTCGCATGATTGCGCAAGCGTGGGGTCACAACCCGGAGCAAACCGTTCTCGGTGCGCCGCAGCTCTATCTCTTTGAGCCCCATCAGACCGAACAAATGGAGTGGAAGCCGGACGTCTTCCTCGACATTACCGATGTATGGGACAAAAAGCGCGCCGCGATCGAATGTATGGACGGGCAGGAACACCTTTGGGCCTACTACACAAATGTCGCAGAGAACCGGGGCAATCACTTCCGGCGCAATTCCGGCGGCCAAGCCGGCGGGCGGCCAGCGCGTTACGCCGAAGGCTTCCAATCGGTCTTCCCGCGCACCGTCGATGCACTTTAGGTCGCGCTTGATCCAAGGCACGCATTAGGAAAGACCCGCACAAGGAAAGCAGCGCGCATGGCCGCAACACGTTTCAAAACACTGCTCGGCGACTATCCGATTACGGCTGCGCTGAAGAGCGGCGCTATCGCATCGCCCGATCTGGCGCTCGATTTTGCCGATGTCAAAGTGCCCAATACAGCGTTCAAGCGGGTCGTCAGAGACCTTGAGTTTGATGTCGCGGAACTGGCCATCGTCACGTATTTGATGGCGAAGGCGCAGGACGTTCCTTTAACGCTTCTTCCCGCAGTTGTGGTGGGGCGCTTTCAACATCCCTACATCGTGTTCAATGCGGCGCGTGCAGATCTTAAGCCCGCGGACCTCAATGGCCGGACGATTGGTATTCGATCTCACACCGTCACGACGGTTGCCTGGCTGCGTGGCATTCTCGCAGATGACTACGGTGTCGATCTCGACTCCATTCAATGGGTGACGTTTGAGGACGCCCATGTTGCAGGCTATTCCGACCCACCGGGTGTCGTCCGAGCCGGGTCAGACAAAGATCTCAAGTCGATGCTCGTCACGGGCGAGATCGACGCGGCGATCATGACCGGTACGGTCGGCAATCCCGACATCAAGCCGCTGATCTTGAATCCGGATGAGGCTGCGCAGCGTTGGCATGCGTCAAACGCGGCAATTCAGGTCAACCATTTGGTTGTCGTCAGATCATCGCTCGTCCAGTCAAATCCAGATCTCGTTCGGAAAGTCTACGACATGCTGCTGGAAAGCAAACACGCGTCAGGTCTACCCAAGCCGGGCGAGATCGATATGAACCCGTTTGGCGTCGCGGCGAATCGCCGGAATTTGGACGTGATAATCGACTTCACGTTTCGACAAGGACTCATTCCACGGAAGCCGGACGTTGAAGAGCTTTTCGACGATGTAACAGTCGCGCTTTAGAGCGCTTCCACCAAAGGCGAACTCGCTTCGCCAGCCATGTC
>JBCDAH010000253.1:0-2664 GCA_039186015.1 Pseudomonadota bacterium
CTTCGCTCGGGCCTTCGTGAGGGCGGCGCAACGCGCCGGGCCGCTGGCGCGGCCTGGGTATCGTCCTACCAGGATAGCCCGCGCTCAAGTAGCGAGCGCTTGTCGCGAGCGGTAGCGCAAACAAAGACTCACGAACAGCGCCATCCAAGATTCCGCCCCTATCGAACGTAACCCATCAAGCGGCCGCGGCGCGACTGTCGCGGCCGCTCATCCAGGCCCGGAGTGCCAGGAACGCCAGAAAACCGGCGGGCCCGAACAGAAACGTCATGATCAGACACGGCACAACCCACACGAAGGCAATGGCCTCCGCGCGTGCCGTTCTCACGATCCAGGCACCGACGAACAGGTCGAACGCGATGACATGCAGCCAACCCGCAAGCACAACCTCGCGACTGGCGAACAGCTTGATCACATCATCCAGCGTAAAGTAGCCGCCGTCCGTCGTCCCCATGAACATGACGATCAAGATAACGTAGGCCACAGATACGAGACCGGGGATGATGAAACCCGCAAGCCGATCGGCCCAGGTCGGAATCCACGGCGACGCCAACAGAGCCAACCATCCCCAAAGACACACCGTATTGGCAATCTGAAATCCGAGATCCGCGTCCATAAGGCGTCTCCTGCACGCTGCGCCTTACCGCGACCAGCGAACCTGTCGGCACCGGTCGCAGGAAGGCTCCGTGCTATTTGTCGATTTAGCCGAGGTTTTCTTTCAAGAACTCGGTGAACGCGCTCCATGACTTCCTGTCGGCGCGCTCACGATATCGGCCCGAGCCGATAACAGTGAATGCATGCGGTGCACCGGAATAGACCTCGATGTCGTAGGTGACACCGGCAGACTCGAGTTCCTTGGACAGCTGCGCAACGTCGTCCATGGGAATACCCGCATCAGCACCGCCGTGCGCGATCAGGATCGGCGCTGTCCCTTTCGCATAGGACTGGCCCTTCGGTGTCTTGAGACCACCATGAAACGTGGCGAAGCCTTTGACATCCGTTGCCTTGCCGGAGCGCGCCAATTCCAACGTGGCCGCGCCGCCGAAGCAATAGCCCATGACAACAACGGAACCGCCATTGCGCTTTCGCGCTTCGTCTAGGCCGGCGAGGATGAGCGCACGCATTTTCGCGCGATCATTATAGAGTTTTCTCGTCTCCGCCTTTTTGGCCCCGGTCTCGGTCGGGCGATTTCCCTTGCCGTAGAGGTCAACGGCGAATGCGTCGTACCCGAGCTTCGCGAGCATATCGGCGCGCTGAACCTCATAACCGGTCAGCCCATCCCAGTCGTGAATGACAAGTACCAGTCCTTTAGAGGTGCCGGCGGCTTTCGCATAATATCCTTCGTAGTCAGCGCCGTTGGCCGAGTACGCCACAGTCTCGCCAGCCTGCGCCGTCGTCGCAATGCAGGCGAACAAGAACCCGATAAAAATCTGTCGCATGGAGATATCCTCTGCCAGACTGAATCGTGCGCGATTATGCGCGCCGCAAACTAGCAGGGCGCACAACCAATCACAGCCCCATTCAACTTGCGGGGCCGAGACCAATTCCAAAATTGGCGGACGTAGTTGATAGCGTCACAGAGGCGTCGCACCCCGACCAATCGCAGCGATGCCGGTGCGCGAAACGTCAACCATGCCGAGGTCGCCCATGATTCCGATGAATTGCTCGATCTTCGAGGTGCGTCCCGTCAGCTCGAATACGAAATGCTCGGTCGATGCGTCGATAACCTGTGCCCGAAAAATCTCAGCCAAACGCAGGGCCTCGATCCGGTTGTCGCCACGCCCGACGACCTTGATGAGCGCCAGTTCGCGCTCCAGCGAGATCCCTTCGTGCGTCAGATCAGTAACCCGATGTACGGGCACCAGGCGCTCAAGCTGATGCTTGATCTGTTCGATGACCGCTGGCGTGCCCCGCGTCGCAATCGTAATCCGGGACAGGTGTTTCTCACGCTCCGTTTCCGTAACGGTGAGCGAGTCGATATTGTAGCCCCGCCCGGAGAACAGCCCGATCACGCGCGCCAGCACACCAGGCTCGTTGTCAACGAGGATTGACAGCGTGCGACTGACGATTTCTTCCGACAACTGCGGGGCCGGATAGTGCGACTTGCGGGGATCACTGGAGGCCATGACGAGATGCCTTTACTTCAGAGGTGTGCCGGCTTGATGCCGAGACACAGCTAGAGATTGCGAAAGGTTTCGATTGCCGGCTCATCGACTTCATCGGAGTCGATAATCCAGCTTTCATGCAGGGCCGCGGCTTTCCATGCCTCGAACGCCGGATGGGTCAGCACGGCATCCATATAGCTGCGGACGTCTTGGGGCACATCAAAGCTGTACGTGTCCAATCGCGTCACAACCGGAGCAAACATGGCGTCCGCAGCGCAGAACGCACCGTAGAGAAAACGCTCGCCAGTGTTGGCACCGAACGACTTTCGCGCGTCCGTCCAGACAGCAATGATACGGGCGACATCCTTCGCCACGTCAGCACCGCGATCACGGGCCGCAAAGCGCTTACCCAGGTTCATCGGGCATGCGCTCCGCAGGGCCCGAAAGCCAGATGAACACACCGTCTCATTGCATGGCTGTCATATGTGAAGTGAGTATTAACACACAGCCTGCTCATTTATCACATAAATGTGTAGTGTAGTGTAACTGTCTATTAAATCCC
>JBCDAH010000254.1:0-2564 GCA_039186015.1 Pseudomonadota bacterium
AATCCTGCGCGGCCAAAGACACATATCGGAGTACTTTCTGCAGATCCTCCAGGAAACGCCGAAGCCTCCGGTCCTGACCGACCGGGAGCGCCAGACGCTGAACATGATCCTTGCCGGACGGTCGAACAAGGAAATCGCGGAAGGGTTCGGCATCAGCATCAAGACCGTCGACAAGCACCGCACCAGCTTGATGCAGAAGCTGAAGGTCCATTCCGTTCCGCAACTGATCGCCCGGGCTTTGAAGGAAGGGCTGATCGATCCGTCGAAGGAGCTGTGACTTCCTGCCGGAGACTGGGGCATCGACCCCATGGTTCTGCAAGCCGGAAAGCAGGATCATGCGTGTAACAGCCGGACAAAGGACAATCCCCATGCTGCGCACGACCCGAATGAGATTTTCAATTGCAGGGCGCATGGCGCTCATCGCGTTGCTGTTTGCCATTCAGCTGGCGCAGGAGACGCGCGCCGATGAAAGCGGCGGCTTTCGCGACATCCGGGTCGCGCCCGGCGTCGCTGTGGCGGACGACATGATCGATGTGCTCCTGCCCTTTGTTAGGGGCCACCCGGAAAGGGACGAGGGCAATGGCGGCATGCAACTCGGCATCCGCAAGCAGGAGGGCGGCTATCTGGTCAACATCGTGCTGACCGGCTACCTTGATGACAGTCTTTATGGCGAACATTATCGCGGCTTCATCATCCCGCGTGCCGATGACCGCTGGGAACTCGCGACCATGTCCGTGAAACCGCTTTGCGCGCGCGGACAGAATGTTGACGGGTACTGCGGTAGCACACCTGCCAATGAACGCATCCTGGCACCGGACGTAGCACCGGCCGGACCGGCGATGTGCGTGAACGTTGCTGCCGACGACACGCTTAACCTGCGCGCCGGTCCCGGCACGCGCCATCGTGTTGTCGGCGCGCTCGCAAGCGGCATCTGCTCGGTCGAACTCTTCGACATCTGCGAGGGCAACTGGTGCCAGGTGAGGTGGGGCCAGGTGTCCGGATGGACAAATACCCGTTATCTTGGTGCTTCCGACTAGTCTATGGTGCCGCGGAGCATTACCTGAACTCAACGTGAGAAGAACGACAGTCTGCCTGATGTCCGAACACGGCGCACAAACGACCGGATACTTTTCTCCAGCTCTTCTGGCCGGAAGCCTTGTGGTGTTTGTTTCCGCATGTATTGCCCTCGCACAGGACGCGCCCAAACCGACTTTCCTGGAAAGCGGCGACAACGATCTTATCCGTTTCCAGATGGGCGGCGAACCAGTTGACACGCTTGCCGGATCGCGCGCGCTATCGGGCAAGGTCAACGCGGCTCCACTCGTAAACACTCCGGCAACGTCACCCACAGCCTTGAGCGAGCAGACTCGTTTCGAATCCCGGCTGAAGGCAACGGCAGACGACGCAGAAGCAGAAGCAACGCAAGTGGCCCGCAAACACGCCGCCAAGACCTTCGGACTGGCCGCGGGAGGGTCTGGCGGGACCGCTGCGGGTGCGCCACCGTCAACGGATGCACAATCGGTGCCGCAGCCCAAGCCAGCCCCCGCACCCGAACGCACCAGGCAGTCAACTGTCGCGGCAGAGACGCCCGCCGCACTCATCGACCGGACCTTTCCGGATGCATCCGGGCTGGCACCTGCCCAGAACCAGGAAGCGGAGATCAGGGCGTATGCCAACGCAATGCGTGCCGCATCCCGAGAAGTTGCCGAGCCGCAGCCGGTCTTGTCGGAAGAAGTCAATGCCCGCCTGGTCACCATATGCCTCAATAATCCGGACGACGCCGTTGGTGCCAAGGCCTTCGACATCCGCCGGGAGGGTCCGCCCCGCTACGTGGCTGATATCGGGGCGTCAGCCTGCGCACGGTTCGAACCGACGCGGCACACGCTCTATCTGTGGAAGACAAACGACATCGGCGCGCTTTCGCTGATTGTCTCCAACCGGCTGGACCTGAACGGCGAGGATGGCACCCAGGTCACACTGGACTGGTTGCGGGATCGGTAACAGCCCGACAAAAAACCGGCGGATCAGGGACCCGCCGGGCAGTGTCATTCACGTCCGCACTCAGCGTTGCGCAACGGCCGCGAGCCGGACCAGGCTCAGAAATTCCGACCGGTAGCCGAACGGGTCGGACCCGCGATTGGCCTGTGCCAGTTTTTCGACATCTTCGAAGGTCCAGTCCTCCAGATAATCGCTGCCTTTGAGCATCTGGCCGAAACCGGCAACAGAGGCGGCAAACAGCGTTTCGGATTCCGGAATGTCCCGCGTATCGGCAGTCACAGGCGTCGTCACCAGCTTGCTTTTTTCAGCCCCTGGAGCCTTGTAGCGCAGTTTCACAAAGGCAAGCTCGCTCTCGAGGGATTGGGAAATCGGTTTTGCCGAAGGCACCTCGTTGCCGTAGCGCCGCTCTGCGAATTTCCGGGCCGGTGATCCGACCGGCGTGACTTCGTAAAGCGCGGTCACACGATGCCCCGCTCCGATGTCGCCCGCATCCACCTTGTCGTTTCTGAAATCCTCCGTGTTCAGGGCACGGGTCTCATAGCCGATCAACCGGTATTCGCTGACGG
>JBCDAH010000255.1:0-2563 GCA_039186015.1 Pseudomonadota bacterium
GCGCCGGGCCGCAGTCGCGGCCTGAAACAGTGCCGGACGGCTGGCCCGCGCTGGTTGTTGATCACTCACAGCTATTCAAGCCTGAGGTCGTCCTCACAGGATGGCCAGCGCTCGAGCCGCGAGCCTGCGAGCGTGCGAACAGCGCAATCAAAGACTCTCGCGGCAAGCTTCAGTTCGCCACCCGCCCAAACGCGGCCGTCAGGCGTTGGAACTGTCCTGCGATCGGATTAATCTGATCCGGCGCTGGCTGTGTGGACTGACGGAACGCGTCATCGAGTTGCATAAGCCGATCGAGCAGCGCCACTGTCCGCACAATCAGAGCCTGTAGACCCGGCGGCAATTGGCTGAACTGCTTGATTGTCTCAGGGTCAGACATGCGACGCAATTTGACCCGCTCGCGCTTCTGCTGAGCCTCTTCAGGCGAAATCTCGCCGTCCTTCAGAGACCGTTGCACGACCAACCATGATGCAGCCTCAAGCAGCCGCGTCGTCATCCGCATACTTTCGGTGGCATAGATCACCGACAAGGGCGGCTTGAGGCCCCGTGCGGCCTTGCGACCCTCCCCGTCGAGGTAGTCAGCAACCTCTTCGACCAACGTCATTCCGTCGCGAAACAAACTGTCGAAGCTGTTGGAACGCGCAAACCGTTGAGCAAATGAGATCGGATCGCTCGTCTCATCGCTGATCGACTCTAAGCACTTACCCGGTACTTGCACTGGCACACCACTCATCTGACGAAACATTACTATCCTAGGGCTATCGTGAAGATCGCGTAACCGGTTGCCCCAAATTAGGTAGATTTCACGACGCGCATAGCGAGCTGTGCAAAAAAAGGGCCGCTTTCAACAAGCGGCCCCAGGATATTGGGAAGCGTCAAATCGGAGTGGTCGGAACCACTTAGAGTATCCAGGTAACTGGATGATCTGTTCTACCTCGGCCGGGATTAACGGCAGATGAAGGGACGATCCAATTCAGCTCAATTTTGGTCCGGCGAGCGAAACAGACTTTCCGCAGCGCTGGCCTGTGCGCGCTTTCGAGATAACTCCGACTTGACGCGATCTTGCTCATCGCCGAGCGCGGTCAATAATTCTTCGAGTTCTGCGATTGAAAACAGTTCGAGCGAATCTCCCAGCGCGAAACCTTTTGAACGCTTAAACTTCGACTCGTCGGGATCCATGATGCGCACTCCTTGAGACCATGGGCCAAAAACCGGTCTGCAAGATACAAATCGATCATAGCCCGGAACGCAATGTCACCAGGCAAGCTGCGGCACCGCTGCGATAGGGCGGTCGGGCGACCGCGCGAACGCCTCAGCCAATGTCGCTGGCGTCAGCGTTCCACCGCTGAGATTGACGGCGGACGCCACGTAGAGACTTGCTATCCCAACCTCCGCGGCGCCCTTGATATCGGTGTAAATGCCATCGCCGATTGCCAGCACTTCGTCTGAGCCGACCGCGCGCCCGGCAACGTCGTCGATCAGTTTGCGCGCCAGCTCGTAGATCGGCGCATGGGGCTTTCCTGCATAAAGCACAGCCCCGCCGATTGCCTCGAACGCTTCCCCAAGCGCCCCGGCGCAGTAGACGATCTTGTCGCCCCGCTCGACCGTGATATCCGGGTTGGCACACACCATCACGGCGCCACGACGATGAAGTGCATCAAGCTGTTGCGCATAATCAGCGGGCGTCTCGGTCTCGTCGTCGAGCAATCCCGTGCAGACAACGATGTCCGCTTCGGTCGACGGCACGAACGAGATGCCAAGATCGGCAAACAGCGGCAGGTCTCGATCCGGACCGAGGTGATGGATCGCCTTGTCCTTCCAGAGTGTGACCAGGCCGCGCGCCACGTCGCCCGATGTAACAATGCCATCGAACGCATCGCGCGGTACGCCGATCCGATCGAGCTGCGAGAGCACGGCAGGGCCCGGTCGCGGCGCATTCGTTATTAGGACGACAACACCACCGGCTTGCCGGCGCCGCTGACAAGCGGAAACCGCGCTGGCGAACGGCGCCACGCCATTGTGAATAACGCCCCAGACGTCGACCAGCCAAGCGGGATAAGCCTGCGCGACTTCCGAGACCGATGGGACAATCGGAATCGCACCGTCATGATCAGCCATGCGCACCTTCACCAGATTACCAACACGTACTGCGTCCCGCTGATCAAACGCATGTCGGCGATGGCGTCAACGCTCAGGTGAGCGGAAAGCACCGCACCGGCCCCCTTCATCAAACCGGCGCTCCTTCCTTAGTTGGCGCTGTTCGCACGCGACTCTTTGTTTGCGCTACCGCTCGCGACAAGCGCTCGCTACTTGAGCGCGGGCTATCCTGGTAGGACGGTACCCAGGCTGCAAACGATCAACAACCGGCACGGATTAGCCGTCTGGCACCCCAGGCCGCGACTGCGGCCCGGCGCGTTGCGCCGCCCACGCGGAGGCCCGAGCGCAGCGAGGAATAGCCGTGAGCGAGCATCTCTAACTGCGCCGCTCGCGGCTCGAGCGAGTCTTTACGTGCGCTACCGCTCGCGACAAGCGCTCGCTACTTGAGCGCGGGCTATCCTGGTAGGAC
>JBCDAH010000256.1:0-2540 GCA_039186015.1 Pseudomonadota bacterium
CTTTTGGAGCTTTCGCGTTGGCGCCGATCGCCAACGTTCGATACACCCGGCCGACACGGGCGATCGTATTCGCCTGAAGGGGTGCGGCTGGAGGGAGAAAGGACGTCTATCGATATGACACAAAGCGACGATCGCACGCCTCGGATTGAGGTAATTTTTCCTGCCGATGTTATCCAGGATCGGATCGTGGCCCTGGCACGCGATATCGCGGGAACATCGCCGGATACGTTACTTGTTGTCGCGGTTTTGAAGGGCAGTTTTGTGTTCGCGGCCGACTTGATCCGCGCCATGCATACCGTCGGGCTTCGTCCTGAGGTCGATTTCATTACCCTATCCAGTTATCGGGACAGCATGCGATCGTCCGGTACCGTGTCCATTCTGCGGGATCTTGATCTCGATGTGACCGATCGCGACGTTCTTCTCGTCGACGATATACTCGAAAGTGGGCGGACTTTGGCATTTGCCAAGGATCTGATCTCAGCGCGGGGCGCGCGCAGTATCTCGACGTGCGTTCTGCTGGATAAACCAGGGCGGCGCAACGCCGAAATCGAGGCCGATTTCAAGGCGTTCGATTGCCCCGACGTATTTGTTGTCGGCTATGGAATGGATCTCGCCTATAGCTTCCGGCAGTTGCCGTTTGTCGGGCGTGTGATCCAGGAGTGACCCTTGTGATCCAGGAGTGACCCAGGCTGGCACTGTCTCCGATCAGGTTGCCGGAGATTGTGCTGCTGTTTTCCGCTGGCGCTCGCGATGGAACGTATAGAGGCCGGCCCCGACCACAATCGCTGAGCCCAGTATGGTCCAGCCTGACGGCACCTCGCCCAGAAACAGATAGCCAAACAGCATCGCCCAAAGCACGACGGCGTATCGGAACGGTGCGACGGCTGAAACCTCGACGCCACGCCACGTTTCGATGAGAAGCGCGTAACCCAGCAGAACCAGCACTGCGGCGGCGCCAAGTCGCAGAAGTGCGTCGATGTCCGGCCACACCCAAACTTCCGTCGTACCAAGCAGGCAGCCCGCACCCGTTACGACGGCTGCTGTCAAAAAGGTGACGGCCACGGTCGGCGTTTCAGCTGAGATCATCCGCGTTGCCAGATCCCGCGCCGTGATAAAGATGACGGAAATCAAGGCTGACACGTACCTCCACGAAAAGGCGTCCGTGCCAGGTCGTATGATCAGGAGGATACCGGCAAGCCCGATGCACGCCGCGGTCCATCGCCGCCAGCCGACGCGTTCGCCGAGGAAAATCGCCGCCGCAGCCGTCATCGCGAGCGGCAGGGTTTGAAGGATTGCCGTGACGTTGGCGAGCGGCAGCCGAAACAGGGCCGACAGGAACAGGATGACGGCGACAATCTCGGACACATTCCGGATCAGGATGGGCCGGGAATAGGAGCGTGCCACCGCGGCGATACCGCAGGTGCTCATGACAATCGGCAGCATGATCAGCGTCGCAATCGCACCGCGTAACGCAATGATCTGTCCGGTCGGCAGCGTGTCCGAGACGGTCTTGGTGAACGTGTCGTTCAGCACAAAGACGCCCATGGCCACGGTCATCAGAAAGATGCCGCGGAGATTGCGATCGGCGACATGTGTGCCACCGGGAAGGGCGGGAGAAATGAGGGCCATGCCGTACCCTCTAGGCCGGTGTTGGGTTGCTCGGCTAGGTGGCGTTTGGCGGGGCGGCTCTGCATCTGGCGCATGCGTCATGTTAAGCGCAGCTCGTGCGTGTCCTCTGGCTCCTCGTCCCATTGTTCGATGCCATCGGGCAGAATGACCCACGGCAACTTGCGTTTGACCCATACGTGGCACGTGGGCGCCGGCGTCGTATCGAGTGCACCGCCCTTAATCGACAGATCGTTGTTGGAGGCGTGCCAAAGGCGTGTGCCACAGGTGGGGCAGAACGCGCATCTGAGCGTGCAGTCACTGCTGGTTTTCCGTATCCAGTATCGCGGCGCGCCGTGCAGCAGCGTTAGGGCGGAAGGCGGCCAGATGACTGAGAGGCCAAACGCCGAAGCGGACTGCTTTCGGCACGCGAGACAGTGGCAGGCGTAGACCGCAATCGGTTGCCCAGCGAGACCGAACCGGACCTCGCCGCACTGGCATCCCCCTTCGTGGTCGATTGGTCGTTTCGCCTGGACGGTCAGTCTCAGCCTCCGGTCACGCTCATGTGGCGGGCGACGGCGGGCTGCCGCGTCTGCCGATCAATGACGAAGTCGTGGCCCTTCGGCTTCCGACGTATGGCCTCGTCAATCGCCACAGCAAGCGCTTCGTCATTCGCGCCTGTCCTGAGAGGCGTGCGCAGATCGGCGGCGTCGTCCTGTCCGAGGCACATGTAGAGTGTGCCGGTGCAGGTCAGCCGGACCCGATTGCAGCTTTCGCAGAAATTGTGCGTCAGCGGCGTGATGAAGCCGAGCCGCCCACCGGTCTCCTTAATTGAAACATAACGCGCCGGGCCGCCGGTCTTGTAGGGGATGTCCTCAAGGGTGTAGCGCTCCATGAGATCGGCGCGCACTTGCGACAGCGGCAAGTATTGGTCC
>JBCDAH010000257.1:0-2538 GCA_039186015.1 Pseudomonadota bacterium
ACTGATCTCCATCACCGCAGCAAGGCATTCATTGCACTGGCGGAACGAGCCGAGACCAACCTGCGTCAGCTGCTCGGCATTCCCGACGACTACAGCGTGCTGTTTACGCAGGGCGGGGCAACGATGCAGTTCTCGATGGCACCGATGAACCTGGCCGGCCCGAATGACACGGTCGACATTGTGCAGACCGGAAGCTGGGGCAAGAAGGCGGCCGGAGAGGCCGCGAAGTTCTGCAACGTCAATCTTGCGGCTGACGCCTCCGACAAGAATTTCACCTACATTCCGGACGAGTCGGCGTGGCAGCGCACCGACAATGCGGCCTATTTGCACTACACGCCCAACGAGACCATTGCCGGCGTCGAGTTTCATTTTGTGCCGGGTGGCGACGTGCCGCTGGTTGCCGATATGTCGAGCACGATCTTGTCGCGGCCGATCGACGTGTCGAAGTTTGGTGTGATTTACGCGGGTGCGCAGAAGAACATCGGCCCGGCGGGTATCACCGTCGTGATTGTTCGCAATGACTTGCTTGAGCGGGCGCCGAAGGAAATCCCGCACCTGATGACATGGCGCTCCTACGCGGAGTCGGATTCGATGACCAACACGCCGCCGACCTTTGCCTGGTACGTGGCGGACCTCGTGTTTTCGCACGTACTGGCGCTCGGTGGCCTGGATGCCATGGCCGACATCAACCAGCGCAAGGCGTCGAAACTGTATTCCGCGATTGATGCATCGGCGTTCTACTCGAACCCGGTCGCGGTCGATGCACGATCGTGGATGAACCTCCCGTTCGTGCTTGCCGACAGCGAGCTCGATGCCACGTTCCTTGAGGAGTCGGCGGCGGCTGGCCTGACCAACCTGAAGGGCCACCGCTCGGTTGGTGGTATGCGCGCGTCGATCTACAACGCGGTACCGGAAGCGGCGATCGACGCCCTGGTCGAGTTCATGACCGACTTCGAGAAGCGCCACGGTTAACGCGAAATGATTCCCGGGGACGCGCCAGCGTCGCGCCCCGACTGCAGAGAAAACGATATGTTCAAGATTCAGACCCTCAATAACATCGCCGTTGCCGGCCTCAGACGACTGCCGCGCGAGAACTACGAGGTTGCCTCCGAGATCGGTCACCCGGATGCGATCATTCTGCGTTCGTACAAAATGCACGATATGGACATCCCGGACACGGTGGCCGCCATCGGACGCGCCGGTGCTGGCACCAACAATATCCCGGTGGAGGCGATGGCCGAACGCGGTGTGCCGGTGTTCAACGCACCGGGTGCCAATGCGAATGCCGTAAAAGAGCTGGCTTTGGCGGGGCTTTTTCTTGCAGCACGCAACCTCTGTGATGCTCGCGAGTTCGTCAAGACGATGACCGCCGAGGGTGACGTGCTGAACAAAGAGGTCGAAGCGGCGAAAAAGCAGTTCGTCGGCTTTGAACTGCCCGGTCGCACGATCGGTGTCGTCGGGCTTGGTGCCATTGGCGTGCAGGTCGCCAATGCGGCACTGGAACTGGGTATGAACGTCGTTGGCTTTGATCCCGGCATCACGGTCCGTGCCGCCTGGCAGCTGTCCTCCGGTGTTGAACAGGCGGAAACGCTCGACGAGCTGTTTCAAAAGGCTGACGCCATCAGTGTGCATGTGCCACTGATCGACGCGACGCGAGGCCTCGTGAACAAGGACCGACTCGCCCTGATGAACGACAACGCCATCCTGGTGAATTTCGCGCGTGGCGGTGTCGTCGACGATGCTGCCGCCATCGATGCGCTCGACAGCGGCAAACTGCACGCCTACGTCACGGACTTTCCAACGCGTGAATTAATTGACCATGCGAAAGCCATCTGCCTGCCGCATCTCGGCGCCTCCACGTCCGAAGCCGAGGAAAACTGCGCGGTGATGGTGGCGAACAACGTTCGCGACTACCTGGAGAACGGCAACATTCGCGCGTCGGTGAACTTCCCGGAGTGCCGGATGCCGCGGACGGACTCGTATCGGGTCACCATCGCCAACGCCAACGTACCGAACATGGTTGGCCAGATTTCCACCGAATTAGCGAATGCCGGCCTCAACATTGAAGACTTGTTGAACAAATCGTTGGGTGACCTCGCGTACACGATTGTCGACGTGAACGGCGAGGTAACGGAGGAGACCGAAACCGCGCTTCGCAACATCGAGGGCGTGCTGAGATTGAGAAATCTGGGCAAGCCTTTAAGCTGAGCCGAAGGGAGCAACGGCGCTACGTATGGCTGACGGGGACAAAAAGACACCGGATCTCGCAGAGATTCGCCAGAAAATCGACGACGTGGACACCAAGATCCAGTCGCTGATCAACGAGCGTGCGCGTTTCGCCCAGATCGTTGGCCAGTCCAAGGGTGAGCTTGCCAGCGCGGTCGACTACTACCGCCCGGAGCGCGAAGCCGACGTCCTGCGACGCGTATTGGATCGCAATGACGGTCCGCTACGCGACGAGGAAATGCTGCGACTGTTCCGCGAGATCATGTCCGCCTGTCTCGCCCAGCAAGAACCGTTAAAGATCGGCTTCCTGGG
>JBCDAH010000258.1:0-2518 GCA_039186015.1 Pseudomonadota bacterium
CCTCGGTTTCTTGTCTGGATATGTCCGACCCATGGAATTGCCTTAGCGACTAATGGAAGACAGCGATCGAGCGACGACCATTGCTCCAACTCACTCTGTCGGACCGAGCAGCCAATCGCTACGTGCTCGTCGGTTTCGTGAATGTGTTTTGCATCTTCCACTCGGCTGACATCGATCAGTAGCTTCGGCGTGACAACACGCATGTTGAGCATGGCAATAAGGGATTGCCCGCCGGCGAGAAAAGCGGCATCGACGCCTGCTTGTGCCGCCAACGAGGCTGCCTCGGCAATCGAAGATGCTCTCGCGTAATCAAACGGGGCTGGCTTCATGAGCGTCGCCCCCTGATCTCAGCAATCAGAGACTCGAAGAAGTTGCGCACCGACGCCCATGAGAAAGTTGATGCCTCAGCTGCAGCAGCGATTGGATCGGCACGGCGGGCTAAGCGTTTGAAGAACTCTCCGATGAGAACGCGTGCAGCTCCGTTAATCATCCGACCACCAATCGCCGCAGCCTTGCCGCCAAGATCAATGCCGTACCGGTAGCTGACACGGGTTCCCTCGCCCTCCGGTTCGAGGCGGACCACGGCCTCGCCCGTGCTGTCACCAAGTGGACCGCTGGCACCGCCCGCGAGGCGTAAAGACTGTGGTGGTTTCAAGTCATGCATGTGGACGTCTGCGTCGAACAATCCTCTGACGATCCCCACACCGAGTTCAACTTGGCCACTGTAGTGGTTCTTTGTCGTTTCTCTGATCGATTTGCACCCCGGGACGATCTCACGAAGGGCCTCGACATCGAGGAGGTTGGACCAAACGGCCTCAGGTGCTGCCGCAACAACGGTGACCCCCTGACCTTCGATGGCATAGTTCTGGCGGCTCAATCGCATATCAGCCGAACTGGACTGCACGTTGTCCGGGGGCGGCGGTTCCTCCGTTTGCATCAGTTGGTGGATACGAGACGGTGTCAAAGGCAACTCGATGTCTTCGCGACCAAGCGCATCTGCAACGGCGTTTGCAATACACACCGGCGTCGACATGCAATTGCCTTCGCCGATCCCTTTGGCTCCAAGCGGTGTGACCGGAGAAATCGTTTCCAGATGCCGAATATCGATGTCCGGCATTTCGGCCATGGTAGGTATGGTGTAATCGGCGAGCGTACCCGATTGAAAGCTTCCATCATTGGCATAGCTGAAATGTTCGTACATCGCAGCGCCGAGCGCATTGCAGAAGCCACCACGCACCTGCCCATCTGCCATGCCGGGGTGCAGAATCCGTCCGGCATCGTGCACGGTTATATATTTGTCGATCCGGATCTGGCCGGTATCACGTTCGATTTCCAGACCACATACATCGAAGACAAAGCCGTGCGCCGCACTGGAGTTGATTTCGTCTGCTGCGTTGGGCGGCGTAAGCACATCAGGCGACCAGAAGACCGTCTCGCGGATGACGGGCTCGGCACCTTGTGGCAGGGTTGCCTGCGCCCAATGTGATGTCGCAGCAAGCCGGCGGAATGGCACAGGCTTAGCGTCGCTGCCAGAAACGGCGAGGCCGCCGTTCCGAAATTCAATCTTCTCCGGATCGGTGCCAAGATGCGTTGCAGCAATTCCTGCGATCCGCGCCTTAAGGCGCTCTGAGGCCATGTGGACGGCGCCCGTGACTGCGCCTGAAAACCGACTGGAGTAATTGCCGCTGGCGACTGACCAAGCATCTCGTCCGGTATCAAGTTCAGTGTTGACTTGAACGTCAGTTGGAGAAAGCCCCAGGCTCGCAGCGACAACCTGAGCAACGACGGTAACATGGCCTTGTCCCTGCGGGACTGATGAGACGTGGGCGGTTACCCCACCCAAGGCATCAACCCCGACAGTCGCCGTTGCAACAGCGCCGCCCTTAGGTCCAGCACGGTCACGCTCTTCCGCAGTCAGAACCGTGGTGATGTAGCCCATGTTGGAAATGGATGGCTCAACAACAGCTGCAAGCCCGATACCGTAAATGCCGCCCCGCCCCCGCACAGCGTCGCGCCGCCGCTCAAGCTCCGATATGCCGTCATTTGTCTCGATCAATCGAACCGCGGCTTGATAGTCGCCGCTGTCATAAAGACCACCGGAAGCTGTCCGATAAGGAAACTTGTCGGCCGCTATAAGGTTGATCTTGATCACGTCGAGAGGATCGCGTCCAAGTTCGGTTGCAATCTTGTGAACCAGACGCTCCAGTGCGTAGTAGACCTGCGGTCCACCAAAGCCGCGCACCAGACCGCTCGGAGTCTTATTGGTCAGAACATTGCGATTGCGGATCGAGAGATGCCGGATGTCATAGGCTCCGGTCATGTTGCCATGCATCCGATAGATCGTTGCTGGCTCCGGTGCGCGGAGATAGGCGCCGCAGTCGTCGATCTGATCCCAGTCGAGTGCGTTGATCTTACCGACTTTGTCGACAGCAGCTCTAAGCGTGGCCACGCGATTAGTGGCCGACGTCGCCGCCATCAAATGTTCAAGCCGGTCTTCGACCCATTTGACGGGGCGCCC
>JBCDAH010000259.1:0-2431 GCA_039186015.1 Pseudomonadota bacterium
GGATGGCCCGCGCTTGTTGTTTATCGCTCACGGCTATTCCTCGCTGCGCTCGGGCCTCCGCGTGGGCGGCGCAACGCGCCGGGCCGCCTTCGCGGCCTGGGGTGCCAGACGGATGGCCCGCGCTTGTTGTTTATCACTCACGGCTGTTCCAGCCTGGGTACCGTCCTCGCAGGATAGTCCGCGCTCAAGTAGCGAGCGCTTGTCGCGAGCGGTAGCGCAACGAAAGACTCGCGTGCGAACAGCGCAATTAAAGACGTGCATCTGATTTGGCGTGCCTCGTGCTTAGGATTGCGACAGCCCGGCGACAACGTCAGGTGACGGTGTAAGTCGTTTGGCCTCAACAGACCGGACGATCTCAGTCATGGCCGCGTTAACGGGCGCGTGCAAGCCGACGTCTTTGGCCTTCTCGACAACATAGCCATTGAGGTAATCGATCTCGGTTCGGCGGCCCTTCGCGACATCCTGGCCCATAGAGGATCGGGCAGCGTCGGATCGCTGCCCAATCGCGGAAATGATGACATCCTCGCACCGGGCCATGGCGGCCATGTCGCCGCCGGCGGCTGCGATCGCATCTTCGGGCGCAATTCCGTAAGCCTTCTCCAAAACGATGCCGTGAGCTTGTGCGACGGCCAGAACCTCGCCGCACAGCCGAATGCCGACTTGGCGCGTTGTCGGATCACGGTCGTTGGCGTTGCCGCCGCGCCCCGTCGCAGCAGTCAGGGAGTTTCGCATGCAGTTGACGGCCAGTTTCGTCCAGCGCTCGCCCCACAAGTTCGTCGTCGTCTTGGCGGAATCGCAAACCGAGAGCATGTCCGCAATTTGGGTCACGCGGGGAGTCACGCGGCCATGGCACTCACCGACGCGGAAGACCGTATGTTTCGCGTCACCCTTCGCGACGTATCGCGCAACATGCCCCGGTCCGGTCAGTTCGACGACGATCTTTGAGGCAATGCAGCCGACCGTGCGGCCCCACCCGGCAACGCCGGCAATCCGCTCTTCATTGATTGCGTTTTGCAGTGATACGACAAACCCGGACGGTGCCAGGTAGTCCGCCATCATGGTTGTAGCCCACAGTGTGTCGTAGGACTTGACCGCAAGAAACACGATGTCGAATCCGGGCGATGCTTTGAGCTCTTGCACCTCGGTCAAATGCAGAGCGGCGGTTGGACTCGCTGTAAAGCACTCGGCATCGGTCAAGCCTTGCAGCGTGATGCCATGAGATTTGATGCGATCGATGTTCTCAGGCCAGGCGTCAATGACGGTAACGCGATGATTGTTTTGGGCGAGGTAAGCTGCAACGTGGCCGCCTAATGCCCCTGTGCCGAAAACTGCTATATTTTTGAACATTTCTGCACGTCCCCTCGTGGCGTTTTTTGCGTTTACGGCCTTGTCCTATTTTAAATATGTTTTGCGCATGTTGTCGTATACATCTTTTTTCAAAATCCGATTCATGAATTCCTTGTCCGCGAGGTTCTCAAGTTCAGATGGTTTCACGCCGTCGCGAAGCGCTGTCAGCGTCTGATGGATTGCCTGAGTGGCGGCCGGGAGTGTGTGGTGACCTTGGAGGCAGATCCGCACACCGCGCGCTGCAAGTTCGGATGGGGCCATCAAATCTGCGGGAGCGCCGCCCAACATGATCGGCAGCGTGATGTGCTTTGCGACCTGATCGAGGTCTGCCCAGGTCTTTATGCCGATGAGGAAGATCATGTCTGCGCCTGCGTCCTGATACGCGCGTGCCCGTCGCAAGCCATCGTCCAGACCGTGGATCGCTGGCGCGCTTGTCCGACCGGCAATGACGAGGGATGGATCGGATTTGGCTGCCACTGCAGCTCTGACCTTGCCGACTCCTTCCTCGAGACTCAGGATCTGTGTTTGTCCAGCGCTGCCAAAGGGTTCAGGAAGCGCCGTGTCTTCTATGGACAACCCTGCCACGCCGGCAGCTTCCAACTCTTCAACGGTCCGCGCGACGTTCAAGGCATTGCCGTAACCATGATCTGCGTCCGTCATCAGCGGTAGATCGCAAACACGTGATATGCGTTGGGCCTGGTCGGCGAACTCCGTCAACGTCAAGAGAATGTAGTCGGGGGCAGCGAGAACGGTTTGTGCCGCCGTTGAGCCGGCCAGCATGCCGACCTCATAGCCGACCTCTTGTGCGATTCGCGCCGTGATCGGGTCAAACGTTGACGCTGGGAAAATGCAGGTATCGCCGTTCAGAGTGCTTCTGAAACGGGCACGGCGGTTCGCCCATCTGCTCATTGATCGCGCGCTCCTTGTAATTGCCATGCAATGCGGCACCATTTCTCGGGTGGGGTCGCTGCATGTTTGATTTCGAGCCTTGGACTTTCGATCATAATACTTTTGTTTCGGCAACTTTAGTCGCAGGCGCAGACCGTGCGAGATTTTGTCCCGAAAATCGATCAGATCAGAAAAC
>JBCDAH010000260.1:0-2412 GCA_039186015.1 Pseudomonadota bacterium
CTTGTACCAGGCCGGTGGGATGCCAAGCAGCAGTTTCGGATAGCACGAGCACAGCGTGCAGACGACAACGTTGTGGACGTCCGGTGTGTTCTCGATGGCGACGAACTCTGCGACCTCGCCGATATCTATATCCAACTCAGCCAGTGCGGAACGGCAGTCCTTCAGGAAACGCTCCTTGAATGCTGGATCGCTCCATGCCTTGGCGACGACTTTGGCGCCAAGCGCGCCGGAGCGGCTGTCGGTCATGTCGATCTGCTTGGCAATCTCTTGCTCTGTCAGCACGCCCTTCTCGATGAGCAGTTCGCGAACGGCCGCCTCGAGGACTTCATAAGGTGTGGCTGGGCCGCTGTCGTGGTCGGGCTGGAACGTGGAGTCGTGATCGTGGTCGTGACCGTCATGCATGGGTTTGATCCTTCTGCGTGGTCGATGTTTCTCGTATTCGTCTGGCAGTTCGCTTAGGCCGGGCTCAGCCAATTGTCATAAATGTCGACTTCCATCTGGTCGGTCGCGGGGCCGGCATAGTCAGGCCAGATGTCAGTCTGCTTGAAGCGCACCTTGTAAAGCACCTGTGCAGGCAGACCCGGCCGGTGATAGGCCAGCCGCTCTGGGTCGCGGAATGCAC
This sequence comes from Pseudomonadota bacterium, assembly GCA_039186015.1. GTDB lineage: Bacteria > Pseudomonadota > Alphaproteobacteria > Rhizobiales > Hyphomicrobiaceae > JBCBWG01. The sequence goes on from JBCDAH010000260.1 coordinate 623, forward strand.
CGTGCACGCCGCAGATCTCGCCGGGTTTACCACGGATGAAGCTTGGTGTGCGGCAGTGACCGGTTATCGGACGATCGTCGACAACGACTTTGTCGCCGGGTGAAAATCGTGGCGGTGCGGAGGTCTCGCGGCTCATGATGCCGCTCCTTTGCTGGCCGTTCCGATATCATCCCAGGGCACGGATGATGCTGCCACATCGCGGCCGTTGGTCTTGAAGTCCTCGGCGACCTTGGCAATGCGCGCCTCGATCTCGTCTTTGCTGACGAGCTCCTGCTCGACAATGAGATTGCGGATCGCACGGACCCACTTTTCATAATACTCGGTGGCGTCGTATTCCTGCTCGCCATAGCTCTCGATGACCCGGCGCATGGCGTCGATCTTGAACGCCTGCTTCTTGGTTGCGAGCAGCACCAGCATGGCGTCGACGCGCTTTTCCCAGAGTGCGAGATCGTGTTCGTGCATGTCGATCGGGCCGAAATCCAATCCTCCGACATCATGTGTCGTACGGCCATCGGTTCCAGCGCGCAGTTCATTGCGCTTGTCTGGTGTGGGCATATCTCATGTTCCTGCTGATCAATCGTGTGTTGTGCCCATTTTGCCGTGGAATCCGGCAAAGGTGAAGGGGTAAGGCGATCTTTGTGATCGATTCTGGGCCTTGTTGTGCTGTGGATTGGCCAGTCATGATGTTGCCGCCTTCGCCGCGCATGTGCTCAATCAAGAGATTGACCGCAATGAGCATTTACGGGGGATATGTTAGTCGTGATGCGCTTGCTTCTCACATTTGGTTTGTTCGTTTTATCGGCCACTCATGCGATCGCGCAGCAAAGCCGGGTCGCCTTGGTGATCGGGAACTCAGCGTACGAACATACGACGACACTCAAAAACCCCAAGAACGATGCGATCCTCTTTGGCCAGACCCTCGAGAAGCTCGGGTTTGAAGTGATCCTCGAAACTGATCTCGGCCTGAAGCCGATGCAGCGTGCCATCCGAACCTATCTTGCGAAGCTCGATGCCGGCGGCAAAGATGCTGTTGGGCTCGTCTACTACGCCGGACACGGTCTGCAGGTTGAGGGCATCAACTATCTCGTGCCGGTTGATGCGAGGATCGAGCGTGAAGGTGACGTCGCCATCGAAACGGTCAGCGCATCGAAGCTGCTGGCCGGCCTGCGTCTGGCGAAGAACAACCTGAACATCATTATTCTCGATGCCTGCCGGAACAATCCCTACCGTGGCTTTTCACGCGGAGCGTCGCGCGGCTTGGCCCGACTGGATGCGCCGAAAGGTTCATACATTGTGTTTGCGACGGCGCCCGGCGATGTGGCCGCTGATGGTGCCGGCGACAACAGCCCGTTTACGACGGCGCTCTCTCAGTACATGTCGACGCCCGGGCTCAATGTCGAGCAGATCATCAAGCGCGTTGGTCGGAGCGTATCCAAGGTCACCGGCGGGCGGCAGCGCCCATGGTTATCGTCGTCTGTCTATGAGGACTTTTTCCCGGCGGGTCGCGGCGCGGGTAAGTGGGCGTCAGTTACCTCGAAGGCATTGGGCAATGCGCTGGGTGGTGGTGCCAAGAAGAGTGTGACGCCAGCTGCCGCAGCACCGGCCGCGACAGCGGGCAAGAAAGTCAAAGGCACGTTCCGTGATTGTGCGCAATGTCCAGAGATGACCGTTGTGCCGGCCGGACGCTTCAAGATGGGGGCAAACAATCCGGCGTTTGAGGACCGCAATCAGAAACCGTTGCACGAGGTGACGTTTGCCAAGCCATTTGCGGTGGGGCGCTTTGAGGTGAC
>JBCDAH010000261.1:0-2411 GCA_039186015.1 Pseudomonadota bacterium
ATCCGGAGGGTTTGCGTCGTGACATCGAACAAGAGACGGCGCGCTATGAGGAGGCATCGACCAAGGGCGATACGGATGTGGCAGCCGTAATTGTTGGGGAAGGGATAGATCTGGTGCATCGCAGTGAACCCGCTGGAGAGACCGTCAACAGACTTGTTGCCGAGGCGGAGCGAAGTCTGAGCCGGGCGTCGAGCTTTGTAGTTGGGGACCTATAGCGCGGCGGTCAGAGGCAAATGCACGATAAATGGCTCGATCACCTGCGCTAGGTCGTTTTGCGCAAACGCGCCAGAACCACTTCGCATGACTGGCGCCAGGCAACGATAGCGCCTTTGTCCTGAAGATTGACAAGCCCGGCCTCGGTGATGCCGCCGGGCGTGCACAAGCTTTCAAGGATTGAGTCCATGGGCTCGTTGCTTTCTGCGATCATCCGACCAGACGCTACAAAGGTTTCAGCAACAAGCTTGCGGGCCGTCGCTTCGCCCAGTCCATTCGCCACGGACCAATCCGAGCTTTCGCGGATCAGTGCCTGTGCCCAACCATAGATCGCGGCGCTCACGGTCCCGACTTCGAACTGGTCCTCTGTTTCCAACGCGATGATTGAGCCGATCGCGCTCAGAAACGGTTCAACTTCTGGACGTAACGGATAAACCAGCGTCGGGCTTGCCCCGATCTCGGATGCGGTCAGCGGCATGATCCGAACGATACTTGCGGGCCCAGCCGCGCTGGCCAATCTTGCAGTTGGTACGCCGGCACAGGCAGACAAGAGAACGTGGTCTTGACGCCACGGCAGCCCGTCTAGCGCCGACAGCGCATCCGCGGGTCGGACGGCCAGGAGCACGACACCACTCCCGGCAACGACCTGGGCATTATCCTTTGCCAGTGAAAAGCCATGGCGCTCGGCTAAAGTTGTGCCATACCCGCGCGGCGAAAGGAGTACTTTCTCCGAGGCTACGCCAGCGCGAAGCAAACCTTTGAGGATCGAAACTGCAAGATGGCCGACGCCGATAACTCCGAGGGTCATGATGTCTTTTCTTCCTTTGCAAGTGCCGCATGAGGCAATAGCATCACGCGCAGCAACGAGGCGAGACAAAAGCTGAGAGCAAAAGGAATGATTTCCGACACTCCACTGATTGATCCCGCATTGGCACCGGGTCAGGACCTTCTTTCTGAAGGAAGGGCGCTGGCAGCGGACTGGCGGCTTGGGAGTTGTCGGTTTCTCGAAGACCAGGGCGTTGCGTCCGAAGCCGATTATAAGCGCCGTGTTGCCGATGAAGGGCGTGTCATGCAGCACGCCCACATCGGATTCCGCGATATCAGTCGCACGATTTCCGCGATGGAAGAGCTCCATGATCGCGCGGCGCAAAACGGGGCGCAAATTGACCGCTTCGGCATTACCCTGGATTGGTCAATGGGATACCCGATCGATCAACGATCTGGCCAAACGCGCGGCACAGGTATCGTCCTGACGGCTCCGGAAGATTTTTCCCGTATCACGAATGCAAGTCCTGCTGCTGCACACTTCGGCGACTTCATGCTCGGCCTGCCGGGAGCGCTCGACAACACCAAGGCTGCCATTGCGGCCGGCGCAACGGCCATAGGCAACCTCGGACAGTACTTCACCTTCCGCCTTCCCTATTGGGATGATGACGTTGCAACCACAGAGGCGACGGTGACGGCGCTTGGCCTGATCGCCGCCCAGGACTCCGAGATCCTGGTCCACTCGAACCTTGACGACGGCTTTGCCGGGCTGTTTCTCGATATGACGTCCGCACTTGGCGTTGTGCTCCTTGAGAAACACATTGTTGAAGACCTGATCGGCGCACGTGTCTCGTTCTGCTTTGGCCATCATTTTTCGGCCCCGCTGACGCGCATGGCGTTCCACGCCGCACTCGCACGCGTTGTCGATACGCCTGGTACAATGATCTTCGGCAACACCGTTTCATATCGAGGGGACGCAGCCGCCAACTATGCCAGTCTCGCAAGCTATCTGCTCGCCGACATCGCGGCATTGGGCCTGCATCACACAGGACACGCCATCAATCCCGTGCCGGTGACCGAGAACCAGCGCATCCCGGACGTCGACGAAATCCTCGATGCCCAGCTCTTTGCAGCACAGCTTTCGAGGCACGCGCCTGGTTATCAGGCCATGTTCGACGTGCCCACCATCGATGCGCTGGCCGATCGTTTGGTTTCAGGCGGACGTCGGTTCGCAGATCGCGTCCTCGCTGGGCTATCTGAGCACGGTGTCGACGTCAGCGATCCGGCCGCGCTGATGCTTGCCATCCGACGCCTTGGCCCGAAGCGCATGGAGGCACAGTTTGGTCTGGGCGCTCTAAACGGTGATCGCCGCGTCCCCGACGTCGCGGCTGACTGGGCGGTTGAGCTCGACGATATGGCAGAAGCGTGGGCGG
>JBCDAH010000262.1:0-2372 GCA_039186015.1 Pseudomonadota bacterium
GTCGGCATGCGCGCGCGCATCGAGATCGAGAGCCTGGATGAAGACAATTACGGCTATTTCGGCACGGCTTCGAAAATTTATACCGGCAACGAGATGACCTTCGGTGGCGATGCCCACCGGGATCTCATTGAAAAGCTGCGCCTCGGCGAGGACGCCCGCATCGAGATTGACTATGGCGGATCGACCGGGACGCTCACCTATTGGGTCAAGCTGTCCGGCCTGACACATGCGCTTCTGGCCATGGATCGGAAACAGGGCCGTATCGGCCGTCTGGACGCGGTCGTCGCCTGGGGCGGCCTGTCGGCGGACGGCTCGATTGCCATCGCGCAAGGTGCTCCGAAACCTGCCGCGGCACAGAAGGAGGCGGAGGTGGCAGCTGCCCCGCCGGCGCCCGCGAATGATCTGCCCCCTCCGGTCATGCCCTCGCAGGACCTGTCGTCCGGCGCACGCGGCCTGGTCTACACGGTCAATGAATTGCCCGACTCGATCCAGATGATGGGCACCCGCACGCTGGACTGCCAACTGGGCGAGACCCTGCCTGCCTATGGGGCGCAGTTCTACGCGGAAGGCGACGTGGAAACCTGGGTCGTGCCCTGCACCATGGCGGACGCCAACGTGCCCTATTTCATGGCAATCCACATTCCCTTCAATCCGTCCCTCGACGAGTGGAAGGAATTCGAAACGCCGCCGGACTTCAACCAGCCCAATCACGCGCTGGTCAACAACCTCTTTTTCGACCCCGACACGGGCCAGGTCACGGGCACCACCTACTATTCGCCGAACTACGACTGCGGCGCGTTCGAACGGCATGACATGATGGCCGAAAGCGGTGACTACGAGCTTGTCGAATACCTGGAGAAGTCGAATTGCGACGGCGTGACCGGCCCGGCGGAAGGCTGGCCGTTGAGCTGGACCATCGACGAGATGGGCAATTGACCGGGCCGCGAGACAAGAAACGGAAACCGAATGCCGATGAGCAGATGGCCCCTTTTCACAGTTGCACTCGCGAGCCTGCTGGCCGCCACCGTGAGTAGGGCGGAAACACGCCGCGTCCCGGCGGAATGGGAACCGCAGGCCGCCGTCTGGATGCAGTGGCCCGGCAAATACGAAAAGAACATGCGCCCCGCCTTCGGCGACATCATCCAGGCGGTGCAGAAGCACGAAAGCGTCCACCTGCTCGCCAATTCGGAAACGGCACAAAAGGCGGCCGCCGAGTATCTGATGAACCGCGGCGTCAGCATCGCGAACGTGACCTGGCACGTCGTTCCGATCGACAACGCCTGGATGCGCGACAACGGTCCAATCTACGTCACCGACGGTGAAACGCTCACGATCCAGAACTGGGCGTTCACCGGCTGGGACGGCACCACGGGAGCCACTTACCGCAAGGACGACAAGGTTCCGCTTCACCTCGGCGCCCTGCTCGGCATGGATGTCGACGACCTGACGAACTACGTCCTGGAAAAGGGCAATCTGGAAGTCAACGGCGCGGGCATCGCCCTTCTCAACTGGGACTGCCAGGACCAGCGCAATCCCGGCATGAAGAGGGAAGAACACGAACAGATCCTGAAACAGGCCCTCGGCCTGACGGAAATCATCTGGTCCTACGGCCATCACCCCGACGATATCACCACGGGCCATATCGACGGCTCCGCGCGCTTCATCAACGCCACCACGGTTGCGCTTGCCGATACCGGCGATGAGACCGAAACGCGGCTTGCCGAAGACCTCCAGACTCTCGGCTTCAATATCGAGTGGTATCCGGGTGATGTGAACTGGCTTGTCGGCGATGGCTATGTCGTTGCCATGAGCGAACTTGACGCAGCGCTCGACGCAACGCTCCGGCGGGAACTGCAACGCTATTTCCCAGGCCGCGAAGTCTATCTCGTTGACGCCTGGTCGATCGCCGATGGCGGCGGCGGTATTCACTGCGTGACCAACGAGCAGCCGGACCCTTAGTAAAGTCCGCTTGCGGATTGCCAATTGATTGAGCCCTGCCTTTTGTCTGCCTGCGGCAGCAATATGGCTGGATTCCGGATATCAGCCTGAGCGACGCGAAGTCGCACGCCAGTGTCGCGCGGCAAAGCACTTGCAAACATGGGGCACACAAAGTGCATCACGGCTGATCTTCTACCGCAAAGCGCATCAGCAATTCTCTCAGTGCCTTCTCCCAGAAAACACAACCCGGCAGTGGTGAATTCTTAACCATAGGTTTAAACCCCGCCGGTCGCCGGGGACATTTCGCTTTTGGGGGTTCCGCTTGCAGATATATTCTGTTTGTCAAACCGTCTGAGTCGTTGAAACGGCCACGACACATGCGTTAAGAAAGAGTAAAGAATGCGTAAATCCCACCGGAGCGGCACCGGCGGGAA
>JBCDAH010000263.1:0-2348 GCA_039186015.1 Pseudomonadota bacterium
CACGAGGGCATTTAGTCTTGGTGACTTCAGTAGATAGCAAGAGAACGCCGGGCTTTACTCGGGTTGTGGCTTAGACGGGCTCTCTACGTCCAGTTGATGCTTGGTGAGCACGCCGATTTGCGCGATTGCAAACGCGATGGTGAGAGGCAGTACGCCAAACAGTTTAAACCCGGCCCAAAAATCCGTGGACGTCGTTCTCCAGACAACCTCGTTGAGCACTGCCAAGAAAACGAAAAAACACGACCAACGAAATGTCAGTATTTTCCAACCTGTTTCCGTTAGGCGGAAAGCCGTATCAAACAAGAACTTCAAGAGCGGTGTTTTGAAAGCGAGGCCGGTAAAGAGAATAGCCGCGAATAAGAGGTTTACGATCGTCGGTTTGATCTTGATGAAGTGTTCGTCCTGAAGCCAAAGCGTGAGCGCACCAAACACGAACACGAAGGCACCGGAGACGAGCGGCATGATCGGCAGGCGCCCAAAAAGTGCGCGTGACGCCGTCAGGGCAACGGCCGTCGCGATCATGAAAAAGCCGGTTGCCCAGAAGATCCGCTGATCGTCGGCAACGTCCAGTAGCTTGCCGGCGTAGGAGTTCGTCAGAAAGAACACGCCAAGCGGACCGGCCTCGATCGCAAGCTTCAGCAGGGCCTGGCTTTCCGATACGTCTGCTTCGGGCGTCTGTTGCTGCTCTGTGGTGCCTGTTGTGGCCGACTGCTCGTGACGATCCGACATCAACTCTCTCGCTTTGCGATTTAGCTGCCAGCTTTCAGGCGGCATGACAGAAATGGCGACGCGGACCAGAGTGACCGGTCCGAGGTACGGCTATCGTGTCCGACTAGTCGCAGGCAACCACTGGCGGTCTCAAATCTGCTTCGCGAAACGCACGCCGGCGCATTGCGCTCAAACAGATTGTGCCGCGGCCACAGGCTTCGACTTATCAACGTCAAGTGCATATTTCTGCAGGCGGCGCGTCATAATGGCGGCGTAGAGGCCCGTGACGGGCATCACGACGAGGATTTTGAACATCACCCACACGTTCAAGCCGTCAGTTTGCCAACCCAACAGATTGTACTGCTCTGAGTGCCAGAAGCCGATGCGAATGGCTTCATTCGCTACTGCGAGCAAAATGAACAGAACGATGAAGCTGCGGGTGAACTTGTCCCAGCCTTCCTTGGTGTAGTGGAAGGTCTTCTCGAACGTGTATTTGAAAAAGTTCTTGTCCAAGAACAGTCCAACGCCAAGAAACAAAGCAAAAACGGCATTGAACAACGTTACCTTCAACTGTACCCACATGGGATCATCGTAGTAGAGCGAAATACCGCTGAAGATAATCGTGATGCCGCCGGCGATCAGCGCAAACATCGGCAAGCGTCGTAAGACGATCCACATCACGACGAGGGACATCAGCGTAGTGATAATCAGCGCCCATATCCCGGCTGTGACACCCCAGATCGCGTTGACGACAAACAGGGTAACGAGGGGCCCAAACTCACTCAGCAGGTTAACGGTTTGTTCCGCATTAAACGGGTAAATCCGGCGTAACCAGCCAGAGCCTTCGTTGGCGTCTTGCAATGTCGTGCTCATGTTGCGGGGCGTGCCTCGTGTTTGACGTGATTACGTTCAGAAGCAATTTTGGACCAGTTGTCTGCACTCGACACTGCAAGATCCTCATTAAATTAGGTATAAAGCAGAACCGCAGGATGCGAGCCGCATGTTGCGGCTGCACCGCTCTCTGAAACTCCCGACAACTTGGTTTTCAATACGTGTGTGTCAAGGTGTTGGTCCGCAAACACACCATTGCCGCGCTAGGCATGTTGCGTTTGGTTCGCAATCGCAGCAGCGAATTGATCTGCGTCGAATGGGGCGAGATCCTCCACGCCTTCGCCGACGCCGATGGCGTGCACCGGCAGGCCATGTTTTGCCGCGATCGCCACAAGAATGCCGCCGCGCGCGGTCCCGTCGAGCTTGGTCATGACCAGCCCGGTCACGCCGGCGCGCTCGCGGAATATGTCGACTTGGGACAGCGCGTTCTGCCCGGTCGTCGCATCGAGAACGAGTAGCACATCGTGCGGTGCGCTCTCGTCGACCTTTCGCATTACCCGGATGACTTTGGTCAGCTCATCCATCAGCGCCTGCTTGTTTTGCAGTCTGCCGGCCGTGTCCATCATGATGATGTCGGCGCCAACGTCCTTTGCGCGCGTGAGTGCGTCGTATGCGAGGCCAGCAGAATCCGCGCCGACGTCGCGGGCGATAACCTCGCATCCTGTGCGCTCTCCCCAGATCTTCAGCTGGTCGATTGCTGCTGCGCGGAACGTGTCGCCGGCCGCAAGGACGACCGATTTGCCGTCACG
>JBCDAH010000264.1:0-2230 GCA_039186015.1 Pseudomonadota bacterium
CACACTGGCTTCCAAGGCCTCGACTTGCTCGATATCACTGACGTCGGTCGCAGCGGTTAGAACCTCCCTTACGCCAGCGGCACGGGCCATATCGGCAGCGGCATTAAGTTTGTCTTCTGAACTATCGACAATCACTACACGCATTTCCATACACGCGAAACGCGTGACGGCGGCAAGTCCGATGCCGGACGCGCCGCAGGTGACGACAGCGACGGACTCCGAAGTGAGAGCGGGATGGGTCATGGCATTGTCTCTAGTTCAGTTTGGGCGGTTGGCCGGCCGGAGCAACGACCGGCCAACAACTGGGTTACGCTGCTTTCGGTGTGGCCACTTTCAGCGTCAGCATGTCTGCCATACCAAAGTTTGTGAACAGGGTTTCCGTAACGCTTGCCGATTGATCGTTCATCGGTTTAATTGCGTCACCCATGCCAACCTGGTCTACTTCGGTTCTGAACCGACGGAGGCCGGGCGCAGTCTCGACCACAGACACGACGGCGTCGGCGACCAACTGGGGTGTTTGCTGCGGGTTGCCTTTGAGAAACTCGGCGAAGCCTTCCAGTGCTGCGTCCGGCGCAGCCGCCATGTCGCCGTAGCCGGTATCGCGGTCTCGTGAGGTCGGGCGCATCAGGTTGCCGAAGAAGTTCGTCGGGAACCCACCCGGCTCGATGACGGCAACATCCACGCCGAACTGGCTGAGTTCCACGCGGTAGTTCTCGCTCAGAGCCTCAACGGCCCACTTCGTAGCGTTGTACGGACCGTAGAAGGGGAGCACGAAACGGCCCAAAAGACTTGAGACGTTCAGAATGAGACCCGAGCCCCGCTCACGCATTTCTGGCAGCACGGCGCGGATCATGCGCTGAACACCAAAGACGTTGATGTCAAACAGGCGCTGGAAGTCGTCGGCAGAGAAGTTCTCCTGTAGGCCGTGCGCGCCGACCCCTGCGTTGTTGATGAGGGCATCGATATTGCCGAGTTTCTTTTGCGCAAGAGCGACGCCTGCTTCAACGGAACTGTCGTCGGTCACATCAATCTCGACAATCTCTGCGCCGAGAGCACGAAGCTCGGACGCCGCCGTTGAATTTCTGCCTTCCGGGTCGCGAACGGTGCCAACCACGCGGTGCCCGGCTTTGATCAGTTCGCCTACCGTCAGCGCACCGAACCCGCTGCTGGCTCCTGTAATTAGAATGTTCATGTTCTCTCTCCGATTGATTGCCCCCTGACATGGGGCCGTTTTCGCAAGATCGGAGATACTGCTTGCCAACAAATCAGAACAGAGAGATATTCCTGAACTTATGGTTCAAGAAATTGGAACGTTAAGCCTTCCTGCGCTTCGCTGCTTCTCCACAGTGGCGCGTCTTGGCGGGATCAGCGCTGCGGCAGAGCGCCTAGGGATCGCGAAGTCTGGCGTCAGCCGTTATGTCGCTCAACTTGAGGCACATCTGGACGTCAAGCTCCTCGAACGCGGCGCACGCTCGGTCAAGCTGACCCCAGTAGGAGAGCAACTTGACCTACGCATCCGGTCTATTCTCGCAGAGATAAACCTCCTCGATGACATCGCGCGGGAGGAAAGTGTCGGCGTTTCCGGTCAGGCAACGATCGCTGCGACGCCGGAGTTCGGTGGTCTGGTCGTCAGGACGCTTTTTCCACTTGTTCAGGCACAGCATCCAAACCTGAAACTGGTGATGCGTACGGGGTATGCCTTTGAGGACATGCAAGACCCCGGCACCGATCTTGCTTTCAGGGTCGGGTCTTTCAACGATGACCGGCTTGTCGCAAGGGAACTGGGTGCCTTTCACGCTTGGCTTGTCGCTGCACCGTCCGTTCTGAGCGAGTATTCAATCGAAACGCCGGGCGATCTTTCTCAGGCTCCTTGCCTTTTGTTTCGGGGAGACCAACCGACAACAACCTGGACGCTTCAGGATAAAGCTGAGCGTGTGGCAGTTGATGTGACCGGGGCGATCGGCGTGCAAAACTTCAGTGTGTTGATCGATCTCGCTTTGGCGGGCCACGGGATTGCTTTTCTTCCGGATTTCATGGTGCGGGACGCAATCGACACCGGCGCGCTTGTTCGCTGCTTGCCCGGACACACGTCGCGCCCGTTCAAAGTGTTCCTCGCCTATCGTCCGGGCGCGCGTAGAATTGCGCGGCTTGATGCAATCATCTCGCTTGCTCAAGATCATGTGCCCGACTTGTTGGCGACATAGACGAGGACGGCCCATAGCCGACATCG
>JBCDAH010000265.1:0-2174 GCA_039186015.1 Pseudomonadota bacterium
GCTTGCCATCAAAGACCAGACGGCCGGAATTCAGTCCTACGATGCGTTGCATAAACTGCTGGGCGAGTGGCGCGTCGTGAATGTTGGCGATGGCAGGTAGCCCACGTTCTTCACATATTTCGGTAAAAAGCCGCATGATCTGACGAGACTTCTTTCGGGCGAGGCTCGCCGTTGGTTCGTCGACGAGAAGCAGCTCTGGTTCTTGCGCCAGCGCCCGCGCGATGCCCTTCCTCTGCCGCTGGCCGCCGGATAGCGCATCGGCGGCGGAGCATAGGGTCCGCGCGGTCGAGCAACCGGTAAGCTTCGCAAAAGTCGCGTCCGGGATAGTGTTGCAGAGAACTGCGCTGGAACGGCACATAACTCAGCCGACCCGAGAGCACGTTCTCCATGACCGTGAGCCGCTCGGCGAGCGCGTATTCCTGAAAGATCATTCCTATCCGACGGCGCTCCGCCGTACCAATCTTGGCAAGATCGGTGTCGCCGAGAAGGGTCGCGCTGGCGCTGGGTTGAGCCAGCCGGTTTGCACAGTGAATGAGCGTGGACTTACCAGCACCGGACGGACCAATCAGACCTGTGAGCTGTCCTGACGGGACGGCCAGCGTCACGTCGCTTAGCCCCCCGCAGCATGTTCTGTCGACCAAGAGATTAATCAGTTGCACTCGTAGACGACGCCGTTCGCTTCATCAATTGTGCGGATGGCCGACCAGACATCTTTGAAACGCGATCTCGATGAACTTGTCTTCACCGTTGTGTCCGAACTCCTCCGCCAGCGCAGTGCCTTCCCAGTCGAAGCTGAAAGATGCGCCGCGGGTGTTCTCCTGCAATTCGGGCGTCAAACTATGAACGGAACCTTAACCCGTCGTCGACAATGTCTCGGATTTGTAGATCGTGACCAGTTGTTCCTCGGTAATCACTTCACGGTCGACCATGCGGCCCTTGACGGAATTTGCAATGGACGTCGCGATCTAATCCTGGTTCGCAACGCCGAGGATGTAGCTGTTATCGGCACCGGAGAAGGTTGCTTCGAAATCTTCGCCTCGGCTTAGCCCAAACTCGGCCGCCGTCAGGGCAAACGGACGGAAGCCAGCACAAGCCACGGCAAGAGGGTTTCAGCCTGTGTTGAGGCCTTCGATATGCAAACGACCAGCACGCGTGGCCTCGATCTGCGCTGCATTTGATTGAACCGGAAAGAACTGTACGTCTTTGCCTGCCTTCCCGGAGATGTGGTCACGGAACTCTGTCCAGGCATCGACGTTAACCGCTGTGTCTTCAACCGGCGTGTAAGCAAAGTTCAGCGTCGACGGGTCGATTGGCTCCGACGGATCTGTCGCGATATCGGCGCTCAGGTTGCCATCTGCGTCGGCATAGCGGTCGCCGAGCTAGAATTCGTCGAATGCAGGTCAGCTGTTACAAGGGCGGCAACTGCTGGGATCGTTGCGAAGAGTTTCATGCTAATCCATATTGGCAGTTTTGATAACGCGCGGACGAAGTCTGGACGTCACAGTTCTGTAACGGCAACGGGAACCTTTGGTAAAATCGTCTCAGGCGCGGTCACGCTCGGTGGGTTTCCTGCTCTCAAGGTCGCTCTGACCATGCCGCCGATATCGTTAGACACCTCGCCTTTCCCATGAAGTGTCATAGCGTCTTCATCACGGCTTTGCACAAGTTTTACATAGCCCTTCGCATATTCGGCACTGAAAGTCCGAAGGAGATGTATCCATGAAAACCCTCGCCACGTCCGCCTTGTGCCTCTTGATCGCGACTTCTGCCGCTGCCGAAAGCCACGGCGAAACTGTCCGCGTTGAATACGGCGCAAGACCAGATTTTCTGATTTCCCAAATGGATAACAGCACGCTCAAGGATCAACTAATGGCCTGCTCAAGCAATACCGCGCAGAGATCGAGCTTTTCCATCGGACACCGTGGCGCGCCACTTCTTTTCCCGGAGCATACCGTTGAATCAAATATCGCTGCTGCTCAACAAGGGGCAGGAATTCTCGAATGCGATGTGACGTTCACCAAGGATTTGGAACTTGTCTGTCGCCACGCGCAGAACGATCTGCATACGACGACGAACATTCTCGCCTCCGAGTTTGCGCAGCAATGCACGACACCGTTTAGCCCAGCTTCCGGCGACACGCCTGCCAGCGCCGAGTGCCGGACCTCTGACCTTAC
>JBCDAH010000266.1:0-2124 GCA_039186015.1 Pseudomonadota bacterium
ACGACCCGCCCAGGAGGCCGACCCGTTGCCCTGGCATGACAAGGGGCGGCTTGGGTTTGATCGAGCCAAAGCTGACCGGAGCGGACTTACGGGACAAGGATCAATCCTAACTCTTGCCTAGTCCGGCCTGGTCTGGCCGGCGCCACGCACGACGTACTTGAAGCTCGTCAACTGTTCGAGCCCGACGGGGCCACGCGCGTGCATTTTGCCTGTCGCAATGCCGATCTCTGCGCCCATGCCGAACTCACCGCCGTCGGCGAACTGTGTCGAAGCGTTGTGCAGGACAATGGCGGAATCGACACGCTTGAGAAAGTGTTCCGCGGTGCCATAGCACTCGGTCAGGATGCAGTCGGTGTGTTGCGATCCATAGGTGGCGATGTGCGATATCGCTTCGTCGACGCCATCAACAGTTTTCACTGAAATGATCTTGTCCAGATATTCGGTTGGCCAGTCTTCTTCAGTTGCAGCCTTGACGCGCGTATCGACAGATTGTGCTGGCGCATCGCCGCGCACTTCGCAGCCGGCATCGAGCAGCGCCGTAATAGCGGACTTCAAGAACTCTTCCGGCGCTTCCTTGTCGACAAGCAGCGTTTCAGCCGCGCCGCAAATGCCGGTGCGCCGCATCTTGGCGTTGACGATAATCGGGACAGCATCATCGAGGTCGGCACCGCGATCGAGATAGACATGACAGATGCCTTCGAGATGCGCGAAGACCGGCACCCGCGCTTCGTCTTGTACGCGGCCAACCAGGCTCTTGCCCCCACGCGGCACGATCACGTCGATGGCGCCATCGAGACCACGTAGCATTTCACCGACCGCCGCACGATCTGTTGTTGGCACCAGTTGAATAGCGGCCGCAGGCAGCTCCGCAGCTTCGAGACCGGCAACCAGGCAGGCATGAATTGCGCGGCTGGAATGAAAGCTTTCCGAACCGCCACGCAGAATGGCCGCGTTGCCAGACTTGAGGCACAGCGCACCTGCATCGGCAGTAACGTTCGGGCGGCTCTCGTAGATGACGCCGATGACGCCAAGTGGTGTTCGCACCCGCTCAATCTTCAGGTGGTTGGGCTGTCGCCATTCGGCAATCGTCGCGCCAACCGGATCATCCAGTTGTGCGATGGCTTCGAGCCCCTTGGCAACGCCGTCAATCCGCTTTTCGTTCAGAGCCAGCCGGTCGACGAAGGCGTCAGGCCGGCCAGCCTCGCGCGCAGCCGCAAGGTCAAGCGCGTTGGCCTCGACAATACTTGCTGTTGATTGGCGCAAAGCGTCAGCGGCTGCCACAAGGGCAGCATCCTTTTCTTCGCGGCTGGCAATCGCAAGCACGGATGCAGCCTGTTTGGCCTGACGGCCCAATTCGGCCATCACGTCTTTCGTATCAGCTGAAAGTTTTTCGACCTTATTCATTTTGTCCGTACCCGATTGAGCGCCATGTCATCGCGGTGAATGAGTTCCGACCGCCCTTTGTGTCCCAGAATGCCAGCGATTTCGCCTGATTTCTTGCCCATAATACGCTGGGCATCGTCATTCGCATAGGCCACCAGCCCACGCCCTAGTTCCGTGCCGTCGAGCCGGCGGATGACAACCGCATCGCCGCGGTCGAATTGACCATCGACACGCCGCACGCCGGCAGGCAACAGGCTCTTGCCGCCACCGAGTGCTTTCTCCGCGCCATCGTCGACATAGACCGAACCGGCCGGCTCCAGCTGACCGGCAATCCAGCGCTTGCGCGCAGCGACCGGATCCGAGGCAGCAAGAAACCATGTACAAGGCCCGCCGCTGTCGAGCGTGCTGAGCGGATGCAGGATGTGACCGCTGGCGATAACCATGTTGATGCCGGCTGCCCGCGCGATCTTGGCAGCCTCGATCTTGGTCACCATGCCGCCGCGTGACAGCTCCGAGCCTTCACTGCCTGCCATCGCTTCGATCTCAGGCGTGATCTCAACGACCTCGTCCAGCCGTTGGGCGTTGGGGTCTTTGTCGGGAGGCGCGGTGTACAGGCCGTCGACATCCGACAACAGGACGAGGCAGTCCGCGCTGATCATACTCGCAACGCGGGCCGATAGGCGATCATTGTCGCCGTAACGGATCTCAGCCGTCGCGACCGTATCGTTCTCATTGACGACG
>JBCDAH010000267.1:0-2121 GCA_039186015.1 Pseudomonadota bacterium
GACCTGCTCGACGCGCGTTGCGGCGGGGTCTTCGACGACATTGAAACCGTGTTGCCCGAAGCGGAGCGGCAGGCCTTTCTCGCCGAGTACAAGTCCGCCGCTGGTTTTGCCGTTCAGGCATTGAACGCAGCGCCGCCCATCATTCGTGAAGGCGCGACCATAGCCTAGGACAGGTTTCCCATTACTGCGGTTCGGTTCGTGAGCGATACCAGTGGATCGCCTCAGCCTCCGTTTCACGAATGAACGGTACCTTGCCGTCGAGGTAGCCGTCCCAACTTGGATCATCTCCGGCCAGCAGCCTTGCCTTCAAGTCGGAATAGGCTTGGGCCACGGCGGGATGCGCGATCAAGTAATCCCGAAACGCGAGGTGACGCTCCACATGCGGTGCGCCGCGTTCAAAGATATGGAGATGGTGCGTGCGCTGCCCGCTCTCGTCGTGTTTCCGAAAGTAGCGCCTGCCGTCGATACCGTACGCGCCCATCGCTTCGTATCCCGCTTCTTCGAACGCGGCTTGTCTCGCGTCGAGCCGGGGCAAGTCATCGACGACACCCAACATATCGAGTATCGGCTTTGCCAGAATGCCCGGAATTGCCGTGCTGCCGATATGATGAAATTCGATCCGTAAGTCGGCCAATTCGCGTGAGAGGACGGCGGCCTCGCGCTCGAATGCTGCGGGCCATCTGTCGTCGTGGGGAACAACGAAATTCACCATGGTTTGGGTCGCACTCGCTTACGTCACCACAGGAATGTTGATTTCCACCCGCAGACCACGCGCGCCAGCCTCCAAGCGCAGCGATCCCCCATGGGCCTGCGCGATGGCGCGGACAATGGACAACCCCAATCCGCTGGATGAGGTTTCCGACAGTCGTGAAAATCGTTCCATCGCCCGCACACGGTCGCCTTCCGGAATGCCGACACCGTCATCTTCGACCGACAGCGTAAGATGCGCATCAGACGCGACGGCGGCGACATCAATTGCGCCTAGCGACGGTCCGCCATGTAGAACGGCGTTGTTGACCAGATTTGCCAGGGCTTCGCGCAGCATTGTGCCGTCTCCAATGATCTCCGGAAGCGCGTCCAAGTGCGTGAGCGTAAGATCAACGCCTTGCGGAAGGTCCTCCCGCAACCCCGCTACCCACGTTGGCAGCAACGCGACAAGGTCGAGGCGGTTCTGAGCGGAGGGCGGGCTTAGCGCTTCGGCCCGTTCTAGCGTCAAAAGCTGTTGGCCGAGTTGTGCCGTCCGTTCGGCAGCTTGCACAAGGTCTTCGGCCCGCGCCCGCGCAGCGGTTTCATTCGGCGCATGGCTCACAGCTTCGGCCAGCGACAAGACCCCGGCAATGGGGTTGCGCAATTGATGGGCGGCATTGGCGATAAACTCGGACTGCGCTGTCATGCTGCGCGAGACTTGCGCGAAGAGCCGATTCAGCGTCTCGACGATCCCCTCCACTTCAAGCGGCACCGCGCGGCGGATCGGCGCCAACTCATCGCTGGAACGCGCCGCAATCGCTTCTTCCAAATCGGTAAGCGGGCGCAGTCCGCGCCGTACCCCAAACCAGACAATCAGCGCAAGGCAGGTAATCAGGCCGGTGATTACGACGAAGGAGCGCAGCACAAGGTCGCGAACAAAGACGGTACGCACATTCCGGTCCTGCCAAACCGTTGTGGTGAAGATGCCTGCGAAGCCCTCAATCTCCGTGCGGGTCTGCAATCGCACTCCGCTGACGTCGCGGCTTTGGTACACGGCGTCGAAATATGTCGGGCTTGCCGTTTCCGCGCGCGAAACCGGAATACCCACAGGCGGGGTTGCGTATCCCGCAACGATCACGCCGTCAGGGGCGTAGACATGGTAGAAGACCGGGCCGCCGGAGGTGCTCGCCAATATCTCGCTCGTTTCCGTTGACAAAGCGTCGCCGCCCGAGATGGCGACGTCATTTGCCACCGCTAAGGCCGCCGAAAGAAGACTGCGATCAAATACATCCGCCGCCGTGCGGCGCGCATTATTCAACTGCCAAAGCCCCGCAATGACGGCGAGGGTCATCAACGGCAGCAGGATGATGAGGGTCAGTCGCAGGCGAAGGGACAAGGCGCGGCTCATGCGCTCTCCGAACTCAAGGCATAGCC
>JBCDAH010000268.1:0-2039 GCA_039186015.1 Pseudomonadota bacterium
AGCAGCGTGGACGCGACGAAGATTGCGCAGCTTGCGAACAGCACAAGCAATTCACCGACGTCAGACAGAAACACGCCGCGTCCCGTCGCGCCGAACACGACGTTGGTGAAGAAGACGCCAAACGACATGATCGACAGCGTCAGCAGTAGCTGAGCTCGTCGCGCTAGCATCGCCGCACTCCTCAGGCAGGTTTCCATTCGCTACAACGCTATCTGTAAGCGCTTACATTTCTAGATGCAAGCGCTTACATCGTGAGCGGACTTCGGCTGATCGATGTGTTAGTTTCGACCGATGCCACAAGAGCCCATGCCAACCCTGAACGATGTTGCGCGCCTCGCCCGCGTCTCGACGGCGACCGTCTCGCGCTGTTTGAATGCGCCACACCAGGTCGTGCCGCGCACGCGGGAGCGGGTGATGCGGGCGATCGAAAAGCTCGCGTACACGCCGCACTTCGGCGGGCGGGCGCTGGCGTCGCGCAAGACCAATACGATTGGCGCGATTATTCCAACCATGGAAAACGCCATTTTCGCGCGTGGGCTTCAGGCGTTCGAGGAAGTGCTGGCGGCGTCCGGCTATACGCTTCTGGTCGCCAGTACGAGCTACGATCCGGAGCGTGAGTACCAACAGGTCAAATCTCTTGTCGGCCGGGGCGCTGACGGCTTGCTGCTGATCGGTTGGGATCGGGCGCCTGAGGTCTATGAGTTTCTGAAAGCACGCGAGTTTCCAACCGTCGTTGCCTGGAACTACCGGGAGGATGAAGGGATTTTGTGCACGGGCTTCGACAATCGGGCAGCAATGCGCCAACTGGTCGAGCGGGTGATCGCCTACGGGCATCGTTCCATCGGCATGATTGCCGGCATCACGAAGAACAATGATCGCGCCGCCGACCGTGTTGCAGGAGCACGGGCTGCCATGACCCAAGCTGGGCTGCCGGAAGCGGCGCTGCCGGTCGTTGAGGCGCCATACACGATCGAGGCCGGAGCTGCGGTGATGCAGAAACTGATGGCGCATGCCCCGCGACCGACCGCGATCGTTTGCGGCAACGATGTCCTCGCTGTTGGGGCCCTGGGTGAAGCCAAACGCCTTGGCCTTCGTGTTCCCGAAGACGTTTCGATTGTGGGGTTCGACGATATCGACCTAGCATCGGTTGTGGACCCGCAACTCACAACTGTGCACGTGCCGCATCGCCGAATGGGGCACGCAGCAGCCCAAATCCTGATCGGAGTACTGCAGACCGGCGAGGCCGTCGACAGCAGCCGGTTCGGAACCGAAATTATCGAGCGCGGCAGCCTGGGCCCGGCGCCCGACGGGTGATCCCGGATAAGCCGACGGCTGCCGAGACAGCCGGCCGAAACCGGTTGCGGCGCAATTCAACGACGTGGCGCAAACTGTTGGCCGAACCGCCGCGCCGCGTCGAGAGCGAGGCCGGTTGCGACACTGCCGAACACATCTCCATCGACGACGCGCGCCGTTGGGATCATCGCTGAAATCGCATTGCGTACCGACGGCATCTTTGTTGTCCCGCCCGTCAGGAACACCGCCGAGACAGCGTCGGGCTTCAAACCTGCCGACCGCAGGACATCGCAAATGCGCGCCTGTATCCGCGCGAGACCGTCAGCAACGGCTGCCTCCAGGTCGGCCCGTGCGATCTCGAACGGCTGGTTTGTCATGCCGTCATCAAAGTCCAAGGTCACGCGACTGGCGTCAGAGAGTTCAATCTTGGCCGCTTCGACGCTGGCCAGGAGTTCATGCCCTTTGCGCTGCTCCAGCACATGAATGAGCCGTTGGATTTTCTCCGGCTGCGCTGAATCCCGCAGCACACTGCGGACTTCCGTCAGCACCTTGCGATCGTAGAGAAAACCAATCCGATGCCAGGTCGCAAGGTCATGAAAATACCATGACGGTGCATCCATGCCCTTGCGTTTGAGCGGACTATTCAGCCCGAGTTTCGGCATCACCGTCGCCACGGCCAGTTGTCTGTCGAAGTCCGTCCCGCCAACGTGGACGCCGGCAAAGCCCAGAATGTCCTGGCGTCGGTC
>JBCDAH010000269.1:0-1797 GCA_039186015.1 Pseudomonadota bacterium
CGTGACGCGTGTCTTCGACTGCAACACGACGAACCGACGGGCTGCGCTGACGCTGTCGTAAACGGCCGAAAATAACGTGAAATTTTATTGGCCCTGACGCTTCGGCGTGACCTTATGAGATGATCTTGAGGCCCAATTTGATAATGGAGCGCGGCGGCATGCGCTGTGACCGTTTTGGACTGACTGGCGTTATCGCGGCGGGATTCGTTTTTTCTGTCAACCCTGTCATTGGCGTTCCTGGTGCCGGGGCGTATGACTCGAGCCAGTCTTGGAACCCGTTCCGCACCGAGCAGGCATCCTACTCGAGCGAGCTGTACGACCGGCAGTTCGTGCGCCGCTGGGAGGCCAATCCGCCACGCGGCTATCCCACGTTGTCGCGCGCCAACATCAAAGCGACAAAAGCGGCAATTGCCCGCTACAAGGCGATCGTAGCTGATGGCGGCTGGCCGAAAGTGTCGGATGACAAGCTGCACACCGGCACCAGCGGGCGGGCCGTTCGGCTGCTTCACGACCGGCTTGTTGCAAGCGGCGATCTGCGCAACCCGTCCTATTATCCGTCGCACTTCGGCCACGATATTGAGCGCGCTCTGAAACGCTTCCAGGCGTCAAACGGCCTGTCGCCAACCGGCGTCACCGATCGGCGGACGCGTGCCGCGCTGCGCATTCCTGCAAAAGTCAGATTGCGCCAATTGCGCATCAACCTCAGCCGGCTGCGCAAACACGTGAAATCGAGCAAAGCGCGATACGTCGTTGTGAACATCCCCTCGGCGCAGGTGGAAGCAGTTGTCGGTGATCGCGTCGTGACACGCCATGCCGGTGTCGTTGGAAAGATCGACCGCAAGACTCCATTGCTCTCGTCGCGCATCCACGAGATCAACTTCAACCCAGTCTGGCGGCTGCCGCCGACGGTGATCCGGGAAGACCTGATCCCGAAGGGCCGCCAGATGCAGCGGGCCAAGCAGGACGTCCTGACCAAGTTCGGGATCGACGCTTATTCCGGCAATCGCAAGCTCGACCCGAAAAAGGTCAACTGGAACTCGTCTCAGCCATACAAGCTCAGCTACCGGCAGCAGCCCGGGAAAAGTAACCCGCTTGGCTTTGCAAAGATCAACTTCCACAACGCACACGCTGTCTATCTTCACGATACGCCGTCCGACCGCATCTTCGGTCGCAACTTCCGCGCTGCGAGTTCTGGTTGCGTTCGTGTCGAGAATATTGAGTCGCTGTTGGTCTGGTTGCTGAAGAGTAACGGCAACTGGTCGAAATCCGCGATCAATCGGATCAAGAAGTCCGGCGATACCAAGACCGTACGCCTGAAAAAGCCGGTGAAGCTGCACATGGTTTATATCACGGCATGGGCAACGGCCGATGGCATCGTCCAGTTTCGGCGTGACCTGTATCGCAAAGACGGCGTTGGAAAGCTGGCCGCCTCATATTGACGTCATCCATACGTTGCGCTGTTCGCGAGTCTTTACGTGCGCTGTTCGCACGCTCGCGGCTCGAGCGCTGGCTATCCTGCGAGGACGATCCCAGCCCGTGAGCGGTAAACAACCAGCGCGGGCCAGCCGTCGGGCACTGTTTCTGGCCGCGACCGCGGCCCGGCGCGTTGCGCCGCGCCCGCGCAGGGCCCGGCCGAAGGCCGGAACAGCCCGTGAGCGAGAGTCTTTAAATTGCGCTGTTCGCACGCTCGCGGGCTCGCGGCTCGAGCGCAGGTTAGCCGTCGAGCACGGTTTCAGGCTGCGACTGCGGCCCGGCGCGTTGCGCCGCCCTCGCGGAGGGCCCGGCCGTCAGGCCGGA
>JBCDAH010000270.1:0-1795 GCA_039186015.1 Pseudomonadota bacterium
GCCTGCGCTCGAGCCGCGAGCCTGCGAGCGTGCGAACAGCGCAATTAAAGATTATCGCTCACGGGCTGTTCCGGCCTGCGGCCGGGCCCTGCGCGGGCGCGCCGCAACGCGGCGGGCCGCGTTCGCGGCCTGGGAACCGTCCTACCAGGATAGCCAGCGCTCGAGCCGCGAGCCTGCGAGCGTGCGAACAGCGCAACGAAAGACGTGAAGCTGATTTGGCGCGACGAGCCTCAGTTCGCGCGGGCGATCGAAAACTCGACGACATCCAAGAGTGCGGTTTTGGCTGGCGAATCCGGGAATGTCGCCAGCGCGTCACGTGCAATCGAACCGTAGTAACGCGCGCGTTCGAACGTGGCCTTGATGGAGTCGTGGCGATCAATCAACGCCATCGCATTCTCCAGATCGCCGTCACGGATCTCGCCATCCGTTATGGTCCGCTTCCAAAACGCGCGTTGCTCCTCGTCACCGCGGCGATAGGCTAGTATGACCGGCAGCGTAATCTTGCCCTCGCGGAAATCGTCGCCGACGGACTTGCCAAGGCTTCGGGAGTCCCCGGCGTAGTCGAGCGCATCGTCGACCAGCTGGAACGCGATCCCAAGCGTCTTTCCATAGGACCGCAGAGCGTCACGCTCTTCGGCCGGGCGGTCTGAAATTGCGGCGCCAACTTCGGATGCCGCAGCAAACAGGGCCGCAGTCTTGGCATTGATAATCGCCAGATACGCGTCTTCGGTCGTGGCGAGATTCTTTGCCGCCGCCAGCTGCATGACCTCGCCTTCGGCAATGACAGCGGCGGCGTTCGACAGAATTTTCAGCGCCGATAACGAGCCGACATCGACCATCATCCGGAACGCTTGCCCGAGCAGGAAATCGCCCACCAGAACGCTGGCCTGGTTGCCCCAAATCAGTCGCGCCGTCGATTTTCCCCTGCGCGCATCACTTTCGTCGACGACATCGTCGTGGAGGAGCGTCGCCGTGTGCATGAACTCGACGCTCGCAGCGAGCTTAATATGACCGTCGCCGCTATAATCGAAGAGCTTTGATGCCGCGATTGTCAGCATCGGGCGTAGCCTTTTTCCGCCACTATCGATTAAGTGATGTGCGAGTTCCGGGATCATCTCGACATCCGAAACGGACTTGTCGAGGATGATCCGGTTGACACCGCCCATGTCCTCGCCGACCAGATCAAGGATCGCGGTCAGAAATCGCTTCGGGTCTCGAGACCCGTCAATTGGTACGACTAGACCCACGATGTGCTCCTTGCGTCCTTTGCTAGAGTGTTCCAGGGTTTACTGGAACCATCTCACACGTATTCGTCGGTTTGCCCCGGTTCGTTCTTCCTGGCCGGCCAGGTCGAAGCAACAGGGTGTGGGCATGCGACGTGTTTCCGCCACTGGCGGAAATGATTTAAGCCACAACATAACCGCGCAGTCGGTTTCACCGAGCCACGGCACGTTGACGCAGAAGTGGTGCCGGTGCTTTGCCCCTACGTAAAGAGAAAGCGTGACGAAATGCGAGAGTTGATGCGTTCAAACGATGTTGTCCTCGTGAATTTCGTCGAAGTGCTTCTGCGCGACGCGGGATGTCATGTCGTCATTGCGGACCAGAACATGAGCATTATGGAGGGCTCGATCGGCGCGTTCCCGAAACGCGTTTTGGTGCCGGAGGACGATTTTACCCAGGCAAAACGCGTTTTGCGGGATGCTGAGTTGGGGCAATGGATCTTACCCGATCACACAGGACAGGACCGTGGAGACGACTGAGGACCTGTTTCTCGGCGGTGCACTGAAGATCACCC
>JBCDAH010000271.1:0-1788 GCA_039186015.1 Pseudomonadota bacterium
GCATCGACCTTCAGGGAAATGACATAGGTCCGGTCCGACTGCTTGGCCCTTCCGAAGGCTTGCTTGAGTTCGCTGATCGAGTGCACCGTTTCCGCGTTCGCCCCCATGGAGCGCGCATGCGCCTCGAAGTCGACGGCAAAAGGGTCGACAGCAAGTTTACAGTCGGCAATGAGGTTGTTGTAGGATTCGTTGCCGGTGTTGTTCTGCAGCTTGTTGATCACCGCAAAGCCGCCATTGTCGCAGACGACGACGATCATCTTCGCACCGGACAGAACCGAGGAGTAGATGTCGGAATTCAGCAGCATGTAGGAGCCATCCCCGACAAAGATGATCGTATCCTTGTCAGGATGGTCTTCCATGTGGCCGAGCCGTGCACCCCAGCCTCCGGAAATCTCGTAGCCCATACAGGAAAAGCCGAATTCGACGTCGACACTGCCAAGGGATTTCGTCCGCCAGTTTGCGGTGACTTCCGCTGGCAGCCCACCCGCGGCCGCAACTACGCGGTCCTCCGGATCGCAAACGTCATTGACCGCACCGATCACCTGGGCATAGGACATCGGCCGGTTGCTGCCGTCTTTCGTTACCGGCGAGGTATTCTCGTCGACATAGGCCGCCCAGTCTGCCCGCTCTCTTGCGGCCTGGTCTACCCAGGCGCCCGGCGCAGCAAAGGAACCGAGCGCCTCGGAAAGAACCGGAAGGGACAGTTTCGCATCCCCCACAACGGGGAGCGACATGTGTTTGGCCGCGTCGTGCCGTCCGACATTGACCGCAATGATCCGGGCATCTGCCGCGAACGCCGTCCACGAACCGGTGGTGAAATCCTGCAGGCGCGTGCCGACGGCAAGAATGACATCGGCCTCCTTCGCCAGATTGTTGGCGGAGTTCGACCCCGTGACACCGACCGGGCCGCAGTTCAGAGCATCGTCATGAACGAAGTTGGCCCGCCCGGCAATGGTCTCCACCACCGGGATGTTGTGCTTGCGCGCGAAGTCCTGCATCTCGGCGGTTGCCAGTGAGTACTGCACGCCGCCGCCGGCGATGATCAGCGGCCGCTCGGCGGTCTTGAGCACTTCCGCCGCGTCGCTCAGTTCGCGCGCGTCGGGCAGCTGCCGCCGGAGATGGTGCGTCTTTTCCTCGAAGAACTTTTCCGGATAATCGTATGCCCATCCCTGCACGTCCTGCGGCAGCCCAAGGAAAACCGGACCGCAATCCGCCGGATCGATGAGCGTGTTGATCGCTGCCGGCAACGACTGCAGCAGCTGCGCCGGATGCGTGATCCGGTCCCAGAAACGGGTCACGCTCTTGAATGCATCATTGACCGACAGACCCGGATTGGACGGATGCTCCACCTGCTGCAGCACCGGGTCCGGCAGGCGTGTGACAAACGCGTCACCTGCGAGCATCAGCAGAGGCAGGCGATTGGTATGCGCGATCCCGGCGGAGGTCAAAAGGTTTGTGGTTCCAGGTCCCGCCGAAGAGGTGGCGAACATGAAACGCCGGCGCAGCTGCTGTTTGGTATAACCGACCGCAGCCATCGCCATGGACTGCTCGTTCTGGCCGCGCCACAGCGGCAGCTCTTCCCTGTGTTCGTAAAGCGCTTCGCCGAGGCAGGTCACGTTGCCGTGCCCGAAGATGCCGAATCCCCCGGCACAGAACCGCTGCTTTTGCCCGTCGATTTCGACATATTGGGCTGCCAGATAGCGAACAAGAGCCTGCGCCATTGTCAGGCGCACCGTTTTCTGGACCATGGGCCTCTTTAACCTCCCGAAACGGATTTTTTGTCTGCGC
>JBCDAH010000272.1:0-1736 GCA_039186015.1 Pseudomonadota bacterium
TATCGAATCGGACCTGTTCTACTTCAGCGGCATTTCCCTTGCGATATTGCCGCCGGCCGATCGAGATCGACTGCTGGCTATCGCGCGCCGCTGCCAGGGCCAAGTTGCCTTCGACGGCAATTATCGTCCCTACGGTTGGCAGTCAATCAACGTTGCGCGCAGGTGTCTCGAGGCCGTCGGCAAGATCGCGACGATTGCCCTACCGACAGCGGAAGACGATAACGCACTGTTCGGGCCGGCCAGCGCCGAGGACCACGGACGTCGGTGGCGCGCTTACGGCGTCGGGGTTGTCGCCGTTAAGGATGGGGCAGACGGCGCTTGGGTAATTGAAGGTGACGAAACGCCCGGTCATGTAAGGGTCGAGCGGCGTGTTCAACCCGTAGACACCACGGGAGCCGGTGACAGCTTTAACGCGGGGTTCCTCGCAGCTTGGCTAGATGGCAAGCCTGCGTTTCTCGCGTCGGCGGCCGGCAACCGACTCGCCGGACAAGTGATTCAGCATCGAGGTGCTCTGATTCCGCACGACGCGATGCCGTAGTAACTTGAGTGCGATACCGTGGCCGCAGAAACCGATGTTGAAGAATACTTTTGGACGGCCCACCCCGCCGACACCAGAGGATTTAGTAGGAAGAGCATCTGTTGTCTAGCCTCATTGAACGTGGAACACGATTATGAGGGCGCAAACAAGACGACGGTGAGCGGCGTCATGGCGAAGAACGCCGCCGCTTTGGTGGCAGACCAACGCTCGTGCTTGGGTCTTCGCCTTCGATCGGCGTGTCAAGGGTCAGACGCTCAGCTGTCCGACCGTCATGGATATGTACTCATGGCAAGGAGTGTGCGGCATACCTCTGATAAAGGCGTCGCATGGATAGGCAGCGCGCCCACGGGCTGTCGGCGGACACCGACCATCGGTCGTTCGCCTCGAAAAGCCGAAGCGGCCTGTGAGGGTACGAACGAGATACTCGGAGTTTCGATCCCCGCTGGGCGCACCCGAGTATCAAAAGCACCTCCAAGAAGGCGGCCCTTATTCTTTCGTCGTGCCTGGAGACAGATGAAAATCTCACGGTTTGACAAAACGCGCCAGCGGGTTGAACCGAACGGCAAGCCGCAAATCGTTCAGGATCCAAATCAGCCGCTGCGACTTCCAGGTAGTGTCTAGGTCGACTGCATCTCGGTTTCCTTCGAATTCAGTGCCTTGAACAACCTGTCCGGCCCCGACCCTCGACTGATGAACAGCGCACTCTTTCCAGAAATCGAGACAAATTCGAATCGATCACGCTCCTACATGGCCGTTTCCACAGTCCTCGAAACTTTGAGTTCGCCATCCTGTTCCTCTTGTTTCGACTCGAAGCGCCGGCCCAAGTAAAGACCGATCGCCGCCCAGACTGCCGCGATCGTCGATCCGACCAGAGCAACGCCGGCGACACCCAGACCCGCAATTGATGTTAAGGCCGTGAACGACCACGCCCAGAACACATCGCCGCCTCGGTAGACCACGACGTCGATGACTTGCTTCGCCTTGAATCGGCTTTCTCGATCGACAGCGGTGAACAGCATTTCCCGCGCGGGTCGGGTAACACCATAGTTTCCTGCACGCCGGAAAATCTGCAGTGCGACGACGACCCAAACGAGCGGAATCAGCGCCACCGTGAAGAGCCCGCAAACAATCAGCAGCGGAATAATGGCGAGTGTTAGTCCTACGCCCAGTTTGCTGGCGAGCCGTGATGTCACAAACA
>JBCDAH010000273.1:0-1715 GCA_039186015.1 Pseudomonadota bacterium
CTACGCGCATACGGTGCCTCCGGAGGACGCCGTGTCAATGATAACGGGGTGGCCGGCCGATCCCGCGCCAGGGGCCGACCAAGACGCCCTACGGTTCAAGACGTTTGATCAGGCTCGACGTGTCGAAACGGCCGCCACCGAGGTTCTCCACATCGGCGTAGTACCCGTCCACCCGTTTCGTGATGTCGAGAGTAGCGCCGACGCGTTCGGCCTCCGCAAGGGCGATGGACAGATCTTTGCGCATCCACTCGACGGCAAAACCAAACTCGAACTCGTCGTTGATCATGGTTTCCCAGCGATTCTCCATCTGCCAGGACTGCGCTGCACCTTTTGATATGGCACCAACGACGGCGGCGATGTCCAGACCGCCCCGCTTCGCCAGATGCAATCCCTCCGAGAGCCCCTGAACGACGCCGGCTATGCAAACCTGATTCACCATCTTGGCGCGCTGCCCGTCTCCGACCGGTCCGATGCGAGTGCTGGCTTTGGCGTAGGACTCGAGCAAAGGCAGTGCGCGCGAGAAGGCCTCTGGCTCGCCGCCCACCATGATCGCCAGCTGACCCGATTCGGCACCCGCCTGGCCGCCCGAAAGCGGGGCATCGATAAAGTCCACGCCCTTCGCCGAAGCCACCTCCGCCACCTCGCGAGCGACCGTTGCCGATGCGGTCGTGTGATCGACCAGCAGCCCGCCGGTCTGCAGACCTTCCAGGATGCCGCCCGGCTCGATCGTGACGGCACGCACGTCATTGTCGTCTCCCACACAGCAGAACGCGACATCGGCCTTTGCCGCCGCGGCTGCCGGTGTCGCCGCCAACTTGCCTCCGAATTCAGCAACCCAGGCTTCCGCCTTCGACGGGGTGCGGTTGTACACGGTCACCGCATGACCGGCTTTCTGCAGGTGGCCGGCCATGGGATAACCCATAACGCCGAGTCCGATGAATGCGCATTTCATGGCGTTACCATCCTCAATCCGGGCTACGCTGCGTTGGCCTTGTCGTTTGTGGCCGCCGACTTTGCCTTGCGCGGATCGAGGCCCATCGAACGGGCGATGATCTCACGCATGATCTCGGAACTGCCGGCGTAGATTCTCGACACGCGCGCGTTGAGATACATGCGGCAAATCGGGTACTCCTCCATGTAGCCCGCGCCGCCGTGTAGTTGCACGCACTCATCGAGCACTCGACCTTCCAGTTCGCTGCAGAAGAGCTTTGCCTTGGCGGCCGTATCCGCCGAAAGCTCGCCCTTGTTGTGCTCCAGCACGCACTGATCGACAAACGCCTGCGCGACATCGATTTCGGTGCGCATGTCAGCAAGTTTAAAACGGGTATTCTGGAAGTCAGCGACGCGCTGTCCGAACGCCTTGCGCTCCGAGACGTAGTCCAGAGTGATCGCCAGAGCTGCGTCTGCCGCTGCCAGATACTGAGCGGCGCCCAGGAGACGCTCCTCGGCGAGGAAATGCATGAGGTGGTAAAACCCGCGGTTGGGTTCGCCCAGCAGATTGTCTTTTGGCACGCGCACATTGTTGAAAAACAACTCGGCCGTATCCTGACTTTTGAGACCCATCTTCTTCAGGTTACGGCCGCGCTCGAATCCGGCCATGTCACGCTCCACGACAAACAGACTGAGACCGTGCGTGCTGTCCGGATCGGACTTGGCGGCCACAATAACCAGGTCCGCGTTTATGCCGTTCGAGATATAGGTTTTCGAACCGTTCA
>JBCDAH010000274.1:0-1710 GCA_039186015.1 Pseudomonadota bacterium
CAGCGGCCATCGAGCATGGCCTTGCCCGTGATGGCCGCTGGTATGCCGTGCTCGCGAAGGTCGATCAGGTCATTGATGCTTCGGACGCCGCCGGAGGCTTGCAGGCGCAAAGCCGGGTAACGGTCAAGAATCTCGTTGTACAGGGCGACATTCGGGCCGGCCATGGCGCCATCCCGGCTGACGTCCGTGCACAGCACGTGCTTGAGGCCGGCATCAAGGTAGGCATCGATGCAGTCCCAGAGAGTCTGCTCGCTGGTCTGCGTCCAGCCATGTGTCGTCAACAACGGCCGTCCGTCATCGTCGAGACGCACATCCAGGGCCAGCACAATGCGGTCTGCACCGAACGCATCTATCCAGCCAATTACGGTGTCCGGCTCCTGGATTGCAACGCTGCCGACGACACATCGGGAAACGCCGGCTTTGAGCCAGCGATCGACCGTTTCCGAATTGCGTATGCCACCGCCGACCTGCACGTTCAGAGGGGTGTTGGCCGCTATGTCGGCGACGATGTCCTGGTTGGTCTGTTCGCCGGTGCGCGCGCCGTCGAGGTCGACCACGTGCATATCTGCCACATCGAGTGCAGAAAATTGGTTTGCGATCTCTATCGGGTTGCTGCTGTATTCCGTGGTCTGGTCAAAATCGCCCTTGTACAGACGAACGCAACGGCCGTCCTTGAGGTCGATGGCGGGGATGATTTTCATGCGGCTTACTTCAGAAAACGGGCCAGCAGTTTTTGGCCGGCCGTGGAGGAGCGTTCCGGGTGGAATTGCGCCGCCCAGAAATTGTCTTTCGCAATCACCGCCGCGAACGGGTCGACGTGAGCCGCCGAAGCCACCGTGTAATCCGACACCGGCACGGCGTAGCTGTGAACGAAATAGAAATAGCTGCCGTCATCGATAGTCTCGAGTGACGGGTGATCCGATCGCTTGTCGATGGCGCACCAGCCCATATTGGGCACCGGGTGTTCGGTGCCTGCCGGCAGGAGGGTTGCGGTTCCCGGGATGATGCCAAGGCAGTCAACGTTTTCTTCCTCGGAAGCATCTACCATCAATTGCATGCCGAGACACACACCGAGGACCGGCTGCTCCAGCCGACGGATCACGTCGATGAGGCTCGCATCACGGAGACGTTGCATGGCGTCGCCGGCGGCGCCTACCCCCGGAAGGATGACCCGGTCTGCAGACCGAATGGTATCTGCGTCGGTCGTTAGTACCGCGGGTGCGTTCAGCCGTTCGAAGGCGTACAGCAACGACGCAATGTTCGCTCCGCCGGAATCAATGATCGCGACCGGGCTCGGCATCACAGCATCCCCTTCGTTGAGGGCAGACTGCCGTCACCGGACAGACTGAAGGCCTGCCTGAGACCTCGACCGACCGCCTTGAAGCAAGCTTCGACCATGTGGTGCGTGTTGTCGCCAGTCACTTCGATGTGAATAGCTGCGCCGAGCGTCTCTGCCAGCGAACGGAAGAAGTGCTCGACCATCTCGGTGGACAGCTGGCCGACGTTGTCGCGCGGCCAGTCACCTTTGAAAAGGAAATTGCCACGCCCGGACAGGTCGATTGCAACACGCGCCTCACTCTCGTCCATCGGTAGGACAAAACCATAGCGGCCGATTCCGAACTTGTTATCCAATGCTTGTTTCAGTGCGTTGCCAAGCGCAATCGCGACGTCTTCAACGGTGTGGTGTTCATCAACCTCGAGATCACCGTC